>CAYIIQ010000013.1:0-15218 GCA_964363545.1 Candidatus Woesearchaeota archaeon | reverse complement strand
TGTGACGGCGATGAAGCTGCTATCATGCTGCTACTTGACATACTTATTAATTTTTCTCGAGAATATCTTCCTGCACATGCTGGTGGCACTCAAGATGCTCCTCTTATCTTAAATGCCAGAATAAAAGCTGGGGAAGTTGATGATATGATTTTCGATCTTGACATCGAGAAAGAGCTCCCTCTCGAACTTTATGAAAACGCACGAAACTACAAACATCCAAGCAGCATTAAGATTAGTCAAATAAAAGACAGGATAGGAAAACAAGAATTTAAAGACTTATGGTATACATATGAAGTAAGAGACATAAATGCTGGAGTTTTATGCTCAAACTACAAGAAGCTTGCCACTATGCAAGACAAAGTCATTAAACAAATGGAGCTCGCAGAAAAAATTCGTGCAGTAGATGCTGTAGATGTTGCAAGACTTGTTATCGACAGACACTTTATCCGCGACATTAGAGGAAACTTAAGAAGGTTTTCACAACAAGAATTTCGATGTAGTAAGTGCAATGAAAAATACAGAAGACCGCCTCTTGCTGGAAGGTGTTGGAAATGTAACGGCAATATAATTTTTACAATTTCAGAAGGAAGCATTATCAAGTATTTACAACCGGCTTTACAACTTGCAGAGAAATATAATGTTTCAGACTACATTAAACAATCTCTTGAGCTGACAAAAAGCTACATTGAAAGTATTTTCGGCATCGAGAAGGAAAAACAAGACTCTCTTACTAAGTGGTTTTGAATAATACTTAAAAATTATTAAAAAGAATAATAAAGAATTTTTATTAAAAGAGCTTTTCAACTTAATAAAAAACTTTAAAGATTACAAATATTTTTATATAAATCCAAGAAGTCAACCAAAAAGTTTCATTCCTGGTAAAAACCTACTAATTATAGAAAACAAAATAAATCCGATAATAATTCCACCTATAATTTTGACTGGCTCAGGAATCTGATCTAGAAAGCCTTCTGTTACATCACATTGAGGTGCAGGCTCTGTTGTCGCTCCGCCTTCTGTAATAATTAAAGTAAAATTATTATCTGCAGATTTGCATACACCATCATTTGTACAAGCTTCAAAATTCCATAGATAAATCTCATTTGTTTGTAATTCTTCAAATAAAACAGAATAATCGCGCATCCAACTTATTCCTGTATCTTTTACCCTATATACAGATGTATGTTGCTCTTCTTCTTCTAACTCTTGTTCAATAAGAGATGTAAAACTTCCGCTTACAACTCCTTCTTCTTCTATCTCTTGTTCAAGAGCACTTTTAGCATTTTGTATAATTTCTTTTCCTCTATTAACTTTCCATATACTAAGAGTGGATTTCTCTAATCTTTTGCCAGAATTAAAACTCGCTTCATCCAAATCAAACCTTGCAACAAAAGGTAAGACTGTGTTTGTAGTTATATAATCGTCAGTAGGAGCTAGAAGAGTTACTGTAAATTCTGTTGGTTGTTGAGGTGTTTCTGAAGTTGGGGGCGTACTTGTACTTGGAGGTGGTTCTATACTCGTCGTTCCTTCAGTTTCTATTACTAATGTTCTCGTCTCACTAGTTACAGAAACTCCTACTGAATCTACACATACGACTTTCCACTCATAGCTTTCTGGCCCTCCAAGTTCTAACTCAAAACTGTTCTCGCCATTTTTGTTAATATCAGCAGTAAGAGTTGCTCTTGATATGTCATCTACATACAAACCACAGTTAGTCAAATCATTTTCACTGTCTAAACTAAACCTAAAAGTTATAACCTTTGTATACTGATCAGGAAGCAAAATTAATGGCTCTGCCCCAGGCTCAATAAGAGTTATAGAAAAAGGCTGTTCAGAAGAACTGCCTATATTTGTATCACCCTGAACTAAAACAATCTGAACAGAAAAAACCACGATTGACAAACTTACCAATAGATTAAACAAAATATTTTGTATATTAATTTTTCTTTCCTCTTTTTTTCTCATGATTTTTCTAGTAATTCGAACTTTTTAAGTTTTTAGTTCAGATAAAAGTAAAACTAACTCAATCTTATCCAAAATCTACACACATTACTTCGCAAGCTTCATTATTACCCATATTAAAAATTTCGATTTGCCAAGTGCTACCACTAATTCCATCGACGTCACATCTAAGACTGTTAGCTACAGCAAATTCTGATAAATAACAAAATGCATGAATACCTAGTGGATTTATGGCCTGAGCGCTGTTACTAAAGTTGAAACGAGTAATGTTCATTTTAAGATTATTTATAACAACACTGCCACCAATAACAACACCACCAACAAAATCTGCTGGAGTTCCATAATTAATAAATAAAGTGTCTCCAAAATCATGGACTAAAGCTCGTCCGCCACTACCTCTACTAGGATTAGAGACAAAATTAAAGTCTGTTCCCCAAACTGCTCTAGCTTGATCAGCTCCTCCAACATTAAGAGCTGAAGCTGTTCCTGATAATAAAGATTCATCAATATCTACACCTGTAATTGAATCGTCAGCTATATCGGCTGTTCCAATAGTACTATCAAGTATATCAATACCTTTAATTGAATTGTCTATAACCTCTCCTGATCCTATTGCATTAACAGCTATATCTAAATTTGTTAGTGAATTGTCTATAACCTCTCCTGATCCTATTGCATTAACAGCTATATCAGCTGCTCCAATACAGTTAGTGCATACAAAACTACCATCTCCTAATGCACTACTAATCTGCATTGCTCCAGCAACATTTAATTTATAACTTCCAGGAGTAGAAGTTCCAATTCCTACATTATCTGTAACTGTGCTAAGTCTTACAACAGTTCCATCATCTGTCCAACCAACATTCGCAATTGCCTGACAATTTGTTCCATCTTCTAAACATACTAACTTTCCTCCAGATTTTATACTTCCATCAACCTCAAGGTGATCATAAATCTTAACTTTTCTAGTGCCAATTGAAGTACCAGCTCCAACTATATCCAAAGCATCATTATTTCCCCATACTTGATAACCAATTTCTCCTGCTGCCCCTCCTTTGCCAGGAACTCCTGCTCCAAATTCTAGTGTATTGGAACCATCAATTTTCATGTTACCTTTAAGATGTAATTTTGCTCCAGGTGTAGAAGTTCCAATTCCTACATTGCCAGCTGTATTTATAACTACATTATTATCAAAACCTCCACCATCGGGCAAATAGCCAAGTCTTAAAGCACTAGTATCAGCTCTTATACCAAACCTATTATTGGTAGCAGCATCTGGTTTCCAAAGTATAAATGGAGCATTTCCTGATCCTGTATCTATCTCAAGTTGTATGCCTGTACCTCCTGCTCCAGTTTTAATTCCAAGTTTTCCTGTAGGATCTGTAGTCCCAATTCCTACATTGCCTGAATTCTCAATAACAAATTGATCTTGGCCATTTTTAGAAATTGCAAAATATGTCTCGCTAACTTCTAGATTAGCCCAGTTAAGCGTATTACCATTCTGACGTATAATAAGTCCATAAGTATCTGAATTAGGTCTTAAGTCAATATAACTATTAAATGGACTTGTAATTACTAAATTACTTCCTGTTGGTCCAGTTATTCCTCCAAGTGTAATAGTATTTGTTGTAGTAGCTCCTCTATCTGTAACTGTTTGTAGTGTGTCAAGTTCTACCGAAGCTGGCAAACTCTGCCAAGTTCCTATTCCAGCAGCATCCGAAGTTAAAACTTTTCCATTTACTGCACCAGTTGTTAATTGAAATCCTGTTGTTTTTAATTTTCCCACAACATCCAGCTTTGCTGTCGGATCAAGACTTGTAGTTCCAATTCCGACATTTCCACCAGACTCTGTAATAACAGAATCTCCGATTATACTTGTTCCTGTAAATTTCGCAATTGTGTTTACAGTTCCACTTCCACCAACACTTCCTGAATCAACACAAGATAATACTCCTGAACTAGTTGTTGTTAAAACTTTTCCTGAAGAACATATTGTTCCGATAGTAAGAGTTCCATCAACATCAAGGTGATCATAAATCCTAACTTTTCTATTGCCTATTAAAGTACCAGCTCCAACTATATCTAAAGCGTCTTTATTTCCATCTTTTTCCCATACTTGATAACCAATTTGTCCTGCTGCTCCTCCTTTACTAGCAACTCCTGCTCCAAATTCTAGTGTATTGGAACCATCAATTTTCATGTTACCTGCAAGATGTAATTTTGCTCCAGGAGTAGAAGTTCCAATTCCTACATTGCCATTTCCAACCCAAATTGTCCCTCCGAGATTATCATTTTCTTGTAAAGAAGTTTCAATTTTACAGTTATCAATATAAACATCTCCTTGAGCTGTTCCAGCTATTCCTAATTCCTTAATTCTAAAATACACTGCACTATTTGGAACAGTGAAAGAATCAGAAGATTGAGTCCATGTTGTAGTACTTAAACTATCTTCTAAAGGCAAATCAGCAGGACTTGAAGTTAGCTCACCAAGATTCTTCTCGTAAAATCTTCCTTTTAATGCAAAAATATTTGCTGTAAGAACACTTCCTTTTTTCCAACAAGAAATAGTTATAGTCTCTCCAGGAAACACCCTAATATATTGATTAGAGAAAATTGTCGTACCTCCAGTATTGCCAGAATTAAATCTTATAGCCCTTGTTCCATGTTGAACACCTGTTGTAACAATTGTCGGAGCTCCTCCAGTCGAATCTAAAATTGGCCAGTGTTTAAACTCCTGCTCAAAACTTCCATCTAGCAAAGTATTAAAAATTCCTGAGGCTCCACTTATTACATCTGCCCATGTTCCTTTGCAGTCATTGCTTGCTGAACTTCCCAAACACAAAGGTTTTTGAATAAAAATCCCGTTAGCAGAACTAGTATCAATTTTACCTTCAACCTCTAAATCTGCAACATTTTGTATTTTCCCACCATTCAAATCTAAAGTTTCTCCAATACCTCCTTTTATTTGATTAACAGAATGTCCAGGGTTAGGAGCAACACCCAAAACACTCGAAGAAAAAACTGATAAAAACATCAAACTTATTACGAGCAACGCTAAAAATCTCGAACCTCTTTTCTCTATATTCATAATGTAAAATTAGCTGAAGAGGTTTATAAATCTTTTTATAAAGTAAGATGATTTTATATAATTTTAATAAAACTAAAGAAATATGGTAATTCCTGTTCTTTATCCAATAATCCAAAAATAGAAAATAATAATATCAATAAATAAATAAAAGATTAATATAATATTTATTGTATTCCCTCTTATCTTATTTTCCTCTACTCTCTTAAAATTAACGTTTTATCAAATTAATAATAAAAATCAAATACACCCAAAAAATATTAAACCTTAACAACTTAAATAAATCATTCCAATAAACATCACTTTCGAATTCAATAAAACAGAAAAAGAAGGAAAAATAATAAAAGAAAAGATAAAAGATATTTTCGAAATATAAAATGGCCTCAACAAATCAATCACCAGAATACCTATCTGCAGAAAAAAAATTTCTTATCGCAATAACAGACGAAGAGAGAGTTCTCGCTTTAGAAGAAATGATAAGACACTGCCCAAAGCATAAAGCTGGAGAATCCATGAGGGCAAATTTGAAAACTCGCTACAAAAAATTCAAAGAAAAACTCGAACAGAAAAAGAAGAAGTCTGTAAGAAAAGAGGGTATAAAAAAAGAAGAAATGCAAGTTGTTTTAATCGGATTAACAAACTCTGGTAAATCTTCTCTTTTATCATGCTTAACAAATGCCCATCCAGAAATATCATCAAATAAATATACAACAAAATCTCCTGTCCTTGGTACTCTAAGTTATGAAGATGTAAACATCCAGATTATTGATATGCCAGCAATTGAATCTGAAGAGTTTGACCAAGGACTTGCAAATAATGCAGATACACTAATCATAGTAATAGAAAATCCACAAGAATTAGAAAAAATTTTACCATTCCTAAAAAAAGCAGTAGGAAGAAAACTTGTTGTTGTAAACAAATCTGACTTGCTTTCAGAGCAAGAAAAAAGAAAAATTTCTGCATTTCTCTCAACAAATAAAGTAAATTTCATTTTATTTTCATGCAAAACAAAAGAAAATCTAGAAGAATTAAAGAAAAAACTCTGGCACACTTTCAACAAAATTAGAATTTACACAAAACAACCAGGAAAACTGCCAGACAAAGAGCCAGTTATTTTACTATCAAACTCGACAGTAAAAGACTTAGCAGAAAAACTCTTCCACACAAAAATAAAAATTAAGGAAACTCGAATTACAGGACCTTCAAGCAAATTTCCAAATCAGAAAATCGGTTTATATCATGTTTTGAGAGATAAAGATGTTGTAGAGTTTAGAGTTGAGTGAATATAAAAATTAATTTGTAGATTGTATTAAAATTCTTATCAATATATATCCTATTGTTGAAATGATAATTATTTTTACAGCATCCAAAACTATATCAACAAAATCACTTCTTCTGCTCATTTCTTGAACACCTTCTTCTGTAGCTCTTTTATTTCAACTTTAACATCTATAAGTTGTTCGTGTATTTTAAGTTTTTCGTTTAATCTTCTTTGCTCGATTTCTTGTAGATCAGTTTTATCTTTAATTTCGTTCGTTCTTTTATGAATCGCCCAAACTACTAAAACTAAAATCACAAAATCCTTATGTGTTACCATGCACTAAAGTGCATGGTTTGTCTGGATTTTGGGAGACAGAACAAAAGACAATTCTGAAGGAATTGTCCACTGCCTAAAGGCAGTGGTTTACTTTTGTTCTGTATTATAAGAATTAATAAAGTTATATATGTTAAATTATTTGATTCAGAAATTTTAGGAATAAAGAATGTAAATAAAAAAGAACCTATTAGTCCGAGTACTATAATTATGATATCTCTTGATTCAACTAATGCCATAGATATTATTTTAAAAAATAGTTTAATAAACATTTATATACCAAAAGATAACCATAAAAACATGAAAATAATAAAACAGATTAAAATATCAAAAAGCATGAAAGTCTCTGAGCTAGTTGAAGCAATGTCAGAAACAGGTCATCAAGCAAGAAAAATTGGAGAAGCTGCTAAAATATTCAAGAATATGATTAAAGACAGAGAGTGTAAAGTTTTTTTCGGGTTAGCAGGAGCAATGGTTCCAGCTGGTATGAAGCAAGTCATCCTTGATATTCTAGATTATACAGATGTTTTCACAACAACTGGTGCAACTTTAACTCATGATTTAGCAGAAACTATCGGCGAAAAACACTATTTTGTAGATGAAAAATCAGATGATGTAAAATTACAAAAAAAAGGTTTTAATCGAATGTTTAACACCTACATGAAAAACACAGCATATGAAAATTTGGAAAAATTTTTCGAAAAAAACTGGCATGAAATTTCAAAATGCAGAACAATTAAAGAAATCTTATGGAAACTTGGCGAACTTATCAAAGGAAAAGGCATTCTAGGAAAATGCTGGAAAAATAAAATTCCTATTTTTTGCCCTGCACTTGCAGATTCTGGGATAGGTTTAATGATTTGGGGAAGAAAATCAGCTGGAAAAAACATTTCCATTGACGCATTTGAAGATATGAAAGAAATTATAGATATTGCCTGGACATCCAAAAAATCTGGAGTTTTGTATGTTGGTGGTGGTGTTCCAAAAAATTTCATTCAGCAATCTTTACAATTTACAAAAGGCTCAAAATACGGAATACAAATTACAACAGACAGACAAGAATATGGTGGAAGTAGTGGAGCAAGTTTAAAAGAAGGAATAAGCTGGGGAAAAATGAATCCAAAAGCAAAATTCGTTGATGTTTTTTGCGATGCCACAATTGCCTTGCCTTTAATCTTAAGTTATGTCAAAAGCAGATAGAAATTTTGAGTACATTCAATAAGATATTAACGAGTAAGTCTTTTTAATAAAACTTTCTCATCAGTTACACCGTTTTATTAAACATCAATACTCTCTTGCAATATAAACAACTTCTCCTGCCTTCTTCCCGCATATAATACACTTTCCTAATTTGCCAGACAAGGGCTCTTTTTCTAATTTTGTACCTCTAACTCTTGCTTGTATCTCTTTTTCCACAACTTCTGCACATTTCTCCCCCCCTTTACCAACAGAACAAAAACCACATCTTACAATTTTCCCAGCTTCCAAAGCTTTCGTAAGTTCTTGCTTAGAACTTACATTTACAATTCTGTTATTAAAAACCTCGTCAGCTTTTTTTATTAAATTTCTATCATATTCTTTAGATATCCTACCAACATATTCTAACAAATTCTTCTCTTTCACTTTTTCTTTTTTATCAATATCTCTTCTATAAATTACCATTTCTTTATTTTTAATTTCTTTTTCTCCAATCTCTATTCTTAAAGGCACTCCTTTCATCTCCCAAAAATAAAATTTACCTCCGGGAGAGCTTTCACTCTTATCAATCTCAACATCAATTCCCTCTTTCTGCAAATTTTCTTTTATCTCCTCAGCTTTTTTTAAAATTATTTTATCATTTTTAATAGTAACTATAACAACTTGAATCGGCGCAATTTTCCACGGAAATTTCAGTCCTTTTTTATCACCATGAACAATAACAATACTTGCAAATATTCTCGAAATTGCAGGCCCGTAACATGTAATATAAACAAATTTTTCTTTTCCGTCTTTGTCTTTAAACTTTACGTTAAATGGCTTTGAAAAATTCTGTCCAAGTAAGTGAGTAGAAGGCTGTTGAACAACTTTCCCATCTGGATTTAAAACATCTGCTGCAAATGTTGCAACAGCTCCTGCAAATCTATCCCACTCTGGCCTTTTAAAAAATATAAATGGTAAACCAAAAATATCATGCATAACTTCTTTTGTTGTTTCCATATCTTCTTTCACTTGCTTCAATGCAGATTCTTCACTTGAATGCGCACAGTGAGCTTCAATCCAATAAAATTCTCTACTTCTTAAAAAAGGCCTTGTAGCTTTTGTCTCATATCTAAAAACATTCGCTCTCTGGTAAGTCTTGAAAGGCAAGTCTTTATAGCTTCTAATCCACAAAGAAAACATCTGATAAAAAGCTGTTTCTGATGTAGGTCTTAATGCGAGTCTCTCTGTCAATTCTGTTTCACCAGCACGTGTAACCCAGAAAACTTCAGGAGAAAAACCTTTAACATGCTCTCCCTCAAGTTTAAAATTTTTCTCAGGAATTAAAGTAGGAAAATAATATGGTTTATGTCCTTTTGCTTGTAAAACTTTTTCAAAATTTTTATACATTTTCTCCATTGCAAGAACACTCCAAGGCTGAAAAACTAAAAAACCTTTAACATTATATCTCAAATCTGCAAGCTCGGCAACCTTTACAATCTCGCTAAACCATTCAGAAAAATTTTTTTCTTTGTCTATATCGAAAGTTACCTTATCTTGGTTTTCATCTTTCATGACAAGCATAAAGATTTTTGTTTAATAAACTTTCCCATTCTAAAGTTTACTTTACACATTCAACTAAACCCACAAACCAAAAGATTTAAAAACCACTTTAAAGTAGTAATTTTATGGAAATTAAAACTTATGAAGCTAATGAAAGTAGAAAAGATAGCCAAGCCTCTCCAGAACAAGACATCTATGGAGAACAAGATGTCTATGGATTAGGATTAGCAACAGAAGACAGACAACCAGTCCGGGAGAGAGAAACTTTAGAAAAATTTCTAAAAGAATTGGATCCCTACGAAGAGATTGATCTTTAGGTTTGTGTTTCTTTCTCGCGCTACTATTCCAAAATACAAATTTTTCACAAATTTATATAATTTAATTTATCTCGAATCAAAGTGTGGACTAAAAAAACTATATAAAATGATTTTTAAACTTCTAAATTCTTTATTTAAAGGATGTTAGGAAGAACTTTGATTCTTCTTAGGGCCTATAGTTCAATGGATAGAACAATCGGCTTCGGAGAAAAGAAAACTACAACAAAGAAACCGGTTAATCTGGGTTCGAATCCTAGTAGGCCCATTTTATTATTCAGAAAAAATTTGAAGCAAGATTAATTTAATAGCGATTGACACATACTTTTCACAACAACAAAATTTATAACCTCTAAAGATCTAGCCTAAAAATGAAAATTGAAGAAAAAAATAAAGATGAAATTCAGAAAAAAGCTGCAAAAATGTCAGACTTCTTAAAGCTCGAGTATTACGAAAACTGCTTGAAAAAAGCTGATATTACTCTCGATGCAAAAAGATTCTGCCATTTCGAAGTTGCACGAATTTATGAAGATAAAAAAATGTTCAGAGTTGCTGCTCGACATACAGCAATCGCGGCAGAAATTGCCATTACATTTAAAGAAAAAAGAAACTTGTATGTAAAAGAAGCAGAAACCTTGATTAAAGCGGAAGATTACGAGTTTGCACACAAAGCTCTTTTAAACGCAATTTCAAATACAAACACTCCTCAAGAAAAAGCTGAGGTTTTAGCAGCTGTAAAGTCTTCATATAAAAAACAAGCTGAAGAATATGAAAAAGCAGAAAAAAGAAATAAAGCTCTAAAAATTTATGAAAAACTCTATCAAGAAACGAAAGACATGAATGAAAAAATAATGCTGAGAGAAAAACTTCTTTCTCTATATGAAAAACTCGGCAAAATTCGAGAATTTATGAATTTAAAAAATAGGTAAGCTATCAAAAATTAATTCTTAATAAAAACTAGAAATCCATTAAGTTAAAGCATGCAAAGTATAATAGTTAATTATATTCTTATAGATTATATTTATCTATGCAATATTTATATATCACAAAACTATTAATTAAACATAAAAAGGGTGAAAAATGGCAGAAAACAAACTTTTTCCTGCAATTGCCACAATTGTCGGAACAACAATAGGCACGGGCTACTTAGGAATTCCATATGTTATTGCAAGAGCTGGATTTTCAATAGGATTAATCTATATTATTTTAGTTGCCTTATTTGTCTTGCTAATAAACCTTTATCTCGGAGAAGTTATATTAAGAACAAAAGGAAATCACCAGCTTGTTGGATATGCAGAAAAATATCTAGGTAAAAAAGGAAAGTTTTTTGTTTTTTTGGCCATGATTTTTGGAATTTATGCCGCTTTACTTGCACACTTAATAGTGGAAGGAAGAAGTTTGAGTTATTTGATTTTTGAAAATTATAATTTTGCTATAGTTTTTTCTTTAATTTTCTGGCTAATCCTCCTAAACCTAACATACATTGGTTTAAGAGCCTTAAAAAAATATGAAAAAGAGGCTATAGTTTTGGTAATTTTTCTTGTTGCGTTAATATTTTTTATTTTTATAGATAAAATAAAAACAGAAAATCTTAGTTATATTGGAGAAGAAATTTTTTCTCCGTTTGGTGTGATTTTATTTAGCCTTCTTTCTTTTTCCGCCATGCCAGAAGTTGAGAGAATTTTAAAAGGTCAAGAAAAATTGATGAAAAAAGTAATTTTTATAAGTATTCTAATTCCTTTTTTTATCTACTTTCTCTTTACTATTGTTACAGTAGGTGTTTTTGGCAGAAATATAAACGAAATTGCAACAATAAGTTTAGGAAGATTTTTCACTATACTCGGCATAATAACAATCTCAATGTCATCATTTGCATTAAGTATAGCGCTCAGAGATATGTTCCGCTTCGATTTGAAATTAGGTAGATTTAAAGGCTGGCTTCTAGCTTCTTTTGTTCCGCTTTTTTTATTTTTAATTTTTTATTATTTTAATCTGCTTAGTTATGTAAAAATACTTGCAGTTTCAGGAATTGTTTCTGGCGGAACACTCGGCATAATCACTCTTTTAATGAACATAAAAGCAAAAAAGCTTGGAAATAGAAAACCAGAATATTCTACAAAAATTAATTGGCTAATAATTTTCGTTCTTGCACTAATTTTCCTGGCTGCTGTTATTTTGCAGATTTTTTATTAGTTTTTAAAATCTGTTTTAAATAAAAATTCTCAAACTCTCCTCTCAACTTTCACAGCAGTAGGAGCTTCTCCGCCATGCCATGTGAACTTCGGCCTTACTCTTATTGGATAAATTCTTTCAGAATTATCATCTAAAATTATAGCAGAACCTTTCAAACTTGGCAAATCATCAATTTGTTTTTTTATACTCTCAAACAAATAAGACTGCATAATCTCATTTAAAGCTTGTATATCTGGCAAAGCAGTAACTCTATGGCTTATTATTATGTCAGCTTGAGTAATTGCGTCTCTTGCTAAAGCTCCTGGCTGTTGAGTTGCCATGACAAGTGAAATTCCTGGCTGTCTTCCTTCTCTTAAAATCTGAATTAAAGCCTCTGTTGCAGAAGTTTTTCCTTTATCAGGAATAAATTCGTGAATTTCATCCACAAAGAGCCAAACTAAAGGCGTTTCTCTCTTTTGTTTAAATGCAAGATAATCTATACCATGTTGAACTGCTTGCAATTCTTCTTTCTTCCTTGATAACATTCTCTCATTAAAAAGTTTCTTGCAAACAAGACTTAAAACTAATGCTCTAACATTAAAAGCTCCAACAGAACTATACATACTTAAATCCAAAACTGAAATTTTTCCTGCCTGAATTAATTCAGAAATTCTCGTTGAATTTTCAACTGAAAAAACTTTCCAGGATTCAGCTGCTTGAAACAATCCAATAGCAGAATTTTTCATTTCTGAACTTGTCTTGTCGTCTTCTTTTATTGCCTCGATAATTTCTTCAATATCAAAACTCTCTCGCTCTTCCTTCAAATCTGCAATAACTCTTTCTATTAAAATTGCTAAAGGATCTGTAATTTCCAATCCAAAAGTTATAATCCAATCTTCAACTTCCAAATCAGCAGGATTTAATGCAAAATTTCTGTCTATAGGCAAACCTCTATGAAAATAACTATCAAAAAATCCAAACGGCACAAAAATTTCAACCGGCAAATTCTGTGGCTTCAAACTCCACTCTTCAAGTAACTCAACTTCTTTTTCATTTCTATACTTCATTGTCCAAAAAACTCCCATTGTATCGAAAATTAATCCAGCAATATTACTTTTCTCCTCACTAGGCAGAAGTGCAAGCTCTTCTGCAATAACAGACAAACTATAACTTTTGCCACTACCACGTTTTCCACTAACAAGAACAACATGACTTCTCGCAACATCCATATAAATATTATTACTTAAAGAAATGTATTGCCCCATTCTCACATAACTCTTACCAAGAAAAATCAACCCATTTTTTCCGAATCTTTTTTTGTCAGATTCATCTCTTCCAATAACAATGTCATATGGCATGATTAAATTAATGCCAGAAGATTAATAAATTTATGTGAGGCAAGGTTTCACAAGATTTAAAAACAATATATATCATTAACTTAATTAATAAAAGTATATTAAGGAAAGATGTTAATAAACTATAAGTGTCTTACAAAATGAAACGCTCAAGTCGCAGATGGAAAAAGAAAAGACAAATGAGATGGAAATGGCAGAGAAAAAGACTTAAAAAAGAAAAACGAAAAAGAAAAATGCATAGAATGAGGGCTAAATAAAAATGAAAGATAAACATGAAACTTGTGGATGTGGAAATTGTGGATGTTCTGGCGGAGGTTGTTGTAGTTCAGAACATGAATGCTCATGCCATCCAATTTCAGAAGTTGAAAAGCCATTAAATATAAAAATTAAAAAAAGAAAAACTAGTAAATAAACTTAATTATATCTCAACATCGTATTCCATTCAATTAAGTTCTTCAAAATTCCTGGTGTAAACTCAAAATAATCTTTCGTATCTATTAGCATCATATCAAACTCTCTCTCAAGCTTTTTGGCACAATAAGCTCCTATAAACCTCCTCCTATAACAACTTTCTTCATTTTCATAAAATTTCACTATCAAATAGAGCTCCAACTATCATTTTAGAACTTCATAAAAAATCAAATAAAAGAAAATTAACTTTCTTTGCTGACTGACAAAGCTCCTGGTCCTGTTAAGGAAAGACTTATTAAAGCTGCAATTGCCAAGATATGAAAAAGTAAATTCAACTGGTCTTGTCCAGATGCTGGCAATATTACTAAAACGGTTGCAACAACAAGAACAACTAACAAAGGCCAGACAGTGTATCTAACTTTCCATCCTATAAGAACTGCTGCTCCAAAAACTATTTCTGATAAAAGTAAAAGCCATCCAAAAAATATTGGTACTGGAAATCCTAAACTTCCAAGAAATCCAATTATCATTTCAGGATTCAAAAGTTTCTTGATACCCATTACAAGAAACATTACTCCAAGAACCAGTCTAAGCAAAGTCGGTCCATACTCACTTGTTCCTTTCATTTTTCCTCCTTTCACTCATTATATATACACTAATAAATTGGTTTTTATAATTAACCCTAAATACTCAAAATAAAATTTTAACAAAAAGAGGAAAAATATGGCAAAAAAAGTTACAATTTATACAACGCCGACATGCCCTTATTGCAAAATGGCTAAAGAGTTTTTTAAAGAAAGAAAAATAAAATACAAAGAAATAGACATATCAACAAATGATAAAGCAGCAAAAGAGATAATAGAAGAATCTGGCCAAATGGGTGTTCCTGTTATAAAAATTGATAGTGAAATTGTATTAGGATTTGACAGGGCAAGATTACAAAAACTATTGAAATCATAAAATAAAAGAGTATTCTCAACAACAACAAACTTTATAAAAAACCAACTCAAAAATTAAGTTATGACAAGTGAAATATGGACAGAAAAATACAGGCCACAAACTTTTTCAGAAATTGTAGGCCAAGATGAAATAGTTAAAAGAGTAAAAAACTTGACAAATTCTCTTAACATTCCCCACTTACTTTTCGCAGGACCTGCAGGAACAGGCAAATCCAGTCTATCTTTAATAATTGCAAAAGAATTGTTTGGCAACAACTGGAGAGAAAATTTTTTAGAATTAAATGCAAGTGATACAAGAGGAATTGACACTATAAGACATATAGTAAAAGACTTTGCCAGAACAAAAGCCTTATATTCTGTACCATTCAAAATAATTTTTCTTGACGAAGCAGACGCATTAACAAAAGAGGCCCAGCAAGCATTAAGAAGAACAATGGAAAACTTCACATCAACTTGTAGATTCTGCCTTTCGTGCAACTATTCAAGCAAAATCATTGATCCAATACAGTCAAGATGCGTAGTTTTTCGTTTCAGACTTTTGGAAAAAAAAGACATAGAAAAAATAGTTAAAAAAATAGCAGAGTCTGAAAAACTTGAAATAGAAGATAAAGCATTTGAAGTTCTATA
>CAYIIQ010000012.1:0-15788 GCA_964363545.1 Candidatus Woesearchaeota archaeon | reverse complement strand
CCTCTTTAAGTTTTTTGTCGATAATGTTTGTGTTTATTATAGCAATTCTGTCAGCTCTTCTTCTGTAAACAAATTCTCTCATATGTGGGGTTATGACCTTTGTTCCAATATGTATACCATATTTTACGTAATCTTCTATTGGGACTAGAGTCTTTGCTTTTTCGCTAAGTTCTTTCAGTTTTTCTTTTATATTTTCTGACTTGATTTTTTCTGCTAGTTGTTTTGCTTTTTCTTCCAGATCTTTTTTTGTAATTTTTTTCTTAGCATTTTCTTCTTTTAATTCAGTTTTCTTTTCAACAAGCTTATCAATTTCTACTTTTTCTGATTTTTTATTTGTTTTAATTTTTAGAGCTTTATCTTTAACTAATTTCTCAATTTTTTTCTTATCTTTCTCTTCATGAGAAGAACCAAGGTTCTCCTTATCAACATCTCTTTCAATTTTCTCGGATTTTTTTCTTGGCATGTTAAGATTCAAGAAATAAGGGATTTTTAAAGCTTTTTAATAGCTGGGTTTATTTATGTTTAGATTCTTTGCCATAAGATTCAAAGATTAGCTGAAGTTTAAAAAACTTTCTAAGAATTAAAACGTTTCGCCTTCTTCCTCTTCAGATGACTCTTCAAATTCATCTTCGGGTTTGGCAAGCTCCATAATTTCACCTTCTTCTTCAATTGTTTTTTCTTCTTTAACTTCTTCTTTCCCAACCTCTTTATCAGCTTCTTTTAGCTTTTCTTTTTCAACCTCTCTTTTAAGTTTTGCTGATATTTTTTTTGGCATCGGTCTGCTTACTGTTATGGGCAATACTCCTGAATTAAATTCGACTTCAGCAATTTTTAAAGAATCATACTTTAACTCTTCAAGTTTTTCTTTTCCTATTTTTATAAGTAAGGGAGCATCCATGGCAATTTGTAGAGCTCTTGCACCCAAAATCCTTGCAATTTCATATTTTGTAAATTCTAGCTTAACTTCTTCCTTCATTTTTAAGATTAATAAATTTGCCTAACTTATTTTGATTTTGTTTTTAACAGCTTTCCTATTTCTTCTTTAATCTTTTTTTCAAGCAATTTAAACTTTTCTGTTGCAATTTCTAAGATATTTGAAATTTCTTCTTCACTTAGAGGTTCTTCATTTCCTTTCTGTATTGAATTAATCATGATTTCTTTGTCTTTTGTTAGAGCAAGGCTTAATCTTGCGTCACTTGAATCTTCTTCTTCTCTTACAGGGTCGACAATTATACTTTCTCCAATTTTAAAGAAAGTTAGATTTATTGGTATGCTTTCTGACAAAGGAAGTGGTTTGTTGGTAAGTTCGTCATGATTTATTGATTCTTTTTTCTCATCGTATTTTGGCATTTTTGCTGTTTTTAACGCTGTAACAGCTGCGAGGCAGGAAGCATCAATTAAGTTTCCATCATCGTTTATTGTGTAAATATCAATAAAAATTCCCCAGACTTTTTCTCCCTTTTTGATGCAGAGCTTTTTGAAATCTATGAAGTTGGATTCTCTGATTCCTCTATCTACAACCCTTGCTAGTTCAATAGCTTCTATTTTTGGTGGTCCGGCTTCAAATCTTGGAGATGAAAGAGGAAGAAGTTCCGCAGAAGTTACAAGTGTGCCTTCATCTTCGTTGTCTGGGTATGGTTCAACTACATCAAGTTTTACACCAGCAATAACTTCTGTATCTCCGATTTTCACTCTTGCCGAGCCTTCAGCATTTTTGCTTATGTTTGTTTCTATCTCTATCTCTCTTAAATCATGCAATTTTCTTCCATCAAACCTTTTTCCCTCTCTTAAATAACTTGAAATTCTTTTTCTGCTTAAATTTGAAATTTCCATCATTCCCCCTTTACAGATTTTAATGTTTTTTTCTGTAATTCGTAAATTTCTTTACATGCTTTTTTCCCAATTTTTATTGCTTCTTTCAATTCTTCTGGTCTTATTCTTCCATCTAGCTGTAATAAACTTATTTTTCCTGATCTTGAAAGAAAAGCCATTGGAATGTCAGTTGCTCCTTCACCTTCTTCATAATCCTCTTCTTCTTTAATCAAATCAACAACAATTTTATCATCTACTTTTCCTATTGATACAGCAGAAACCATCTCTCTTATTGGTAGTCCAGCATGTGCAAGTGCTAGGGTAGCAGCATTTATTCCCGCGCATCTTGTGCTTGCATTAGCTTGAATGATTTGTATATAAACGTCTACGACGGTGTTTGGGAACTGTTCGAGGTACAAGACAGGAGATATTGCCCATTCTGTAACTTTACTTATTTCTTGACTTCTTCTGCTTGGGCCTGGCCTTTTTCTGTCTGCAACAGAGAATGAGAGCATGTCATAAGAGCATCTTAACACTCCTTTTTTAGGATTTTGCAAATGTTGGGGGTGGAATGGTTTAGGCCCATAAACTGCAGCAATCGCGATTGTATCTCCAAAGGAAAACATTGCAGAGCCGTCTGCATTTTTTATTATGCCTACTTTTGCTTTCATTTTTCTCAACTCGTCAAATTTTCTTTCATCGAATCTTTTTGTGTATGACATTTTATTTTTTCCTCTCAAAAAAATCTTTAACTTTTTCTGTCAAGCCTTCGACAAAGCTTTTTTGGACAACAAACAAGATAGCTTCTTTTGCAGCAAGCTCTTTGGCTACACTTTCTCCTTCAATCCATACAACTCCATTTTGACCAATAATAATCTCACAATTTGTTTCTTGCTTTATCAAATTTATCATGCTTCCTTCTTTTCCAATTACCCTTGGAACTTTATTTGAGTTTATATACATAATCATTCCACCTTCGAGTTTACCAAGACCTCGGCCTTTTATTGACAAGTCAATTCCTTTAGCTTTAACTCCTATGACTTTGCATGCAATCATCTCTCCAATGTCATAATATTCTGTTAAATCTCCTTTTATATATCTTGGATATTCTGATACTGGAAGAAAAGAGGTATAAGCAGCATTTATATCAATTAACCAACCATTAAAGGTTGCATCTGTCACTCTTCCTATAACAGTATTCCCGACTCTTGGAAAATAAGTGCCGGCCAGTGGAATTACTCTTACAAATCTTCCCGAAACTTCTGCAAGTCCGAATTTGCTTGCAATAATATCATTTTCTTCTCTTCGTGTTCCTTCACCTGGAAGATATTTGTCTCCAGAAACTATTACTTCTCCTGGAATTACGATTTCTCTTAAACTTTTTTCTTCTTCTTGGTCGTTCATTTTACCTCTTCTACTATTGCCGAACCATGAGTTATTGAATTTAATTTATCATAAAATTCCATTTGCAAACCAGCTGGTAAGTTTATAATGCAGCTTAAATCGCCATTGTCAAGCCACTCTTCTTTTTCTTTATATTCGCTTATTAGACTGTATGCTTTTCCAGTGTGTATTGCTGGAATCCTGATTTTTAATTTCTTTGTTTCAATTTTTATTGGAATTACTATAGCAAGTTTTTCGATGATCCTGCTTATTTGTTGCTCAATAGGCTTATTTTCGATGTTTATTCCAGCTTGCTTTATTGCATCTTCTATTCTTTTTGAAGTGTGGGGCTTTCCAGTTTTTGGTTCAGATGTATTTTTTGCAAGAAATTCAACAACTTGTTTGAATTTTTCTTCATGCTCTTTTTTCTTGTATTCTGCTGGAACTTGAACTTCTCCCTGCTTTACAATTTTTTCTGTAATCAACTTTATATCAGTTGTTCCAAATGAACTTTGCAAATCAGAAACCGAAGCTTTTAACCCTTTCTTGATGTCGTAAAAAACTTGATCGAATGCAAGAATGTTATCCATACTTACTGAAACTCCCCGTCTTAATTGTAATGCTCTGTCAACATCAACTAAAACTTCGAAATTTTTTCCTTTAATTCTTAATTTTGCTTCAACATTAACCATGTTTAATAATAATCTATCGCGCGTATTTTTTTAATTCCTCTTCATCTGGTTTGACTATCTTTTTATTCTGGGTTTTTATATAAGCAACATCGAAACGATTGGTATTAAAGTTCTTTCCCAAGATTCTTTTGAATATTTTGAATGCGAGTTTAATTGCATCATCTATGCTCGTTTTGTCGTTGTATTCTTCTCTTAACATTTCCTTCATTTTTTCGTCATTTTCTCCTATCGCAGATGCTTTGTAAGAAAAGTAATTTCCTGTTACATCTGTTACATAGATTTTTGGTTTGTTTTTGCTTATTCCTGCCAATAAGAGAGATATTCCAAAAGGGCGAGTGCCGCCGTATTGCGTATAAGCCTGCTTTGTATTTGCTATATCTTTTACAACACTTTCGACTTCTACTTCTTCATCGTAAACAACTCTGTGTTGTTGCGCGATTAATTGAGCTCTCTCGATGAGAATTCTTGCGTCAGACATTATTCCTGCTGCGCACGCAATTATGTGGCTGTCGATTTCTTGAATTTTGTTTGCAGACTCAGAGACAATAAGTTTGTCTTTAGTTCTTCTGTCTGCTACTATAACAACTCCGTCTTTACAAACAAATCCTATACTTGAACTTCCAAGTCTGATTGTTTTCTCGGCGTACTCCACTTGTAACAAGTGTCCATCCGGAGAAAACATAGTTGCTGTTCTATCATAACCCATAACCTGATTTTGCATTTCTGCAGGAATGTCCATTTTAAAAATAGGTAATAAAATTTACCTTCTCCTTTTCTCGATTTTATTTTTAAGTTTTAAGGGTTTTTAAAGTTTTTGGATGTGTGGTTCTGGTGCGTTAAAGGTGGGTAAATTAACTAAAAAATTAAGCGGTAATTCAACTAATTCTATTTTATCTTTTTTGCAAAATAATTTACAGAGTAAACGATAGAGAAATTTATTTAATTAGTTATCTGCCAGGTCAAGAAAGAGAAGTTAGGAACTATTTAGAAAAGCTAGCTTCTGATGATAAATTTCCAGATCACAGAATAGAAGATGTTGAAGCATTTAACAGAATAATTGGTGGAGCATAAATTTTTTATTTGTTAGAATTCAACTTTTTCAGACTTCCACTTATTCTCTTAATCTTTATCAATTTTGGTGAGAGAGCAAGAGCTGCTCTAACTCTTTCAACTTTTTCTCTATTTACAGCAATAACTTTGTTTTTTACAAAATACAAACCAATTTTTGCATATCCCAAAACTCCAAGATAATCAAGAATTGCAGCTTCAATATCTTTTTTATTGAAATCTCCTTCTAACAAAAGATATCTCTTATTTTCTCTTAATGTTGGTTTTAATTTTTTTTCAGGCATTGTAAAATACCTACAATTTCTTGCTAACAACTTCCTTTTATTTTCTCTTCCATTTAAAAATTAAAAATAAAACAACTAAAATAACCAAAAATATAAAATATATAGCTATATAATTTTTATTATTTATACTTTCAGATGTTACTGCTCCTGTAATCGGAGGTTTTTCAGGGGTTGATTCTGTGAAATTATTTTCAAAACTTGTTGAGTTGTTCTCTGGAAATTTTTCATGAGTTAATCTGACCATCAAGTTTGCTTTGTTACTTCTAATATAATTTAATTTGACAAACAAGTCATAAAATTCATCGTCATTTAATTCAAACATTTTTTCTTCTACTATTGATAATGTAGCTTGTTGTGGAGTTGATGAAACTATTATAGTTGCTGTATTATTAGTAAGATTCTTTAGAGTTATTTGGTGAATAACTCGTTCAAATGTGAATTTAAGATTTTCATTAACTCCTAAATCTTTTGTTAAATTGCTTGAAAGTTGCTCGTTTGTTAATGTGTAAGTTGTTGGTGTTAGTAATGCTCCTCCACCTCCACCTCCTCCTCCACTACTTCCACTACTCCCTCCTCCAGAGCCTTGACCTTGAGAAGGAGGCGAGATTATTGTTAAACTTCTTGTGGTAGAGTTGCCAAGATTTCCCGCTTCGTCTGTACAATTAATTTGCCAGTTGTATGCTCCAGGAGTTAGAGTATATGAGATGTTGCTTGATATTGTTATTAGCGATTGATTTTTTTGAATGATGTCTGAAGAGCCAGAAATTTGAAGCTCACAGAAATTTATGTTTAAGTTATCACTAACATTAAACTCGAAAATTATTTCAATTGACGAAGATGTTAGAGAATAAGGGGCATTTGGAGAAATAAGTGTTATGTTTGGAAGACTTTTATCTATATTGAAAAAAATTAAACTACTTGAATTTAAGTTTCCTGCCGTATCATTACATGAGAAAGTTACATTATGTTGAGCTTCTGTTATGTTTGAGTTAGTATAATTAAAATAAGTGTCATTGAATTTTGTCATACTAGTGTTTTCTGTATTATCTAACGAGAAGACGCAGTTTGAAGTTTCTTCATTTAAACTTATATTAAATTTTACCGAATTGAGCCAGGAATTGTTTTTTGGCAAAATTATATCTAAACTTGGAGGAATGGTGTCATAACTAAATGTAAAGTTCGAATCATGAAATGTTGATAGACTTTGGTTGTTTGATGAAAGGCAGTTCCACTTGTAATTGTTATTTTGCGTGAAGTTATAGCTGAAATTAGTTTGATTGTTTAATCCTGAAATGTCTTTAGTTTCATTATAAATCAAGCTTGAAGTTGAGTTCCATAAATAGAAAGTGGTGTTTGTTAAAACAGAGTTAGAAGTTGTATTGCATGTAAAGTTGTGGCTTTGCTGTTGAGATTTAAGATTGTTCGAAGGAGATATAAGGGCAACAACAAGATTTGAAACTGTTAGAGTGAAGTTTATGGTTGAATATGCACAGTTGTCCTGAGAATCACATACAAAACAATTCCAATTATATTCTGAAGGGTCAAGATTTGTCAAAGTCGTGTTTGTTTTATTGAAAGTGCCGTTTACAGATATTGAAGTTTGATTGTAGATTCCTGTTGAATTCCATAAAATTAGCGTAATGTTTTTTAGTTGCAAGTCTGTGGCATTGCAATTGAAAGTTATGTTTTGTGTTAATGTTTTTGTATTGTTTGTTGGAGAAGTAAGAGTTACATTAGGAGAAGTTTTATCAAGACTTAAAATTGCAGAATAAACATTAATTCTTTCAAAGTTTAATCCTGTTCCTTCGTCATTAACTATTTTTCCTGTACTGTTTAAAGCATTTTCAATTTCGCTTGGTTTCAAAGTTTGGTTTTTTTCAAGTTTTTTAAATTGTCTTAGTAGTGCGAATGCTCCAGCAACTTGCGGAGCTGCCATTGAAGTTCCTGAAAGTATTGTGTAAGTTGCAAGATATGTTGAATTAATGTTTAGTCCGGGAGATACTAAAATCTGAAAGTTTCCACGATTGGAAAATCCTACAAATACATCAGCTTTTGAAGATGCAGCAACACGAGTTGCATTTTTTATGCAAGATGGAAGTGAGATGTGGGTTTTGTTAAAGTCGTTTCCTGTTGCTACGACAACAGAAATATTTTTTTGTATGGCTTTGTTTATTGAAGATGAGAAACTTGTTTCAGAGCTATCACAATAATTAGAGTAACATCCGCTTGGAGTTATGTCACAATCTACACCTAAACTTAAACTTATTACTGATATATTATATGTTGAAGAGTTTTCAACACACCAGTCTATTGCAGCAATTATGTCAGAGCTTAGTCCACTTCCACTGCTATCAAGGACTTTTAATGCTACGAGTTTAGCTTCAGGAGCTATACCTTTTATCAAACCATTTGCAGCAGCACTTCCTGCAACATGCGTTCCATGACCGTTATCATCTATAGAGTTATTATCATCATTTACAAAATCAAATCCAGAAACAACTCTGCAATTTCCAGATATGAAATCGTTTTGCGTGCAACTTCCGAAATCTGGGTGATTGTAGTTTACACCTGTATCAATAATACATATAGCTTCGTCTTTTCCGGTTAGATTTATGTCCTTTATCTGGTTTTGCCATATTGTTGTTGCGTTTACAATTCCAACCGATTCTTGCATAAATGCTTGAACAGGCTTATCGAATTCTATCGTCTTTACCCTCGAATCTTTTTCTAACTGTTCGAGCTCAAGCTCTGTAACTTCGACTGAAAATCCCTTGAATGAAGAAAATTCGTTCTCAATTCTTTCTTGTCCAATCAACTTTTCTACCTCATCAATATTGACTTCTTCTTCACGCTTACCAAATCCTAAAAATCCCTTTTCTGTCACATTTTCATTTAAGACTACAATTATCTTTGCTTCACCATTTTCGTTTATTTCTTCTATAATTTCTTGGGCTATTTTTGTTTGGGAGCCAGAGTTTTCATGTGCAAGATATATGATTGCTATTAGAAAAATGACGATAAAAACTGCAACCTTTATATTTAAGCTCATGCCACTTACTAAGTTGTTTGGTTTTTATACTTTTTGGATTACCGATTTTATATAAATTTTAAAGTAGTAACTTATCCGAAAGGTTTATAAGATATGTTACTATTATAAAATAATTACTAAACTTGATTAATACACTAAAAAATGTTGCTTCCATGGTTGACTTTTTTTGACTTTAGAGGAGCCTTTGCAAACTTTATCGAGACTAAAAGGCTTGATTATCAGAATAAATGTGAGGATTTTGTAATATTAGTGCCAATATTTAACGATGTTAAGTATTTGACTAATATCGAGTTTTTACGAAAATATAGTGGAAGGGTTGCTTTATGTACAACAAATATCGAAACTGATGAGTTCTATGAAAAATTGTATAAGATTGCTGATGAAAATGGATTTATGGTTATAGAATGTTATTTTAACAAGGGAATGAAAAATCCATGGAAAATTTATCATAAGACTCTAGTAGCACATGAATATGTTCTCGGCCGTTCATTAAAAGCATTGAAGGCTAAATATGTGATCTTTTTGGATGGTGATACAACTTGTAAGAATGAACTATCATATTTAGCTGGAATAATGGAAAGAGATAACATTGATCTTGCTTCTGTTAAAATTGTGCCTTCGAAACACGAGACAGTTGCAGAAAACTTACAGTATATTGAGTACGAAATTGCAATGAAGTCAAGAAGAATTTATCCTTGGCTAACAAGTGGAGCTGCGATGATTGGAAAAAGAGATAGTATGGAGAAAATTATGGAAAAACATTCTTTGTTTTTTAATGGCGGAGACATTGAGATTGGAAAAATCGCATATTTAATGGGATTTAAAGTCGAGTATATCCCTGTAAATTTTTATACAGATGTTCCAGAAACAATTCCAAAACTTGTGAAGCAAAGAACCTCGTGGTTTTGCGGTGCTTTTAGACACTCTGTAATTAATGCGCATACAAACTTGTTCAGTCCTTTATATTCTTTGTACTTTACAATAATTATATTTTTTATGCTTCCATTTAAGATTTATGAAATGCTTTCATTTTGGTATGTGCTTCCATTTATTATTGTTTTTTATATGATAATGACTATTGTTTCAAATTGGAAAATAAGGAATAGGTACATGCTTATATCTCCTCTTTATTCGTTGTTGCAAGTTATAATTATGCCAATTCTTGGAATGTTTAAGTATTTTGAAACAATTATAAGAACAGGAAATGTCGGATTTATTAAAGTTTTTTACAAGAATAATTATCCTCCTTTGAGGTATGTATTTAATATCTTGTTGATAGGAGTTATAATATTCGCGATTTTTAATATAGATGTTGTTGAAGAAAAACTTTTGTTGCATAATATTGATATATTCGGCATACTAGAACTGGATTTCCATTCAAAAAGTGTTCTTTCTATAATTTACAATGGCATTAAACTATTTTTGGTAATGACTGGAACGTTTTTCTTTTTTATGATATTGTTTAGGACTTTCTATTATGTTAGAGATTCAATTACCAATAAAAAAGTTAAGTTAGATTATCGGAAAATTTTCAAGATTTGGATGTGAGAGGGTTGATAAGGGATACTTCCCTTTACTCATTGTTTGAGGGTTGATAAGGGATACTTCCCTTATTCCTCAACACACTTTCCACTCTGACACAAACAGCCAGTTTCTTCGCAGTTGTATAAAGCAATGCACATTCCGATATCTTTGCATTCTTCTACAAGAGTTTCTCTCCAATAAGATGCATTTTTCTTGCTCATACACATTTCTTTTCCACCCATTGAACAAGAGCAACAAGTTGTTCTTTGCTTCACACAATCTGAATCTGTAATACACTCTCTTTTGTCAAGAAAAAATATCTTGAACGTTAGAATTGATAAAACAATAACAAATAAAATAACAAAAGGCACAAAAAATTTTTTCAGTTTTTTTAATTCTTTTGTATTTCCACTCTTTTTGAGCATTTCCATTATTTTTAGAGGGAAGATGAGTTAAAAAATGTTTTGGCTCCAGCTTTCCTTGCCTGTGGATGTAAAGTCAAGATTTTTTCTTCTGGTATGGTTTTGTTAGTTAATTTAAACTTATATATTTATTTGAATATATCATCAAAATTTACCACTCTTTTTTAATAAAAGAAATTATATTTTACAACATATATTTTACAACATAACTTTATTTTTATACCTAAAAAATAAGAACAAAGAATGTTTGAAAGATCCGGCCAAGAACTAATTGAACAGCGAAATAGCTATGAAAATGTAATGATGGCTACTATAGATGCTCAAATTTCAGAATATACAAGAAAGATGCAGCAAGATCCAACTACTTCTCACTATCTAATTCTTTTTATGGCAGGAATCAATTTAGATATTTTGCAATCTAAAAATAATAGAAATGGTGGAATTTTTTCATTAATTCAAGAAGCTAGAGGAAGAGTTGAAACACTAAAAGATATGTACCCTGATTTTCTTGAAGCCGATGAAAGTTGGGAGTAGGTGTTTCTGTTGACTTATTAAGAGCAAAAGTTTTAAAAACATTCTTATAATAGAAGATGAAGTCTTTTAATATAGAAAAAGAATTAAATTTCTGATTTTAAAATGGCATTAGTTAAAGAGAAAGTTGAAACAATACAAGGAAGTGATTTATTAATTAGATGTTTAGCTGAGCAAGGTGTTGATACTATGTTTATACTTACTGGAGGAGCTGTTTTACCTGTTACAGATGCTATTGGTAGACTTAATGAAAAATATGGTATAAAATACATAGTTACGAAAAAAGAAGATGGTGCAGGTTTTGCAGCTTCAGGATATGCTAGGTCTAGTGGCAAAGTTGGAGTTGTAGTAACAACATCAGGGCCCGGAGCAACAAACATGATTACTCCACTAGATAATGCGAGAGGAGATTCTATTCCAATGCTTTTTATTTCAGGGCAGGTAGCAAGTTATTCGATTGGAAAAGATGCTTTTCAAGAAGCGCCTGTAACTGAAATAACTAGACCAATAACTAAGAGAAGTTATTTAGTCAAAAATATTAATGACTTACCACATAAACTACACGAAGCTTTTTATATATCAACTCATGGTAGACAAGGACCTGTTCACATAGATTTTCCAAAAGATATACAACAAACAAGAACAAGTTTAGAGAATAGAATATACAGTTCTCCTAGATTTGATTTTGATAGTGAATTAGATGATGATACTATAAATCTTGTTATAGGACAAATTCAAAAATCAAAATCACCCATACTTTATGTTGGTGGAGGTGTTATTTCTTCTAATGCATCTGAGGAACTTAAGAAATTATCAGAACTAACTAATATTCCTGTAACAACTACATTAATGGGTTTAGGGGCATTTCCAGGTACACATAAGAACTGTTTAGGAATGCTTGGAATGCATGGTACTGCTTATTCAAATTTTGCTATTTGTGGCTCTCCTTTAAATAATTATAAAGATGGGGCTGATCTTGTTTTAGCAATCGGAGTAAGATTTGATGACAGAGTTACAGGAAATCCAAAAGAATTTGCAAAAAATGCTTACATTGTTCATGTTGATATTGATGAGAGAGAAAATGGCAAAATTAAAGTTCCTGATTTGTTTGTTTTTTCTGATGTAAAAAAGTTTTTACAAAAATTAAATAGTGGAGTTATACGAGAACAAATGCCTGATTATAGTACTTGGTGGGAGCATATTAATACACTTAGACAAAAGTTTCCATTAAAATATGAAGATTGGAAAGATGAAGTTGATAGAGAAATACCAACACAATATGTTATACAAACTTTATGTAGATTAACAAAAAATCAAGATCCTATAGTTAGTACAGGTGTTGGTCAACATCAAATGTGGGCAGCTCAGTATTTTTTAGTTGATAAGCCACGAAAATTTTTAACTTCTGGAGGTAAAGGAGCTATGGGTTTTGGTTTTCCTGCTGCTATTGGTGCACAAGTTGCAAATCCTGAAAGTCTTGTAATTGATTTAGACGGAGAAGAAAGTTTTAAAATGGCACAATACGAGTTGGAAACTGTTGCAAGATATAACTTGCCTGTTAAAATAGTTATATTTGATAATATGGGTCATGGGATGGTTCAACAATGGCAGATTGCAAATTATGATGGAAGAATTGTTGCTTCTAAATTTGAACCTATTGTTGATTTATCTAAAATAGCTGCAGCATATGAAACTTCCGAAGGTAGAAGACTTATTGGTAGTAAAAGAATTAGCAAAAATGATGAAGTTGAGCCAGCTTTAAGAGAAATGCTTAATTTTCCTGGACCATATGTTTTACAAGTTGATGTTAGATATGAAGATTGTTTACCTATGATTCCTGCTGGTAAGAGTGTAAGAGAAATTCAGCTTACTTAAGGATTATTTAAATTCCAAATTTCTTATGAAGCTTTAAAAATACAAAAATAAGTCTTTTCTTATGAAAAATCAAACAATTAATGATGGAGATTATGATTTCTTTTATAGAATATCTTCAGCATATCATGCATTATGTTTATCAGCAGTTGATCCTGTTGTAATTCCTGTAGATGCAACAACAGAATCTGGAGTTGTAGAATGTAAAAAATCTATTTTTTCGCATATTTATTGGGATGCGTTTGATAATGAAGAGCTAGCATTAAAAATAATGAGAAAAAGAATAGAGATAGGACATCAAGATATTAAACACCATTTTAGACTACATGAACTTATGAGAGAACATTTCTATTCAATTGAAGAAGCAATTAATGTAAATAATAGAAATTCGGTAGGAGAAAATATAGACCCTCTACGTAATTCTGTTTTAGAATATGCTAATCTTGTCAGAAAACATCAACAAAGGTTAAAGAGGAATGTATTCCTTTCTTACCCAACTTGCATTAGAGGACATATTTTCTATGTTTCTGGAGCCAGTTATGTTAGAAAAAATTCTTTCAACCCAGAACAATCATACGATGGTGTGGAAAGAGAAATTTCAGAATTGACAGAATTATTAAGAGATTTTCAAACAAGATCAGATAAAATTTTTGGATTTAGACTTACAGACTTACATGATACAGGAGAAGGTTTTGATTCTTCTTTGCGAGGAATGTTAGAGTTAAATGTAGAGCTAATCAGAAGAGCTGAATTTAAAGTCAGAGCTTAAAAACTCTAAAGCTAAACTTTTAAAAGTCTTGCATTCTACTAATACAGAACAAAAGTAAACCACTGCCCTTAGGCAGTTTTGTTCTGTCTCCCAACATCAAAAATCATAAGATTTTTGAGGCCCAAAAAATCCATAAAAGATTTTTGCGGAATCCCAGACCATGCACTTTAGTGCATGGCAACACACAAGGATTTTGTGATAAAAAAAGAGGAAAATAAAAATATGGAAACAAGAATACGAGTTATAGGCACTTTTAACCCAAACAAATTTAGAGTTGCAATTTTCGGATCATCTCGAATAAAGAAAAACGATCCTATATATAAACAGATTTACAAATTAGCAGAAACACTTGGCAAAAATGGAATTGACATCATAACCGGAGGCGGTCCAGGATTAATGGAGGCTGCAAGCAGCGGACATAAAATAGGAAGTAAAAAAACAAAAGCTCTTTCAATCGGCTTGGGAATAAAACTTCCAAAAGAGCAAAAATTTAACAAAAATGTTGACTATAAAGAAACTTTTATGAGATTTACTTCCCGTCTTGACAAATTCATGCTCTTCTCAAATGCAGTTGTTGTTGCTCCGGGCGGAGTTGGGACCATGCTCGAATTTTTTTATACTTGGCAGCTTGTCCAAGTTAAACATGTCTGTAACATTCCAATAATTTTTCTTGGGGATATGTGGCGCGGCCTGTTACACTGGCTAAAGGAAAATCCACTAAAAAAAAGATATTTTGAAGTTAATGATTACAAGCTTCTTTTCGCAGCAAAAGACTACAAAGACGCAATGAAAATCATAGAAAAATCATATAACGCCTTCAAAAAAGGCGGGAAAGATTTTTGTTTGAATTATGATGAGTATAAGGTGAGGTTGTGAGGGTTTTTGAAGAATTAGAATAGTTAAAGTAATATCCTAGAAATCATAGGTATATTGACTTCTTTTTCAATTCTTATTAACATTTCTTTTTCTTAGTATTTTTTCAAAATACGGTTCTAGAGCCTTTTCCTGGAGCATACAACAAAATTATCATAATCTATATGAGTTATTCCATTGTGTCCTGTTCTTGTACCAACTGTTACACTATAGGGCGAATTTGTGTATAGTATTGGAGTGTATGAAATAACATTATTATTTGGGTCTTTAAAGTTTACGTCGACGCTATTGTTATTAAAAGTCATCTTGATATGGTACAAACCATATGTATTCTGGCCAACACAGCTTAATCCATTCCAATAACCTATAGATCCTCCTGTTGCAAACCCTTGTCCTTCACATGAAGGTGTTTGTAATCCAGTATCACCTGCTTGCCCATTAATAAATAATCTACTTAATACATTGCCTTCTCCAGATTGATAATATACTTCATATTCTAAGGTTTCTCCAGGATTAAAAAGACGATTTAATTTAATAGAACTTGCTCTGTCTCCGAGTTCTAGTTGGGCCGTGTGGTAAACACCTCTAACTTTATCGACAAAATGTTCATCTGTAAATAGATTATTAATATCACTTCCTCCAATTTCCGTCCATCTTGCTGGATTGAGATTTCTAGAGTTAAAATTATCATAAACCCTACAGAACTGCAAAGCGCTAACAGTATCAAAAGATAAAAAGAGGATGAATATACCGAAAACTAAGATTTTCCATTTTTCCATGTTTTTATGTGTTTTTATCATATTTAAATTTCGTTATAGTCTACTTAAAAGTTCTGAATTGTGGATTTCTATTTTTCCTTCCATTCTGAGTTTATTACTACTATTTTATTTTTATATCCTCAGAACATTTACTAAGAGGTAAAAAGGGCATTTATAAAAATAATAAAAACGCCCAAACCGGGAGTCGAACCCGGGCTTCAACCGTTCTGCTGTTGTAGTTTTCTACATTCTAGGGTCTCTGAAATGTAGTTTCTTTGACCCATAGAACTTTCTTTTCTAAAGAAAGTTGTATGTTGACAGGGTTGTGTCCTAGCCACTAGACTATTTGGGCATGAATCTTTAAAAGTTGAGTTGTTTTTAAATTTTACCTAATAAATCTTTTCAATATAAGAGGACTTAAATTATATTATAAAACGTAGAAAATTTATATACCACTTGATACAATATTATATCATATGATACAAAAATATAACAGATATATAGTTTTACAGGAATTTTTTAGTTTTCCTAGAAAAAGCTTTCAGATAAGAGAAATTTCAAGAAGAACTAAACTTGCACAACTATCTACAATTAACCATTTAAAAATCTTACTAAAAGAAAAATTAATAATACTTGAAAATAAATTTTTTATACAGAACAAAAGTAAACCACTGCCTAAAGGCAGTGGACAATTCCTTCAGAATTGTCTTTTGTTCTGTCTCCCAAAATCCCGAACAAACCATGCACTTTA
>CAYIIQ010000011.1:9515-16821 GCA_964363545.1 Candidatus Woesearchaeota archaeon | reverse complement strand
AATAGGAATTGAGAAATTGTTACTTCTACTCTCCCCTTAATGATAAGCCGAGCTTTGCGAGTTCACACCTCACTTCAAGTAAACTAACTCTTCCAAAAGACCTCATATTTAATAATTCTCCAGCACTTCTTTCAACTAAATCTCCTATTGTTTCTATATGGTTACTTTGAAAACAACGACGTATTCTAATAGAAAAATCATAATCACGTATTGGCTTTGACTTATTTCTTATTAAATCATAATCACGTATTGGCGTTGAATTATTTCTTTTTAAAAGTTCATCTTCTCTTTCTCTTAAAATTTTCATTAAACCATCTAATTTTTCATTTAAATCTTGTACATTTTGATCATCGTATCTTATGCAAAAATCAACTTTAAAGAAAAAGTATCGAGAGTCTAATGTAGGATGTGTCAAAAATTCAGCTGTTGTTACATCAATAAAGCTAGATACATCGGGTGACATAGAATAAGCAATTGCGTTTTTTAGGCTTCTGTAACTTAATCTTATTCCTTTTAGTTCTGTCTGTTTAGTTACCATTTTATCTCAGAATAAGGCTCTGAGGCACCATCACCTCTAAACCATAAGTAAAATAAAGAAAGATTTATAAACTTTTCCAGCTAAGTTATTTATATATAAGAATCTCGCTATTTTCAAACTATATTTTTATCTTCTTAAACAAAATCTCTGCCTTCTTTATTTTCGTGGCTTTCAAAGGCTCTTTAACTTGCTTCAAACTTTTAATTTTAAATCCAAACTGCTTTGAAATTTTCTCGCACGAAGATGGCATAAAAGGAAAAAGCAGAATTGAAACTGCTTTAATGCTATCTGCCAACTCGTACAGCTTTTTCTTATCTTTAGTTTCCCATAACTTATTTTTCTGGACATACTCATTACAAACATCAATAAACTCAAAAACCAAATTTAATGCTTTATCAAACTCAAAATTTTCTGTATGTTTTTCAATTTCATTTAACTTAAGAATTTTTAATAATTTATTTTCAATTTTCTCAATTCCATATTTTTCTGCAAGAGTTGAAACTCTTGAAACTAAATTTCCAAGTTTATCTGCAAGCTCATTATTATGTCTGTTGATTAAAGCTTTTTCGCTAAAGTCGCCATCTTGTCCAAATGATGTCTCGCGAAACAAGAAATATCTTGCCGAATCTGCTCCTGCTATAGAAACTAACTCATCAACATTAATTACTTTTCCTCCAGATTTTGAAATTTTTTCTTTATCAAAAGTCCACCAACCGTGTGCAAAAACCATCTTAGGCAACTTAATTCCAGCTGACATTAACATTGCAGGCCAAATTACAGAATGAAACCACAAAATATCTTTTCCAATTAAATGAACTTCAGGAGGCCAGAATTCCTGTTTTTTCCCAGCTCCCGTATAATAACTCAACAAAGCATCAAACCAAACATAAGTCACATGTTTCTTATCAAAAGGCAAAGGAATTCCCCAGTTAAAACTCGTCCTTGAAATGCTCAAATCTTGCAAACCTTCTTTAACTCTACTTGTTATTTCATTTCGTCTAAAAGATGGTAGAATAAATTCAGGATTTTTATCATAAAGTGAAAAAAGTTTGTCTCTATATTTACTTAACCTAAAAAAATAACTCTCTTCTTTTAACTTCTCAATTTTAGTTTTATGTATCGGACAACATCCATCTAATAAATCTTTTTCTGTGTAATATGCTTCACATCCTGTACAGTAATGCCCTTCATAATTTCCTAAATAAATGTCTCCATTATCATAAACTATCTTAAGAATTTCCTGCACAGCTTTTTCATGATCTTTATCTGTTGTTCTTATAAATCTGTCATACTCTATATTTAGTTTCTTCCAAGCTGCTTTGAATTTTGGAATTAAACTGTCAACAAATTCTTTTGATTTCAGTCCATGCTCTTTTGCAGTGTTTTCTATCTTCTTCCCATGCTCATCTGTTCCTGTCAACAACCAAACTTTCTCACCTTTAAGTTTGTGCCATCTTGCAATTATGTCTGCTGCTATAGTTGTATAAGCATGGCCAATATGCGGAACATCATTTGGATAATATATTGGAGTTGTTACATAAAATTTCCTTGCCATTAATTAACTTCATCTTTTGCCTTTTTATTTCTTTCTGTAAAAGTTTTAGAAATAGTTAACTACTTCTTTTACATCAAACACATGCACTCTAACCATGTAACATCTATTACACCCACTACAATTTATAAAGATTGTAGAGGTATAAAATTTTAATTTATTACAAGTTTGACAAGACCTTCTTTCTCTTCCATTCTTTGAATGTGTGGCTTAATTGCTCCATGATACATAACAGCTGCATCCTGTTGAGGAATTCCTAAAATATCAAATAAAACTTTAATATAATACTCATCAGGAAGATCTCTTCCCGACTGAACTCCATAAACTACAGAATTCTCTGTTGCATCATAACTCTCTTTCAATTTAACAAGTAAAGGTTGAGCCTCTTTTGGATAATTTTCTGCAAACCATTTGACTGCTTTTTCATAACCAAATTTTTTAGGTTTAGTATCTGTAGAAATACTTGCAGTTGTAGGAGTTCCTTTAGGAATCTCTCTTCTAGCCTTTAACAAAAGATATACAAATTGTGCATTGTGTTTTTCCCTTCCTGTAAGTGTTGCTCCAAAACTTGCAATTATTCTTCCAAGTCTGCTACAAGCAACAGCCTCTTCAAGTAATGGTCTGAAATTCAAAGCTTCTAAATTAACATCTTCTTTTTTCTTTCGCGCCATACTTGGATGAATCCATCATAACTATATAAATGTTTATTAATTTTATAATATATTTCAAAACACTAAATAAAGCAGCTTTAGTTTAATGGCAGAACTCAAGCTTCCCATATTTTTGAAAAAAGCTTGGAATGTGGGTTCAATTCCCGCAAGCTGCATCTTTACATAACTATGCAAGGAACCTGCAAGGATTCTCATAGGTTGTCTTCAGCTGGGGTTTTTCATCAGTAAAGGGGTTGCTGGAAGTGTGAGAAACCCGCAGGAGGTTTTCATCAGTAGAAAGGTTGCTGGAAGTATGAGAAACCCGCAGGAGGTTTTCAGTTTCAGATAAATTTAAAAGTTTCCGCCTTCTTGTCAGTATATGGAAGAGATAAAAGTCTGGTTTGAAAGAGCTAAAAAAGATTTTAAAGCTGCAACCAATAGCTTAAATTCTGGCGACTACGAATGGACAGCATTCCAAGCACAACAAGCAACCGAAAAATCTCTAAAAGCTTTATACATAAAAAAACACAAAAACTTTATCAAAATCCACGATTTAGTTTTCTTGGCAAGAAAAGTAAACGCGCCAAAAGAAATATTAGTTTTATGCAGTAAAATCAACCCTTCTTATCTTGACACAAGATACCCAGACTTAACAAAAAGCTACAACCAAGAAGACGCAAAAGAAATTTTAAATTACGCAGAAAAAGATTTAGAATGGATAGAAAAGAACTTGTAAAAAAACTGCGAGAATTCGCGAAGAAAATAGAAAAAAAGCATAATGTAGAAAGAATCATCTTGTTTGGCTCAAGAGCAAGAGTTAAAAAAGAAGAAGACGAAGAAAGTGATGTAGATTTAATAATAGTCGGAAAATTTAAAGACAAAACTAATTTAAAAAGAGCTCCACCATTCTATTTGGAATGGACAATAGACTTACCAGTCGATTTTCTCTGCTACACTCCAGAAGAATTTGAGATGTTAAAGAAAAAAGTTTCTATAATAAAGGATGCTTTAACAAGAGGAGTTATTATTAAATAACTTCAACTCCGATTGAAGTTATCAGTAAATTTAAATACCAGTTTTTCTAACTTATTCATGAAAGAAAAATTAAAATTCATTTTAATCTTGGTAATTAGCTTTGTCCTTGTATTACTCGCAGTATACATTTTCCAAGAGCCAATAATTCAAACTCAAGAAGAAGTTAAAAAATTTAGCTCTCAAGAAGAGTTAAAAAATTTCTTAAAAGAAAACTCAGGAAGTTATATGGGCTACACAACTGATGTGGCAGTAGCTACAACAATTCCAGAAGCAAAGTCTACAGAATCATTACAACAAACTCGTGACTATTCACAAACAAACATTCAAGTTGAAGGAGTTGACGAGCCAGATATTGTAAAAAATGATGGAGAATATATTTATACTGTAACAGGAAATAAAGTTGTAATAGTAAAAGCATTTCCAGCCGAAGACATGGAAATTGTAAGCGAAATCAATTTAACTAGTGTAAGAAATATTTTTGTTAACGAAGACAAACTTATTGTTTTTTCACAATCCTACAACTATTACTCCCGACCACTTTCAATAGAAACAACAAGATTAACACAAGCTGCAGAAACAACATCAAAATCAAAAGCTGTCGCAGAAGCAGAAAGAATTGTTCCTCCAACATACTCAACTGAAAAAACACAAGTTAACATCTATGACATCTCAGACAAAGAAAACCCAGTCATAGAAACAAACTTTAGTGTAGAGGGAAACTATATAGACTCAAGAATGATTGATGATTATGTTTATATAATAGCCTCAAAAAACATCTATCTTGATAATCCAGAGCCTCCAATTTACATAATGAATGGGCAAGAAAGAAAAACTCTTGCAACTAACATTTACTATTTCCCATATCCAGACACAAGCTACACCTTCACTTCAATCTCAGCAGTTAACATAAAAAACAGAGATTATGACAGTAAAGTATATTTAACAGGCTATTCTCAAAATATTTATGTCTCTCAAAACAATATCTATTTAACATCTCAAAAAACAGTAAGTGTAAAAAACTACAGACAAAAATTAGTTAATGAAGTTTTTCTAAAAATTCTACCAGATTCTGAAAAAGAAAAAATACAAGAAATTTTAGATTCAAAGAAAAACTGGCATGAAAAATTACAAGAAATAAACGAAATAGTAGGAGAATACTCGACAAGTTTAACTGGAAAAGAAAAAGAAGAATTTGATAGTAAACTTATAGAAAAACTACAGGAATTTGAAATTGAGATACAAAAAGAAAATGAAAAGACAATTATACATAAAATTAATGTAGATGAAAATGAAATAGAATATAAAGTATCAGGTGAAGTTCCTGGCTATGTCTTAAATCAATTTTCAATGGACGAATATAACAGATACTTTAGAATTGCAACAACAACTGGAAATTGGCTAGAAACAAGTTTAAATCACTTATATGTTTTGGATGAAAATCTTGAAATTATAGGAAGCGTAGAAGATTTAGCAAAAGGTGAAAGAATTTATTCTGTCAGATTTCTTGGCGACAGGGCATACATGGTTACATTCAGGCAAGTTGATCCTCTTTTTGTAATTGATTTGTTAGACCCTCAAGATCCTGAAGTTCTGGGATATTTGAAAGTTACTGGATATTCAAGTTACTTACATCCTTATGATGAAAACCACATTATAGGAATAGGAAAGGAAGCTGACGAAGAAGGAAGAGTTAAAGGTTTGAAGCTTGCATTATTTGATGTTTCTAATGTAGAAGCTCCAACACTCAAAGCCAAATACGAAATAGAAGAAAAATGGTCAGACTCCCCTGCATTGTACGACCATAAATCATTTTTATTTGACAAAAGGAAAAACTTGCTGGTAATTCCAGTTTCAATATCTGACTGGCAGACTAACTATTATTGGCAGGGCTCTTATGTATTTAACATTAATGAAGAAGAAATAAGTTTAAATGGTAAAATCTCGCATTTCAACAAAACTCAAAACGAGACAGAAAAATACAGATTTTATGATTACAGATATCAAACTCAAAGAAGTTTATATATTGACAATATTATATACACACTCTCAACTTTACAAGTAAAAGCAAATAATCTTGTAAATTTAGAGGAAATAAACAGTTTAGATCTTCCCTCATATCAAGATTACCCAATTTATTATGCAAAAAGTGAAGAAGTTGCTCTAGCAGAAACAAAAGTTATTCCAGCTAAATAACATCGAACTTAAAATGTTAGAAAAATATCTTCTCTTCTCGCTTGATGAAGAAAAAGCAAAAAAGCTCGGTGAAGTGATTTCTAGCCAAACCTGCAAGAGAATTGTAAATTTGCTTGCTGAAAAAGATGCAAGTGAATCTGATATAGCAAAAGAATTAAAGCTACCACTAAATACAGTCGATTACAATATTAAAAAACTTTTAGAATCAAGTATAATTGAAAAAAGCAAAAACTTTTTCTGGAGCACAAAAGGAAAGAAAATTGAAATTTACAAAGTTGCTAACAAGCTAATTGTAATTTCACCAAAAAAATCAAATATCTATTCGAAACTAAAAGGTGTTGTTCCTGTCGCTTTAATTTCAGGAATTTTAACAGCATTTTTGTATTGGTATTACAAGTCAGCAAATTTCACAAGAAATGCAATGGAAAAAGCATCAAATTTAGGAATAGAATCTGCTTTGAATGTACCTACAACAATGAATGAAATGGCTAAAACAGGAGTTTCAACATCTTCATTACCATGGCTATGGTTTTTGATTGGAAGTTTAGTTGCTATTATTGCTTTCTTAATTTGGAATTGGAAAAAGATGTAAGGAATTTTTTAACCCTCCGTAAGAAATCTATCTGCTTTAGCTGACAAATGATATAACACATATATAATAGAAAATATACTTCATAAAATATAGTTTCTACTATATATAATAATTAATATAATAAAAGTAAGTTATCTTATTAGAATGTCTTCGGATAAAGTCAAAAAAACTTATGACAGATACGCAAAAATATATGATTTTCTTGTAGCTCATCCACTTTATAGAAGGGGTGTTGAAAAAGCATTAAATCAAGCTTTGGCAGAAATTCCTGTACCAAAAGAAATTCTCGATTTAGGATGTGGCACAGGACTTGCATCTGAAGTTTTGTTAAGAAGATTTCCGCATGCGAGATTAAACGGCCTTGATTATTCTGAAGAAATGTTAAAAGTTTATGGGAAAAAATTTCCAAATTCTACAATTCTAATAGGAAATTTCAATACACGAGAAATTCTCTCTTTTCCAAGAAAAGGAAGAGTTAATTTAGAAAACTGCTTTGATTTAATTGTAAGTACAGGCGCACTATCAGAATATGGAGAATTTGATAAAGCCCTGCCGCTTGTTTATTCGATGCTAAAAGAAAATGGTCATTTAATAAATGTAGAGAACAGAGATAACAATCTTTTTACAAAAATTTCAGAATTTCTCTGGAGCTACAAGTCTCAAAAAATGGAAAGTCTTAGAGACGCATGCAAAAATGCAGGCTTTTCTGACATCAGAACTATCGAAACTCCAGGGAGTCTAATCTT
>CAYIIQ010000011.1:0-9505 GCA_964363545.1 Candidatus Woesearchaeota archaeon | reverse complement strand
TAATCTTTACAAGATATATGAAGTATGTTGTAATAGCAAGAAAACAAAACCCCAAGAATTAAAAAAAATTAAACAAAGATTTTTATATGTTGTATATGTATTTCTAACATGAATCAGGAATTTCAACCAGGAGATAAAGTAAAAATAACAACAATAAAAGAAGAACTTCAAGGCACGCTTCTAGAAAGCCACGAGCCAGGAATTTTTCTTATTAAACTGAAATCAGGCTATAACATTGGTATAAAAAAAGAAGATATTTTAGAAGTTGAGATTTTGGAAAAAGCAAAGGAAACAAAAGAAGAAATAAAGAGAAAAATAAACAAAAATCTCCCTTATATAGACTTAATTATTACCGGAGGTACTATTTCCTCGCGTCTTGATTATAAAACTGGAGGAGTAAAATGGCTAACAAAACCTGAAGAGCTTTTCAAATTTTATCCCGAAATTTTTGATATTGTTAATGTAAGAAAAGTCTCAATCCCTTTTATGAAAGCAAGTGAAAACATGGATTCAAAAGACTGGCAGAAAATTGCAGAAGTTGCAGTTGAGAGTGTAAATGAAAAAGATGTTGAAGGATTAATAATAACGCATGGAACAGATACTTTACATTATACTTCAGCTGCTCTAAGTTTTTTTCTTCGTGACTTAAACAAACCAGTTGTTCTAACCTACAGCCAGAGATCAAGTGATAGAGCTTCAAGTGATGCCAACTTAAATTTAAAATGCTCTGCTTTTGCATCAAAATCTGATATCGCAGAAGTCATACTTGTTGGACATGCTTCAACTAATGATAATTTCTGCTTTGCAATGCCTGGAACAAAAGTTAGAAAATCTCATTCTTCTCAAAGAGATGCATTTCAACCTATCAACACAGAACCGATTGCTAAAGTTTTTCCAGACGGAAAATTTGAGTTTCTAAGTTCGTATAATAAAAGGGATAACAATAAAAAAGTCAAACTTGATAATGTATTTAACGACAAAGTTGCGATAATAAAATTTTATCCGGGACAAGACCCAGAAATTCTTGATTATTATACACAAAAATATCAAGGCATAGTAATAGAGGCAACTGGTCTAGGACATATAGCAACAGGCGAGGCAAAAAAATCTTTTTTAACAGCAATAAAAAAAGCAATTGACAATGGCCTTATTATTTGCTTTGCGCCTCAGACTTTACATGGCAGACTTGACCCTTATGTTTATTCACCAGGAAGAGAGCTTTTAAAAGCTGGCATCATCTTTCTTGAAGACATGCTTCCAGAAACAGCTTTTGTAAAACTTGGCTGGGTTCTAGGACATAAAAACTGGAAAGACAAAATTAAAGAAATGATGTTGAAAAACATAACTAGAGAGTTAAATCCTAGACTACAATCCAGAAAATTTATATAATCATAACAACATTTCCATCTTTATCCAACTCGACAAAGTGTGTAATTTTGCCTTCTCTATAATCTTGGCACTGATTCTCTAGGAGGTCGTCTTCGGCTATTCTTGGAACATGGACAATATCAACAACATAATCTACACTATCTAGCTTAAATATTCCAACAAAATAATTAGACCTATAAACAACAATGTTCCCAAGGCACTGGCTTGAAAATTCTATTCCAGATTCTTTTACCTGATTGTAGAGTTTCAAAGCCTCTTGTTTAACTCTGTCTTCGTAGTTTATTGTTTCTGGTTTTCGTGTTAGGATATAAAAAGTTGCTCCTAATATGATTATGAGAATTAATAGAATTATAACACCTTTTTTCATTTTGATAACCTTCTTTTTAAATTAGTAAAGTGTGTTAAAAAAGCTTTCGTTTTTATTCGTAGGACCGAGAATCATTTCCTGCTTCTTCATAGTTATTTGTTTTTTGAGTAATGAATTTTTCGGTTAATCCTAATTCATCATCATCATTATCTAAACTAGACCCATCATGGTCTAGAAAATTTTCTAATAATCCTAAACTATCTCCTAACTCATCTTCTAGTTTTGTTAAATTTTTTCTCATGTTGTATATTATTATAGTGCCCTATTTCTTAAGTTCTTTTACCTTTTTTTCCTGACATCTCTGTCAATTTCCGAGATTCTTCAGCTTTATGCTCAACTTCTTTTGATACTTGCACTTCATGCTTCTCTTTCAGTTCTAACATAAGCCCTTTTGCCTTCGCAACCAAATTATAAATTAACGCAAAAACTATTCCAGCTATAAAAAACAAGATTATACTGGCAATCGGCAAAACAAATATAGATTTTGTTCTCATTTCTTTCAAACTTGAAATCATACTATCAAGTCTTGTTTGATCTAGTCCAAGTTGCTGGCCTGCTAAGGGATTTTGTGAAAGTGCTAGAGAAGCTTGAGAAAGCTGTGCAATTAAATAATTTATATACAAAATAGAAAAAATTGCGAGAACAATTCCTACAATCAATCCAGCAATAACAAAAACTTCTGCTGTTGTAAAAATTCCTATTTTTTTAACTTCATACTTCATTCTTCATCAAGTTTTTGAGTGTTTAAAAGCTTTATGATTTTTATAACCTATTTCATAAATGCTTAAATATCCCTCTATCTTAATTCAAATAGATGAAAAAGGGGAAAAGTTTTGAGAAAGAACTTTCAGTTATTATTTCTAGAGTCAAATGCTTAAATATCCCTCTATCTTAATTCAAATAGATGAAAAAGGGGAAAAGTTTTGAGAAAGAACTTTCAGTTATTATTTCTAGAGTCAATAGTATTTTTATTAATAAATATAATTCTTCAAATTACAAAACATGTCAACAAATTTCTCAAAAGATGTAGTACTTAATAAGTAGTTACTATTAGAAAGATTTATAAAGATTGAAAAAATAGGAAATGTATGAAAAGGGAAATATACAACTTATCAGATGAGGAATTTGCTTATTTCGTTAATGAAATAGGCAGAAGTTTCGACGCAACTAGAATTCCGTACATTTTTGTAGGTGGAACTGCTGTCCAGCTTCATATTATAAAAAGATTACACGAAAAACATGGTGCAGATATAGTTACTTTATTAAGAGATGTAAGGTTTCAGGATTATATTAGATCCACAGACGACATTGATCTTGCTCTATCGCAAGAAGTTTATCCTGAAAAGGAATCTATAACATCACGAGAAGTTTACCCTAGTAGAAAAGAAGTTGAATATGCTAAAACAATAAATGCTGTTTTAGATTCTCTAAAGAAAGAGGTTGTTTCTCCAAGTGGAGAGCACATACTTGAATATAAAATAGCTAGAAGGGGTGTAAAAAGGCCTGTTTTCAGTATTCTTGTAGATGGGGAAACCAGTGAGAGAGATAGTATTGCTTTAAATATTAACAGAAAGCCATCTGACTTAAGGAATTTAGAGTCTTCATTATATCAAACTTTTGTTGACGAAAGAGAAAGAATTGTTGTGCCTTATAATTCAAGTTTCTCTATAGATGTAAGTGTTATTCCATTACTTTATTTACTAGCAACAAAAATCTCACATTTTAGACCAAAAGATACAATGGATATACATAATTTAGCAGATTTGATAAGAGATACTAAAGAAGAGTTGGATCTCGCAAGATTGCAAGAAATTCTTGGTGTAGATAACACAAGAAATTACGATAGATTCTTAAGCTTGGCAAAATTAGAAAATCATTAATTTTATTAACCTTTAATTATTTTTACTTCTATGAATAAAAAACAAATAGAACTTAAATCAGGTCTTGAAATCCACCAACAACTCGACACTAAGAAACTTTTCTGTAACTGTCCAAGCATCTTAAGAAAAGACTCTCCAAACTATGAAGTTGAAAGAGAGCTGCATGTTGTTGCTGGTGAAACTGGCGAGATAGACATAGCTGCAGAATTTGAAGCTGCTAAAGAGAAAAAATTTGTTTATCAAGCATATAACGACAATACTTGCCTTGTAGAATTAGACGAAGAACCTCCTCATCCTTTAAATCTCGAAGCTTTAAATACAACTCTACAAATTTCTCTTCTCTTAAATGCAGAACTCCTTCCTTACACACAAATCATGCGAAAAACTGTAATTGATGGCTCAAATGTAAGCGGCTTCCAAAGAACTGTCTTAATTGCAAGAAACGGCTATATAGAAACTCAAGAAGGAAAAGTTAGAATTGACACAATTGTCTTGGAAGAAGATGCTGCAAGAATAATAAAACAGGAAAAAGAAAAAATAACTTATAGACTTGACAGGCTTGGCATTCCTCTTGTTGAGATTGCAACTGCTCCTGATATAAAATCAGCAAAACAGGCAAAAGAAGTTGCTTTAAAATTAGGCGATATATTAAGAGCATGTAAAGTTAAGAGAGGTCTCGGAACTATAAGACAAGATGTAAACATGTCTATCTCTGTTAGTGGAAAATGGGGCTCAAGAATCGAAATTAAAGGTGTCCAAGAACCAGATTTAATAGAAAAAACAGTTTTAAAAGAAATACAAAGACAGGAAAAAATAATTAAACAAAATAAAAGTGTGCCAGAAGTTAGAAAAGCAAATGAAGATGGCTCGACATCATTTTTAAGGCCACTTCCGGGAGCTGCAAGAATGTACCCTGAAACTGACTTGCCACTCCTGCACATTTCAAGAGACATAATTAATGAAGCAAAAAAAGAGCTTCCAAAATTAAAATCAGAATTACGAAAAGAGTTACAAAAAAAGGGTCTTAATCAGGAATTAATTAAGCTGATTTTAGAAGAAAACAAGTTAGCAGACTTCACAGAGCTTCTACAAGTCTACAATGCTCCAGAGTTAGTCGCTAAAATACTAACTTTATGGCAAAAAGAAATTGAAATAAAAAACAAATTAAATAAGTCGGAAGTTAAAAAAAAGCTTACACTTGACATTCTTGAAACAATTTTGCAAGCTATTCAATCAAAAAAAATTTCAGAATCAGAAGTCAAGCAAGTTATGGAGGACATAGTTAAAGGCAAAAAAATTGATGATGTTTTGAAAAAAGAAAAACTCGAAAATCTTGAAGAAGAAATTTTAAAAATAATAAAAGACAAGCCTGGCTTAAGCGAAAATGCATACATGGGACTTGTAATGCAAAAGTTTAAAGGTAAAATATCTGGGAAAGAAGCTATGGAGATTATCAAAAAGTTGTTAGAAAAATAAACTTAATTAAATCGAAAATCAAAAAAATTTAATCTTCCTCTTAATCTCTTCAAAAACTTCTTCAACACTTTTCTCTCCATCAACTTTAATTAATCTGTCTTTATAAAATTTCAGCAAAGGCAGAGTATTTCTATAAAAAACTTTTATCCTCTTTTTCACAACTTCTGGCTCATCATCTTTTCTTTTTTCAAGTCTACTTCCACACTCGTCACAAACTCCTTGTTTTTTTGGTTTTTTATTAATTCCGTAAATTATCCCACATTTCACACACTGAAACCTTTCTGAAAGCCGTCCAAAGATTATCTTTTCACTAATTTCTAAAAATATAACTTTATCAGGCTTACTCATCTTCTCAAGGTTTTCTGCCTGTCTTAAATTTCTCGGATAACCGTCAAGAATAAAGCTGTCTTTTGGCAAATTCTTCTCTAAAATTTTATCGATAATTTCATCAGGAGCAAGTTTGCCTTTATCTGAATAATCTTTTATCAGCTTTCCCTCTTTTGTTTCTTTCTCAATTTCTTCTCTGACTAAATCTCCAGTCGAAATATGTTTAAGTCTATACTCTCTTGCAATTAAGTTGCTTTGACTTCCTTTTCCTGAGCCTTGTGCGCCTAGAATTACAAGTTTCATTTTCCAGCTTAACAATAAACACGAATAAACTCGGTTAAATTTACATCCACAAAATAAGGCAAAATCTCGCCTTTCTTGCAGAAATTTCTTATATTAAACCTGTAAAAGCTTCCAACATTATAACTAATATTATTCTTCGCTGTAACTAAATTAACTTCTCCTGTTTGATTTTGCCCTTTAAAAATAAGCTCACACTGAAAATAATTAATTGAGTTGTTAAATAAGCACTCTTCTTTGTTAGATAAGAACCCGCCAATAAAAACTTTAGAATCATTCTTACACTCACTCTCTGGCACAGAAACTCTACCGTCAGAAACATGCCTGTCAAACTCTCTTGCCAGAAACTCACAATACACAACATTCGTATTTTGAGCAGGAGGAATCTCTCTTTTATAATAAATAAAAGCTCCGGCTAAAATAATTAAAACTATAACCAAAAAAATTATTATATAAACCTCTGTTTTTACACGCATATTTAACTTATTATACCACTATCTTTATAAATATTAAGAATATAAGTTCTAACATGTTAAGAACTCACAAAATTAATGAGTTAAATGAAAGCTCTGTTGGAAAAAAAGTCAAACTCTGTGGATGGGTTGATACAATTCGAGAGCACGGAAAAATTATTTTTATAGATTTAAGAGATAGGTATGGGAAATTACAGGTTGTAGTTTCTTCTGATTCTAAAGATTTCGAAAAAGCAAAAAAACTTACAAAAGAATCTTGTATTTCAATTGAAGGCGAAGTTAGAAAAAGGCCGAAAGGAACAGAAAATACTGAACTTCCAACTGGAAAAATTGAAGTTTATATAAGCAAGATAGAAGTTTTTAATCTCTGTCCACCCCTACCTTTTGACATCCATGAAAAAGGAGTTAGTGAAGATGTTAGATTAAGGTACAGATTTCTTGACTTAAGAGGAGAAAGAATGCAAAAAAACATAATTAAAAGAAACGAAATTTTGAATGCTGTCAGAAACTTTTTCTATAAAGAAGGTTTTATTGAGATAGAAACTCCGGTACTTGCAAAATCAACTCCTGAAGGTGCTAGAGATTATTTAGTTCCAAGCAGAAATTTTCCTGGTAAATTCTATGCCCTACCACAATCTCCACAGTTATTTAAACAAATTTCACAAGTCGCAGGATTTGACAGATATATACAAATTGCAAGATGTTTTAGAGACGAAGATTTAAGAGCAGACAGACAACCAGAATTCACCCAAGTTGATGTAGAAATGTCTTTCATTGAACAGGATGACATAATTAATATTATAGAAAAAATGCTAAAATATGTTTTTAAAGAAGTTTTAAATTACGATATAAAAATTCCTTTTAAAAGATTAAGCTATGAAGAAGCAATGAAAAAATACAAAAATGACAAACCAGATTTAAAAACCGCAGAAGAAAAATTTGCTTTTTGTTGGGTCGTTGATTTTCCTTTATTTGAATACAATGAGGAAGAAAAAAAATACAACTCAGTCCATCATCCGTTCACAATGCCCAACATGGAAGATTTTAAAAAAAATAAAGAAAAAGCAAGGTCTCTTGCATACGATGTTGTTTTAAACGGTGTTGAAATTGGAGGAGGAAGTATAAGAATCCACAATTCAGAAATCCAACAACAAATTTTTGATGTACTTAAAATATCAAAAAAAGAATCTCAAGAAAAATTTGGATTTCTTCTAGAAGCTCTAAAATTTGGAGCACCTCCCCATGGTGGAATAGCTCTAGGATTAGATAGAATTGCCCAGCTAATGTTAGACGAAGAATCAATAAGAGAAGTTCTTGCTTTTCCCAAAAATAAAGAAGCAAGAGATATAATGTTAGACTCACCTTCAGATGTCAGCGAAAAACAACTGAAAGAAATTCACATTCAGCTTAATTTACCAAAAAAAGAGAATTTTAAAACAGCGAAAAAGAAGTTGAAGAAGTAATTCTGTTAAGTTCGTTGAGAAAAACCAAGTTTCGAAAATCACAAAATAAAAATTAAGAGTTTGTCATATTAATTTAGAAATGACAACTAAAATAAAGATTTATAAAGATAGTATTATCTTGTTTAAAATGGCAACACAATTAATACAAATGAAAGGAGAAGAATTTGTAAAAAAGGTTTTAGATGGAGAAAGAGATTTTTCTGGAATAGAATTAGAAGAAGGATTTAGATTAAGTGATTATGATGGTTTCAAAAAAATGCAAGAATATCTAAAAAGTCAAGATCTAAAGAGGAGTCCAGTAAATATAATAGGTTCTAGTTTTAAATACTTGAAGGCAATAGGTTTGTATTTACCTTTTCTTAATGGAGGGAGAGCAGATCTTGAGAGAGCTGATCTTGGAGGGGCAAATCTTGAAGAAGCATATCTTGGGAGAGCAGATCTTAGGAGAGCAGATCTTAGGAGAGCAAATCTTGAAAGAGCAGATTTTGGAGGAGCATATCTTGGATTAGCACATCTTGGAGGAGCAAACCTTAGAGGAGCAGATTTTAAAAGAGCAAATCTTGGAGGAGCAGATTTTGGAGGAGCATATCTCCGAAATGCAAAAAACTTAGAATATGCTATCTGTTTAGGATATGCTCAATTCATAGGAACAAAAGTTACTAAAAAAGAAGAAGAAATCATACAATCTGCTTTAGATAGGATAGAAAGGTTTGTAGTGGGATAAACGCCTTAATTTTAAGATAGTTAATTCTTGAGTAATACCACAACTTCTATTATGACACAACTACGCTTTTTTAAGGAAATTTTAACTGACAATAATTATCTATTATTTAGTAACTAAAAATAATAAAAAGATTTAAAAACTATGTATCCAAGTAGGAATAATTAATTTAGGAGAGAAAAATGCCAAAAAAAGAATTTGACGAAAAGGAAGAAGTTGAAGAAGAAGACGATGACGAAGAGTCAAAAGAAAAGGATAAAAGTGACGACGATGATTCTTGGTAACTAAGAAAAAATAAAATTTCTTTTTTCTTTTTTTATTTGTTTAATAAATCAAAGATCTGTTCTGCATGATTTTCAACATTAACATCTTCTATTACAAATTTTATCGTGCCTTCCGGATTTATGACGAAAGTTTTTCGCTCAATTCCATAAAACTCTTTTCCATACATCTTCTTTTTTTTGTAAACTCCATATTTTTTTGAAACTTCCGCATTTACATCAGAAAGCAAAGGAAAGGGTAAAAAATGTTTTTCTGCAAATTTCTTATGCGATTCTTTGCTGTCCAAACTTATACCTAATACCTCAATTTTATTTTCCTTAAATTTTTTATAATTATCTCTTAAATTACAGGCCTCTTTTGTACAGCCAGGAGTCATATCCTTCGGATAAAAATAAATAACAAGAAATTTTCCTTTATAATCTGATAATTTTCTTCTCACGCCATTTACATCCTCAAGTTCAAAGTCGGGAGCTTTTCCGAGTTTCATCTTAATTTTCAAACTAAGCACTCTTTTAAACCTTTAGAAAAACCTTTAAAATACTATAATCTATCTAATAACATGCAAGAGAAAACAGAATATACACATCAAGAAACAGAAGAAAGAGTTAAAAAATTATGGGAGAAAGAAAAAGTCTACAAGTTTAACCATAAAACAAAGAAGAAAATTTACTCAATTGATACTCCTCCACCTACACTTTCTGGAGAAATGCATATGGGACATGCTTTTTCATATTCACAGCAAGACTTTATTGCTCGATACAAAAGAATGTCGGGACATGAAGTTTTTTACCCTTTTGGTACAGACGACAATGGACTACCAACAGAAA
>CAYIIQ010000010.1:0-18927 GCA_964363545.1 Candidatus Woesearchaeota archaeon | reverse complement strand
CCTTCAAATTGGGGCTCTGGAATTTTGATGCTTATAACAGCTGTCAGGCCTTCTCTAACATCGTCTCCAGTCAAGCTTTCTGCTTTCATGACATTTTGTTTTTTTGCGTAATCATTTATCACTCTCGTTAAAGCTGTTTTAAATCCAATAACATGAGTTCCGCCTTCAACTGTATTTATTGTGTTGACAAAACCAAAAATATTTTCTTGATAGCCTAAGTTGTATTGGACAGCAACTTCTACAATTGTACTGTCAGTTTGTTTTTTGAAGTAAATTGGTTTATGTATTGCTTCTTTTGTTTTGTTGAGCCATTTGACAAATTCTTGCAAGCCGCCTTCATACCGAAATTCTTCTTTTCTTTCTTTTCTGTCATCGATTAAAACAATTTTCAGTCCTGAATTTAGAAAAGCAAGCTCTCTAAATCTTGTTGCCAGATGGTTGAAATCGAAATCAATTGTTGAAAATATTTTTTCGTCAGGATAGAAAGTTATTTTTGTTCCTGTTTCTGATTTGTCTTTTGTTTCTTCTACAACTTTTAAACCTGTTTTTAGTTCACCTCTTGAAAATTCTATTTTGTAAATTTTTCCTTCTCTTTTAACTTCTGCAATTAATTTTTCTGATAGAGCATTTACAACAGAAATTCCAACTCCATGCAAGCCGCCTGAAATCATGTATGCTTTTTTGTCAAATTTTCCGCCTGCATGAAGCTTGCCTATTACAAGTTCTATTGCTGGTTTTTTATAGACAGGATGAATATCGACTGGAATTCCTCTTCCATTATCTTCTACAGTTACAGAGCTATCTTTGTTGATTGTTACAATAATAGAATCACATTTTCCTGCTAAAGCTTCATCTACCGAATTGTCAACAACTTCGTAGACTAGATGATGAAGGCCTTCTTTTCCTGTACTCCCGATGTACATAGCAGGTCTGCGTCTAACTCCTTCCAATCCCTCAAGAACTTGTATTTCTTGGGATGTGTATTTTTTGTCTGTCATTTTTTAAACTATGTTCCTGTTAAAATCTTCCTTTAATTTAATTTGATAGTTTCCATTAGTTTATAAATTTTCAATTTTTATTTGCTGGAAAAAATCCTCTTTTATCAAGAAAAATGAATCCGGCTTTAAAAAGCTTTCTGCGCAAATTCAAGGTTTTTAAGGTTTGTAGAGGCAAAATAGGAAAATCGTGTTATTTCTTTAGGGAAAATCTCAGATTTTTTGAAATTATTTTGTTAATTTATTTTTATCTTTCGTTATGTTTCAAACTAATGTTTATAAACTTCTCTTGTCTTTTGAAAGTATGAATAAAAGAGGTATAAGCAGCGTCATAGCGAGCATTTTACTTATACTTATAGCAATTGTAGCTGTAATTTTAATATGGACAATTTTGAGGACTTTTTTTTCAAGTTCTGGAGAGCAAGTTGAGTTAGGAAGAGTTTTTATTGACCTTGAAATCGTGGATAAAAATACACAAGTTTCTACTGATGGTGTTGTTGCGAAAGTGAAAAGGAATAAAGGATTGGGAGAGTTAGCGGGAATAAGATTTTCTATTGAAAATGAAACTGATTCTTATATTTTTGATGCTGATGCAAATATGAAAGAGTTTGAAGAAAGGACGTTTACAATTTCTATTACGGGACAAATAACAGATGTTATTAAAATTTCTATTGCTCCTATAATAAATACAACTGACGGAAAATTAATTTATGGTAGAGTTTTGGATGTTTTTGAGGTTTCTGGGCAGAATATACCTCAAGTAATTTGTGGGGATGGTAGTTGTAATATTGTTGAAGATTGTGCAAGTTGCTCTCAGGATTGTGGAAGTTGCCCTCCTGGATGTACTGATGGTGATGGTGACTTATATAATGTTGAGGGTGGAAGTTGTGGTGTGGTTGATTGTGATGATAATAATGCTGCAATAAATCCCGCGGCTGTTGAAATTTGTGGCAATGGAATCGATGAGAATTGTGATGGCATTGATGATGCTTGCCCTCCTGTTTGTGAGTCAGACTGCACCTACAATACAGATAATATTTGCCATTCAGCTTGCAATAATGTTAATGGATGTTCTCTAAAATCTGGATGTGATGGAATTTCTGCTGGTACAAATATTTGTACTTCACCAAACCAACCATCAGTAACAATATGTTGCGAGGCAGAAACTTTTTGTCAACCTGGCCTATGTTGTGCTTCTGGTCAATGCAGTGTACCTTGCTAAATATTTTTACTCGACAGCCATTTTCGCCATATTAGTCGGTATCCCAAGAGAATGCAAAAAAGCTCTTAAATCGTAATTATCTCTTCCAGATTTGTTAATTATTTTAAAAGAATTTTTATATTTTTTTATTAATTTTAAATTTTGAATTAATCTTGCAAGAACTTCTGCTCTTTCTCTTCCTTGAGTTCCTAAAATTTCAGAAAAGTCTATAGCAATAGTTATGTTTTTTTCCTTCGCAATTTTGCAAAGTATATGATTAAGTCCAGAATCTCTTTGTTTTAGTTTGTCTGATTTCTCTTTGTGATATAAAATCAGCATGTTAACATTTTTCATCTCAAGAATTTTTCTATTGAATTCTATATTTCTTCCTTTAACAGCAACTATCTTTCCTTCGCTTGAAATTTTTTCGGTTTTTTTTCTTGCTTCATTTAGATTTTCTATTTCTATAATTTCCATATAAAAAGAAGGTTTTTAAATGTTAAAAATGTTATGTTGATAGAATTTTGATCCTGTTGTTAGAATGATAAGAAAATATATTTTTAGTGTTGGTCTTGATGTATTTTACAAGATGGGAGTAGGAAATGGAAGTGTTAAAATACTGGCAAGAGATCAGCCTTATCCTATCTCTGCACTTGAGTTAGAAGCTCCTGTTAGTGTTGATGGAGAGAGAATAAATGTCAGTTTAGAAGATTCTATATCTGATGATAGAAGTTACTGGCCAACATTAAAATATAGAGATAATCAAAGAAGGATTTTAATAGAGCTTGTAGATGAAATAAAGAAGTTAATAACCCATAGCAGGATCGACTCTGGCTCAGAAAAAATAATTCATTTGCAAAAAAAAATTAGTTTAAAATGTACAAATGGCCTTTCTTTTGTGGAAGATGATGGAAACACTCCTACTAAAAGAGAATATAGATATGCCCTGCCAGGAATGATGAGAATAAATCCCAAGAGATTTATTTAACCCTCAATTATAGTTCCAATAAGCTTTTTTCCTGAAAGCAAGTTGTCGAGATTTTTCAAATTCTTGCCGATAATGTAAGTTTTTATTTTTTTATTTAAAATAATCTTTGCTGCATGTTGATCGAGAATAAAGTGTTGGCCCGGACTATATTTTATTCTGTTTGCCAAATTATAAAAATTTTTCCAAGAAATTTTTTTAATTAGTTTTACGTCTTTATGTTTATTAGGATCTTTATCATATAAACCATTAACATTTGTTAAATTTAAAAAATCTGTTTTGAAAAAGTTGGCAATTTTTGCTGCAGTTGAGTCAGAAGTTTCTTTTGAGGCATATCTTAAAGCTCCACAGAAAACAATATTGTTTTTTTTCAAAAGATTTTTAACATGCTTCATGTCATGAGGAATCCCTTCATTTGCATCTTTTCCGAACAAGTAAGTAATGAATCTTGCATTCAACTTTGTTATTGCTATTCCAATAAGATTTTGCAGAAATTCAGATTTTCCTTCTACTTTTAAAGCATGAATGTATTTTCTTGCTATACTTCCGCCGCCACACACGATTACAAACTTATAGTTTTTTTCATGTTTTCTTATTATTTTTTTAAATTCTTCAAGAAATTTTGTATCAATTTCTTCTGTCACAATTAAGCTTCCACCAAGGCTTAAAACTATCACTCTTTTTTGCATGATATTATTTGTTTTTCTATTATTTAAATTTAATATATAACATATATACTGTATTGTTTTAAATAAATATTTCCGGGTATTTATATGGTATATAATATAACCACAGAAGATTTAAGAAATTATTTAGAAGAAAGATTAAGAAGTTATAGATTAAATGTTTCAAAATCTGGAAGAGGTGTTTCTATAAAAGTTGTGCGAGAAGGTAAGTCACAATATGCTTTTATTAATCCGGTTTTTGAGGCAGGAGAACTTGATAGGATTGTTTTAGAAGTCGAAGCTAATGGAAAAAGTACTGAAGATTTTAACAGATTCTTGACAGAAGCTGTTGATGGAGATAAAATTTTCAGTAAGCCTAATGTGCTTTATTCTCCTGAAAGGCAAAGGGAATTAAAAAAATATAGAGGTTTTTTGAGAAGAGTGCCGACAGAGGGAAAAATGGCATGTGAAATTATCGATAGAAATTTAAGTACAGAGTTGCTAAGAAAGGGTTTTTATGATTATATGATTAGACCGGTTTTATTTTACATGTTTAATTGATTACTTCACAATAAACAGTCTTGTATCTTTCACTTTAAAAATTCCAAGTCTCGCTCCCGAATCAAGCCAGCCATGAGCATAGTTGATACATGCAAAAGAATTTACATATTCTCCTCGTGCTTTAAAGTATTTAGAGTCAGAAAGATAAGCTTCAACCATTTCAAGTATCTTTCCGGCTTGCTCTTCTTTTGTTTTTGCAATATTTTTCCTTGCCTTTTTTAGAGCTTCTTCTGTTAACTTAATGTATTTCTCTAATTTATCCTGCCTTATTTTGTCATGTATTATCATTATCTAAATCTAGATTTTTGAGTTTAAATTTTTTTCTGATGAAAGGGGCAAGATTTAAAAGCAAAAACATCTTAATTTTTAGGAAAATGAAGGTATCAGATTTAATGAATGCGCCGGAAACTATTGACGAAAAAGAGAGTGTTGTAAGTGTAGCAAGAAAAATGTCTAAAAATCAAATAGGAAGTTTAATTGTTGTGAAGAACAACAAGATAGTTGGAATAGTTACTGAAAGCGATATTTTGAAAAACATTAATAAGCTTAGTGAAAAAGTATCTAGTGTTATGTCTAGAAGTGTTATAGTTGTTGAGAGTAATGAAACTTTAGACGAGGCTGCAAGACTTATGACTAAAAACAAAATAAAAAGACTTCCTGTAATTAACTCTGGCAAACTTGTTGGTATAATAACAGCAACAGATATTTTAGCTAATTCTGATGAGTTGAATGAGGACTTCTTTTTTAGTTAAGAATCTTCCTTTATTTGGAACATAAATTGCATCTTCTTTTACCCAGTTCACGTTCTCAGAAACAAAATGGTTTATGCCTTCTTGCATTCTTAATCTTGCATTTTCCTCTAAAGAAATAATCCTAAATCCTTCTTTTTCTAAAGCTTTCTTTCCTCGATCAAATGGTACATCAAATACATAAGCTGAGGTAATTTCTCTTGACTTAACATCAATATTAACTTTTACCATGGGCTTTCTCTAGAATGTATTATTTATAAATATTTTTATTTCTCATTTCGCAACATCAGAAGATCTTATAGCCTTAAATCCTAAAGCATTTAACAATTCTAAATACCTATTTCTTTCTTCAGCTTTCCCAAGTCCTTTCCAATCGAGAATAAAAATTTCTGTTCTTTCAATTGTTTTTAAAATTGCTTCTTTTATAATTTCGTTTGTCAATGGAAAAGCATACCCGGGAATTATATGGCTGAGAGCATATTCTGAGTTTAACTGAATTTTGTTGAAGTTTGGACAGTAGTGAGGACCTCCTAAACCAATTGCTGAAATTAGTTCTTTTTCAGATTTTTCAAAGCTGAAACTTTCAACTGCTGATTTTATAGTTTCTGCCACAACCTTTACTGCTCGTGTATCTTGCCATTCTTCTTCTGTCGAGCCAATTTCAATAAAACAACATGGAGTATCAATATAAGGGCCGTGATGAGTTGCTTCTAAAGTAAGAGAATACTCTGGAAGAAATTTTGCAAATTCGTTCAGTTTCGTAAAAAGATATTTGTTAAAAAAGGCTGAAGTCTTAACTGCTGTCTTATCCTTTCCTCCAAGTTCTGCTTTGTTCCAGTTCCCAATTGCGTGAACAGAAAGAGTTTTATTATGTTGCTTAGATTTGTGAGTTGATGCGAAAATGAAAAAATCATACTTTGAAAGTTTTTTGTCAATATTTTCAGGATAAACTATATCTTCTTCAAATATATGTATAGGCAAGTTTGAAATTTTTTTTAACTCTCTTACAATATTCATTCCTGCAAGATTTTTCTGGCTTGTTAAAACGAGGAAATTTTTTAGGTTCATTTTAGTATAATGGTATATGGTCCTGGTAAATACTTTTTTAAATTAATATCAATAATGCAATACTTTTCAATCCAGTTAAATGATGGAACAATTATTGAGAGAGGTTTATTTTTATCTCTCTTTTTAATTTCTTTCAATCTAGCAACAGCTTTTTTATCTAAGGCATTACATCCTATTACATAAACTGTATCTGTTGGATAAATAAAAATCTTGCCGGCCAATATTTCTTTCGTTATGTTCATTTAAGCAGATAGAAATCATATTTTTTAAGCTTTATTAAGTCCATACTGCTAATATCGCGCCCATTACTAATAGATTTAGCAAAAGATGTGCATTGTTGAGAATGTAAAGCTTAAATGATTTTCCTTCCCACAATACAGAATTTAAAGTGGTTGTTGCAATAAAGCCAAGCCACAACCAAAATCCTGCTGTCATTCCACTGGAAATCGTTGTAGCCTCCAAATAATCGACAAAGTGTGCTAGAACATAACTAGTTACAAGAGCTGCAATAAAAGCCAAAAGATAAAGTTTTCCCATGCCTTTTTGTTTTGCTTTTTCTAAATCTTTCGTAGTTTTTCCAGCAAGTCGCATCCACAAATTTCTAAACAACAATGGCGAATACCATAATCCGCCAATCACCATTGCCACAACTGCTGCTACTAAAACTGCGAGATAGTTTATTGAGGCTTGTAATACCATTTTACACCTTTTTTATTACTCTTTTTTTAAGAATCTTGGATATTTAAGGGTTTTGTTTTTGAAATTAGAAGACTTGTAAATATAGATATAGTAATAGAAAGATTAAATATAAAAAGTCCTATTGATAATTTATAAAATGTTACAAATAATACTATCAATTATAATCTTACTTTCATCATTTCCTGCTGGATTAATTTTGGCAAAATTAACAATAGATGAACTTGTCCAAGGAAGAAAGTGGTTTTCGTTGATATTTATATTTGCTTTAGTTTTAGGTTTGTTTCTTTTAATTTTTTACAGGAATTTTACAGTTATTTTAACTTTGATTTATATTGTTATTGTTTCTTTAATTTGTTGGAAAAAGAGTTTTGATAGAAAGTTTGTTGGCAGAAATAATTTAACCTTTTGAGACGACTTTAACTTAACAGTTCGTTAAAGAGTTAAATTTAAAAATGAAAGATATTATCTTGCTCTATATTCTGTCTGGAATATTTATGTTAAAAATGGGACTAATGAATGCGCGCAACTTAATGAGAAAGAGAAGAAAATTTAGATGGAAGTCTAAAGAATATAAAGTAAGAATGCTTAACCTTTATCAAAAAGTAGATCCTCTTGAAGGAAAAAGCCAGGCAAAGGGAATAGTAATAGAAAAAGTGCAAAAAGAGGCAAAACAACCTAACTCTGCAATGAGAAAATGTTGTAAAGTCCAGCTAATTAAAAACAGCAAGTTTGTTACAGCTTTCATTCCAGGAAATCTTGCACAAAAATTTATTGATGAGCATGATGAAGTCATAATTGAAAGAATAGGTGGAAAACAAGGAAGAAGCAAAGGTGACATTCCTGGAGTTAGATTCCAAGTTATAAAAGTAAACGATCAGCCTCTTGAGCTTTTAGTTAGAGGAAAAATTGAGAAAGGTAGAAGATAAAATGAGAGAAGCAATAGATTTAAGTGAAGTTTACAAACGGACTTATAAAAAAAGAGGGAACGGAGAATATTTTAAAGGTTTTAAAAGTTTTGCTGCTTATGAAGTTATGTTCGAAAAAGCTTTCCAAATAAAACAAGAAAGGAATAAAAATAGTGTTGGATTTTTTTCAAGAGACGATTTGCCTGATTTTGTTGCAAGTGTTGAATATTCTGATGATAATGAAGAAGATAGGATTACTAGAGTTACAATTGCTATTCCACAACAATTAATAGGAATGGAGAAAATACTTGATGTATCTAAAAGAATAATAGATTATTTAGACGAAAAAGTCTTGGAAAATAAACTTGAGACAAGAACCTGAAAATGAAAATCTTCGATATTTATGATATGAAAGACGTTAAAGTTAATGATAGTGGCTTAAAAAAATATCTCAATTTAGAAGAAAAGCTTGTCCTGAAAAGTCATGGAAGACATAGAGAAAAATTTGGTAGAGGGAAAGTTAATGTTGTGGAAAGATTAATCGGATTATTAGGAGTGCCAGGACACAGAGGAAAAAAACATAGAATTCAGACAAGCTGGGCAAGTGGAAAATATAGCAAAAATTTGAAAATCTTATTGAAATCCTTTCAAATAATTGAGGAAAAAACAAAAGAAAATCCTGTTCAAGTTTTAGTTAAGGCAATAGAAAATTCGGCCCCTTCAGATGAAGTAACAACAATCGAGTATGGAGGAGCGCGATATCCTCAAGCAGTTGACGCAAGTCCTTTAAGAAGAATAAGCATAGCTTTGAGAAATCTATCTCATGGTGGCTATGATAAAGCATTCAACAAAAAAACATCTATAGCAGAAGGGCTAGCAGCTGAAATTATTCTGGCTTCTCAAAACACAAATGAAAGTTTTGCAGTTCAGAAAAGAATCGAGAGCGAAAAACAAGCAGATGCTGCTAGATAAATAATCTTACAGTGGTTTATTTTTGTTCTGTATTTAAATTATTTAATATTATTGCAATTAAAAATCTGGCAAATTCTATTCAGCTATAAATTTAAAAACAATCTTTTTCTTAAATTTTTACAAATCAAAAATGGCGGAAAAAGAAACACAATTCCAAAAGATCCAGAGAATAAGCAAAATTAGAGAAAACATAAGAAACATAGCTACGTCTGCACACATACATCATGGCAAGACGGCAATGACTGACAATTTACTAGCAGCAGCAGGGCAAATGGCTGCAAAATATGCTGGAGATTTAGAGCAAGGAATGGCAACATGGCAACACGCAGACGAGCAGGAAAGATTAATGACAGTTGATGCTGCAAATGTAAGCATGGTTCACGAATTTCATGGAAAAGAATTTTTAATTAATTTAATTGATACTCCAGGACATGTCGACTTCTCAGGAAATGTTACGAGAGCAATGCGAGCTATAGACGGAACAGTTGTTCTAGTATGTGCAGTAGAAGGAATAATGCCACAAACTGAAACTGTATTGAAACAAGCATTAAGAGAAAGAGTAAGGCCAGTTTTATTCATCAATAAAGTCGACAGGTTAATAAAAGAGTTGAAACTAACGCCAGAAAAAATACAAGAAAGATTTATTAAAATTTTCAAAGAATTTAACGACTTAATAAGTAAGATTGCAGAGCCGGATTACAGAGACAAATGGCTTGTTGATATTAACGAAGGAAGTGTTGTATTCGGTTCAGCTCGAGATAATTGGGCACTATCTATTCCCTTCATGAAAAAAAATAACATAACATTCAAAGACATTTTGAAAATTTACGAAATGGACGAAGAAAAAAGAAAAGAGTGGTGCTGGAAAAATACTCCTCTTTATGAAATTCTTCTTGATATGGTTGTTAAACACTTGCCTAATCCGGTTGAAGCACAAAAATATAGAATCCCAAAAATCTGGAAAGGTGATTTAGAATCTGAATTTGGAAAAAGTTTGATTAATTGTGATCCGAAAGGAAAGGCGGCTTTTGTAATTACTAGAATTGTCATAGACCCGAGATCTGGAAAAGAAATTTCAGCAGGAAGATTGTTTTCAGGAAGTTTAAAGCAAGGACAGGAAGTTTACTTAAACTTGGCCAAGCAACGTCAACGAATTCAGCAAGTTCTTATCTACAACGGCGTAAAACCAGAACAACTCGATGAAATTAGCGCAGGAAATGTTCTTGCTATATCAGGAGTTACAGGAGAAGCAGGTGAGACCATAACCTTTGAGCCAGAAACTCAATTTGAAGAATTAAAACACATATTCGAACCAGTTATAACAAAAGCAATTGAAGTGAAAAAACCGTCAGACTTGCCAAAACTAATTGAAGTTTTAAGAAAAGTTGCAAAAGAAGATCCAAGCATAAAAGTTGAAATAAATGAAGAAACAGGCGAAAACTTAATTTCAGGAATGGGCGAGTTGCATTTGGAAATTATAGAAAACAGAATTAGAACAGAAAAAGGAGTTGATGTAATAACTAGCAATCCAATTGTAGTTTTTAGAGAAACTATTACAAAGCCATCAAAAGTTTTTGAAGGTAAATCTCCAAACAAGCACAACATTTTCTTTATCCAAATAGAGCCTTTAGAAGATAATGTTTATGATGCAATTAAATCAGGAGAACTTAGAGAAGGAAGAATAAAGAAAAAAGAAGATGTTTTATTCCAAAAATTACGAGATTTAGGAGTTGATAGAGAAGAGGTTAGGCAATATCGTTATATTTACAAAGGAAATGCTTTTCTTGAGAAAACACGAGGAGAAGTTCATATCGGAGAAGTTATTGATTTAGTATTAGATGCTTTTGAGCAAGTCTGTAACAATGGACCTCTTACTAGAGAGCCTTGTATGAAAATGAAAATCTCCTTAGTTGATACAAAACTTCATGAAGATGCAATTCATCGGGGGCCAGCACAAGTCTATCCAGCAATAAGAGATGCTATCCACTTGGCGATGAGAGATGCAAATGCTTGTTTGTTCGAACCTATTCAAGTGCATTTAATTGAAGCTCCATCTGATTTTCTTTCAAGCGTTACAGGATTAATTTCAAGTAAGAGAGGACAACTACTTGATGTAAGACAAGAAGCTAGTGGTGTAACAGTAAAAGGGAAAATTCCTGTAGCAGAAATGATTGGATGGAGCAATGATTTGAGATCTGCAACAGAAGGCAGAGGAGTTTCAAGTCTTGTAGACCAGACATTTGAAAAAATGCCTAACGAACTGCAATTAGAAACAATTAGAAAAATCCGACAAAGAAAGGGACTGGCAGAGAATCAGTAAACTGGCGAAAATGGCAAATAAATGTGTTTTATATAATGAAAAGAAAGAAAAACAAATAGAGAAAGATTAATGATATATGATACTAAATCTCTTAAATAAATAATTATTCAACAGTAACCGATTTTGCAAGATTTCTTGGTTTATCTACATCTAAATTTTTAAGATCAGCAATATAATATGCTAAAAGTTGTAAAGGTATTATATTTATTATAGGGGACAATTCATCAACTGTCTGTGGCACACTTACGATATAATCCGAGATTTTCTTAACTTCTTCTCCATCGTTAACTATAGCTATAACTTTGCCTTTTCTTGCTTTAACTTCTTGTATGTTACTAAAAATTTTTTCAGAAAGATGATTTTTAGTTGCTAAAAAAACTACTGGCATGTTCTCGTCGATTAAAGCTATAGGTCCGTGTTTCATTTCTGCAGCAGGATATCCTTCAGCATGAATATAAGAAATTTCTTTAAGCTTTAAAGCTCCTTCTAAAGCAACAGGAAAATTTATTCCCCTGCCAAGAAAAAGAAAATTCATGCTATTTACAAACTTCTCGGCAATTTTTTTTATATAATCTGCTTTTTCTAAAATTTGTTTAATCTTTTTTGGAATACTTATTAGTTCTTGTAAAAATTCTTCATTCAATTTAAACCCTCTTTCCTGATTTAAATATAAAGCAAACAATATGAGAGCTATGATTTGGCAGCTAAATGCTTTTGTGCTTGCAACTCCTATTTCTGGACCAGCATGCAAATACATCCCACAATCTACCTCTCTCGTTATTGTCGAACCAACAACATTCACGATACCAACAGTTTTTGCTTTCTTTGACTTAGCTTCTTTTATAGCAGCAATGGTGTCTGCAGTCTCTCCCGATTGAGAAATTGCAATTACAACATCTCCATCTTTAATAATCGGACTTCTATATCGAAATTCAGAAGCATAATCAATTTCGACAGGAATTTTACAAATTTTCTCAATAATATACTTACCTATAAGAGCAGAATGCCAACTAGTCCCGCATGCAACTATGGTAATCCTCTTAATAAAATTTACATTCAAATTCAAAGTCAGCTTTACTTTATTGTCTCTTATTCTTCCTCGCAAAGTATTTTCTATTGCCTCTGGCTGCTCAAATATTTCTTTTAGCATAAAGTGTTTGAAGCCTTTCTTTTCAATTTGGTCTAAACTCCATGTTATTTCGTGAATCTGCTTATCAATTTTCACTCCATCCAAATTTTTAATAGAATAACCTTCTTTAGTGATTGTAGCAATCTCATTATCACTAAGATAAACCACTTTTTTTGTATGCTCTAATAATGCTGCAACATCTGAAGCTACAAAAATGCCGTCATTTGCTATGCCAATAGCTATTGGAGAGCTTTTTCTTGCAACAAGAAGTTTTTTTTCATTTTTGTTTAATAATGCCAAGCCAAACGTCCCCTCAACACATTTCAATGATTTTATTAAAGCATCTTCTATATTTCCAACATAAAATTTTTCTACAAGGTGTGCGACAATTTCTGAATCGGTATCAGAAATTATTTTATGTCCTTCTTTTTCTAGCAGTTTTTTTAAGCTCGTATAATTCTCTATTATGCCATTATGAACTATTGCAATTTCTTTTTTGCAATCTAGATGAGGATGAGCATTAATCTCGTTTGGCTCTCCATGTGTAGCCCATCTTGTATGTGCTATTCCAATATTACCACTTATTTTTTCTAATTCTATATTCTCCGCGAGTTCAGACACCCTTCCAATATTTTTAATCGTCTTCAATTCCCAATTATTTAATACACAAATTCCCGCACTATCATACCCTCTATACTCAAGCTTTCGCAAGCCATCAATCAATAGAGGAACTACATTTTTTTCTCCAAAATAACCTATAATACCACACATACTAAAAGATAAGATTAAGGATATTTATATCTTATGAATAGAAAATACATAAGAAAGATTTATAAACTTAATTTAAAGTTGATAAATAAATAAAACTTAAAAATAAAAAATGGCAACGACATACGAGATTGTGGAAAAAGCAAGAAAAAACGGAAAAATAGAAAAAGGAATAAACGAAGTTACAAAAGCAATTGAAAGAGGAACAGCAAAATTTGTCGTTGTTGCAAGCGACATACAACCAAAAGAAATAATCCAACATATTCCTATATTATGCAAAGAAAAAAATATTCCATATGAAGAAGTTGATAGTAAGGAAAAACTAGGCATTTCAGCAGGAATAAAAGTTCCGTGCTCTTCTGTTGTAATAATTGAAGCAGGAGATACTACATTACCTAAGAGTCGAAAATAAAATTAAGAAATTAAGATAGAAAAATAAGAGAATATAATAAATATCTTTGTGTGTTACCATGCACTTTAGTGTATGGTTTGTTTGAATAAAAAATATTTTTTATTTATATAAAAATAAGCAAAATACAGAAATGGGTAGCAAAAAACAGCAAATAAGAGAAGTAAAAGCAACAGTAGGAATAAAAGGAATAGAAAAAAACTTTAAACAGGCAACTCCTGCAAAAGTTGAAGAATTAATTGGAAGAACGGGCTTTCGAGGAGAGATTACACAAGTTAAATGTAGGATACTTACTGGAGTAGAAACTGGGAAAAATTTAAGAAGAAATGTAAAAGGTTCTGTACAGCTTAATGATATTTTAATGTTAAGAGAAACTCAAATCGAGGCAAGAAGAATTAAAAGTAAAGTTACAAAAGGCGCATTTACTTAAAATGCCAAAATGCTCATACTGTGGACAAAACTATGAAATTCCAAGAGGAATAACTGTAGTTGACAGTGTATCTGGGGTTATAAAAAATTTCTGCTCGAAAAAATGTCGAGTGCATTCAGAAAGAAGAGCTAAGCGAAGAAAATTAAAGAAAAAGAAGTGGGCTCTTATAAACAAGGAAGATGTGGAATAATCTACTTTAATGTTTTCTTAGGATATATTACATAATGTTGAGCTTCTTGTTAACTACTACGGGCTAAAGCTCGTAGCGTATAGAAGTTAAAAATCAGATAAATCTTTGTAAAGGAAAACTAACAAAAACAAAGTCACTACCTAGGAATATAAAATAATTCACAATTTATTTTATAACAATGTTATTATAAAGAATTAGATATTTTTAATAGTAAGGTTTTATTTTATAGGATATTCATTCAACAAATATTTAAACCAAGATTTCTACATAATTAAAAAGAGAGATGAAAAAATGCCACAGGCAGCTATACATGTACTAATTCCCTTAATTTTAGTTTCTTTATTTAGAGACTACTATGTTAAAAGAAAAAATAAAAAGAGCTTTCCTCTTCATTATGTTTTAATAGCTGGAATATCAGGTATTTTACCAGACTTAGATGTTGTGGCATTTTGGATTTTATATTTCTTTGGATTTACATTTGAGCAAGTTCACAGAACTTTTTTACACTCTCTTTTTATTCCTTTATTTTTCTTTTTGTTATTTGGAATTTTTAGGGGCGTAAAAGTAAGAGGGTTAGGAAAACATAAACTTCAATTAAATATGATTTTCTTAATGTTAGCTTTTGGCATTTTCACACATCTGTTTTTAGATTCTCTTTTTGGCGAGCCACTTAAAATTTTTTATCCAATTAGTAGCTTTATTGTTGGAATTAATTTAGTTGGATATTTGCCAAAAGCTTTACAAGGTATAGCATTTCCTTCTTTAGATGCCGCACTTCTTATAATTTGGCTTTTATATCTTCATTTTAAGCATAGGATTAGTGATTTTGTGTAATTATTCTTTAACTTCCCAACCTAATTTTCCTCGATTTTCTCTCGTTTCTTTTTTAATTTTTCCTAGAAAACTCACCATTCTTCAATTTTCAAATCTGAGATATTAATAAAATGTTTTTTGTTACGAGTTACAAGAATAAAGTCATGTGTCATAGTAATACTCGCATTTAATAAATCAAACTCTTGTGTTAATTTTCCTGAATCAGTAAGTGTTTTGTATGTTTTACCAAATATTTCTGCAGTCTTATTAGTTATTGTTATTAATCCAAAATATGTTAATAATGTTTGAATGTTTTCTACTTCTTTTTCTTTTCTTGATGACAAAAAAGCCCCTTTATATAATTCGCATAAACTTAAAGTCGTTAGAAATAACAATCCATTTGATTTTTCTTTTATTTTGCTAATAATCTTTTTATTACCTCTTAAAAATTCTATTATTATATCGGTATCAAGACAATACATTTTAATTTCTTAGTTTAAACTTTTTTCTATCTTCTAATATTTCTTTCATTATATCTACCATTTCTTTATTATCTTTCCAAGCTCCTGCTAATGATAGCATGCCTTTCTTTTTCTCTTCCTTTATTAATTTTCTAATTATCACTGAAAAAGATTCTCGTGATTTTTTGAAGTTTTTTAAGTTTTCATATACATCATCCGAAATCGATATAACTTTTGTCATATATGCATGTATGCATGTATATATTTAAATATGATTATAATTTAATATATATTTTAAAGTGTAATAATCACATTTCTTCCATAACCTCAATTCCAAGCAGATACATAGAATTTTTTAAAACATGCCTGAAAGCTTGAACAAATGCAAGTCTCTGTTGCTCTTCTTCACTTCCTATAACAGGACAATAATGATAGAACTCGTTGAAAATCTGGCTCAATTCAAAAGAATAATTAGCTATTAATGCTGGATTTAAATTTTTAGAGGAATTTTCAACAGTTTCTGGAAATTCTGTAAGACTTTTTAGGAGTTTTATTTCATTTTTATGTAGATTTTTAATTTTAAATTCTGAAGTTTTTTTCTTTGATTTTTTTATTATCGAAGAAGCTCTTGCATAAGAGTAGTGTAGATAAGGGCCTGTGTTGCCTTCAAAATTTAAAGCTTGTTCCCATGAAAAGTTAACATCTTTTACAGGTTCATTTTTTAGAAAAGAATATTTAATAGCACCAACACCAATTTTTTCTGCGTTTCCTTTGGATTTTCTTTTTTTTATTTCTTTTTCTGCTTTTTCAATTGTTTTTTTCAAAACATCTTCGAGAATTATAACTTTGCCCTTTCGCGTTGCCATAATTTCATTTCCAAAATTTATGGTGCCAAAAGCTACATGAAAAAGTTTGTTAGAAAATTCATAACCGAATTTTTTTAATGTTGCAAAAAGATGTCTAAAATGAAGCTCTTGCCGAAAATCTGTAACATAAATCATTTTATCAAACTTGTATTTCTTATAACGCTCAACTGCTGCTCCAATATCTTGAGTTATATAAGAAGCTGTTTGATTGCTTCTTAAAATGTATTTTTTTGGTAAGTCTGGAAATTCGACATAAACTGCACCATCCTCTTCAATTCTTGCTCCTCTTTTTTTTAATGCTTCTGAAATTATTTTTTTACCTTTTTCTGAAAACATGCTTTGTCCAGTTGTTTCGTGAAAGTTTATGTTTAGAATTTTGTATATTTTGTCAAATCCTGTTCTTGAATATTTTGTAATTTCGTGCCAGATTTTATGTGTTTTTTCTTCTCCTAATTCAAGAAGCTTTAATTTTTCTTTAGCTTTATTTGTCCATTCGTTGTCTTGAAATTCTTCTTCTAATTCCTCATTATACTCTACATTTTCTTTTTCACAGAATTTTATGTAAAGTCTTAGTAACTCTTTTACAGGGTCTTTTTTTAGAGCTTCTTTGTCAAGCCATAGTTCATAAGCAACAATTAGTTTTCCCATATGCAATCCAATATCTCCAAGATAATTTATACCTATAGCGTTGTAACCAAGAAAATTGTAGGTCCTCAACAAACTGTCTCCTAAAATTGTTGACCTTATATGGCCTATATGCATGGGCTTTCCTATATTCGGACCTGAAAAATCTATTATGATTTTCTTTCCTTTTCCTATTGATGAGCTTCCAAAATTTTTATCTATTTTTTCAATTATGGATTCTGCAAGTATTTTTTTATTTGTAAAAAAGTTTAAGTATGGGCCTTTAGCTTCAAGTTTTTCTATTTCTTTAGGCAATTTTTTTTCTATTCTTGATTTTAAATCTTTAGCTATATCCAGAGGATTTCTTTTCATTGTTTTTGCAAAAACAAAACATGGAAAAGCATAATCACCAAGTTCTTCAGAAGGAGGAGTCTCCATAAGCTGTTCAATTTCTTTTTCTTTTAGTTTGACTTCTTTTTTTAAGAGGCTGATTATTACATCTTTCATATTTTAAATAGAAAAAAATAGATTATAAACTTAACCTTTTAATTTCTCCGTTAACTTATCGGTTGGTGAAATAAGTTTGTGGTTTAAAGAAGATTAATTATATGATTATGAAAAAGAATTGGATAAGTATTTTAAATAATTAATTTTATATACTTCTCTCTAATTACATTATTTTATAATCTTTTATTTTTTCAGATAAGACTATTTCACTCACCAATTGAAATCCCTTTTACCAACTCTAACTCCAGAAAATAAACCAGGATTTTGATCTACAAAATTGAAATGATAATCATTTCGCTAAGATTTTCCAAACTCTGTCTTAGTGCCACATTCAGGACAGAATTTTTCTGTTCCTTCTAGCATTTTCTGGCAAGAGTTACATTTGATTGTGGGTTTACTTTTCTCTATTATTGTTCTATAGCCAGATTTTCCTCCTGAAACAAGTTTCGAGAAGGCAGCTGCGACAGCATCTGAATCTTGAAAGCTCCTCAAATCATGATTACTTGTCATTTTACCTCTTTTTTATTTTAACTTAGTAAACATAATTTAAAAAGTTTTTTATTTTATTTTCTAACCAAATTTCTTGCGAAGATTTAAAAATAAATGAAATTTAGAAACTTTAACGGAGGTGTAGCTCAGTGGGAGAGCACATGGCTGAAGTCTCACGAGCTGAAACCATGGTGTCGGGAGTTCGATCCTCCCCACCTCCATCCTCCGTTTTTATTTTTTATATTGATTGTTTAATTCTCATAATTTAATTTCGTAATGCTAAATTCCTAAGGTTTAAAAATAACTTTTATTTAATTATATAAAGGGGGAAGTAAAATGTCGGCTTATACTGAAATAAAAAATAATCCTGGAAGAATTGCAAGATATATAGACCATACAGATGTTAGTCCAATGTCAACAGCAAGAGAAATAAAGAAATTATGTACTGAAGCAAACAAATACTCTTTCTATTCTGTTATTGTGTTGCCGTACTATGTTAAACTTGCGAAAAGTTTGACAAAATCAAAAGTTGGAGTTGTAATAGGCTTTCCTTTTGGAGTGCAAAGCACAAAAGCAAAGATTGACGAAATAAAAGAGGTTTACAATTATGCTGATGAATTTGATATTGTTATAAACAGGGCAGCTTTTGAAAATAAAGATTATAAATATGTTCTTGGAGAATTAAAGAAGATTAGAAAGGTTATAGGTAGGAAAATTATGAAGGTAATAATTGAAAGTCCTGAATTGTCTAATTATGAGATAAAAAAAGCGAGTGAGATTGTACTTGCTTCTGGAGCTGATTTTGTAAAAACCGCTGTAGGAATAAAAGGTTTTGCAAAAATAAACCATGTTATGATAATGAAAAAAGTGGTTAAGAATAAAATTAAAGTTAAGGCTTCTAGTGGAATAAGAACTTTTGAGCAAGCTCTTAGTTTTATAAAGGCTGGTGCAGATCGGATTGGGACTTCTTATGGTGTTAAGATAGTGAATGAAGCTCTTGGGAAAAATCATAAAAATAATAAAGAACAAAAAAAGCTAGAAGGATATTAATCCACTAGATTATCTAAAGATTCCATAAGAGTTCTAACAATCTTTACTTCTTGTTCAACTGTTAATAAACC
>CAYIIQ010000009.1:0-22018 GCA_964363545.1 Candidatus Woesearchaeota archaeon | reverse complement strand
TAAAATGCCCTAAATGTGGAAAAAAAGCTAGAAGAGAAACTGATACAATGGACACTTTTGTAAACTCATCATGGTATTTTTTGCGTTACACTGATCCAAAAAACAAAAAAGAAATTTTCGAGAAGAAAAAAGCAGAATACTGGATGCCAATAGAATTATACATTGGTGGAAGAGAGCATGCTTGTATGCACCTGATTTACTTCAGATTTTACACAAAATTTCTAAGAGACCTTGGCTTAATCAGCTTTTCAGAGCCATCTATCAAACTTTTCAATCAAGGCATGTTGCATGGAGAAGATGGCGCAGTCATGTCAAAATCAAGAGGAAATGCTGTCTTACCAGAAGAAGTTTCTGACGAATATGGAATAGACACTGCAAGACTCTTCCTAGTCTCAAACTCTTCTCCAAACAAAGACATAAAATGGACTACACAAGGCATTAATGGCAGCATGAAATTTATCATGAAAGTTATGAATTATTTTGAAAGTGTAAAAATTGGCAAGTCAAACAGAAAAATCGAAAGCAAATTAAACAGAACAATCAAAGAAGTCACAGAAGACATTGAAGCCCTTCGTTATAATCTAACCCTAATTAAAATAAGAGACTTATTTGAATGTCTTCATCCAATGGAAAGTAAAGAAGTTTTAGAAAGTTTTCTTAAATTGCTTGCACCTTTTTGTCCGCATATAACAGAAGAACTCTGGCATAAAATTGGAAATAAAAGATTAATTAGCTTAGAAAGTTGGCCAAAAGCTGATGAAAGAAAAATTGACAAAAAGCTTGAACAAGAAGAAAAAATTGTAGAAAAAATTGTAGAGGATATAAATAATGTTGCAAGATTAATAAGAGAAAAGGAAAAACATCCAAAAAAAGTTTTCATTTATACTCTTCCTCAAGAAAAATCTGTCTACACCGAAAATTCTGATTTAATCGAGAGAAAAACTAATTTAAAAGTTGAAATTTCTGCTGTTAACGAAAAAAACAAATACGACCCTAAAAATAAGGCTTCAAAATCAAAGCCAGAAAAACCTGCTATTTATCTGGAGTAATGATTTAAATACTCATTTTAACAAGACAAATTTAAGATTTAAAAATATTATTATTCTGAATATCAAATAATCAACTAACAAAACCCATAAGAATCATTACCTTACCACACTAATCATTATTCAAAACAGCTTTTATCCTCCTCACACCTGCAGCCACAGCCTCTTCTTTCACAATCTTAAATTTTCCCAGATCTTTAGTATTTTTTACATGAGGTCCTGTACAAATTTCTTTTGAAAAATTTCCAATACTATAAACAGAAACTCTCCCCCCATATTTATGCTCAAAAAATCCTAAAGCTCCTGAATTTTTTGCTTGCTCAACGGTCATCTCTTCCCGCTTAACTTCCAATCTTTGTTTAATTTTCTCATTAACTAAACTCTCAACTTTCTTAATTTCCTCGTCTGTCAACTTTCTAGAGAAAGAAATATCAAATCTCAATCTTTCCGCAGTTATATTCGAGCCTTTTTGTTTTACTTCACTTCCCAAAACTCTTCTTAAAGCAGCATGAAGAAGGTGGGTTGTTGTATGCAGCTTTGTTGTTGCTTCTGAATGATCTGCAAGTCCAGAACCAAACATTCCTTTTGTTGCAGTCCTCGATAATTCTTGATGTTTTTTAAACTCTTCTTCAAATTCTTTTTTATTAATTTTAAGTCCACACTCTCTTGATAGCTCTTCTGTCATCTCAATTGGAAAACCATAACTCTGATAAAGCAAAAAAGCTTCTTTTCCCGAAATTTTCTTTTCTCTCAAAAGTTTATTAAACTGCTTCAATCCATTTTCTATAACTTTCCCAAACTTATTTTCTTCTTCCTCCAACTCATGCAAAATAAATTTTCTATTTCTTTTTAATTCAGGATAATCTTCATGATAAATCGAAATTACAACTTCGGCTATTTCTTTTGTAAAAGAATTTATAATTTCTAATTTTCTGCCATGCCTTATCGCACTTCTTATAAGTCTCCTTAAAACATATCCTTGCCCGAGATTTGAAGGTGTAACAGCCTTATCATCTCCTAAAATAAAAGTTGCAGATCTTAAATGGTCTACAATTATTCTTTCAGCTTTTTCATCATGTATTTTTGAAAGCTCCTGAATTTTTTTCATAATTGGCTGGAAAATTTCAATTTCATATACAGAATTTTTACCTTGCAAAATCATAACAGTTCTTTCAACACCCATGCCAGTATCTACATTTTTTTGTTTTAATGGAATAAATTTAAATATATTTTCCTCAATAAATTTTTCAACTTGCCCATTATTTTTGTATAATTCTGATGTTATGCCTATTGATTTAGCAGATTTTATGTTTTCTTCTTTGTGATCAAAATAAATAACTTCTTCTGCTTTTAATTTATATTTATCTAATAAAATTTTAAAATAATCTAAATTAGATTTATCTGGATTTTTTAGTAAAGTAAATACATCAAAATTATATTTTTCCAATTTTGATTTTATTTCTTTTTCCTCTGTATTAGTAACTATAATTATTTTTACATTTAAATTATTTAGAAATTCGGCAATTTCTTTATCCAATCCCTTTCCTTTATCAATTAGACAATTTATAGCATCAACAAGTATTGCTTTAGTTTTAATTTTATTATACTCCATAAAGACATCATTCCAAATTTCAACCCATCTTTCATTTTTTGGTTCAAATTTTTTAGGTGCTTTTTGTTTTCCCGTCCAATAAAACATTTCTGTATCTGGTCCACACGGTCCTGTTTCCCCAGCCGGGCCCCACCAATTATCTTCTTTGGGTAAAAAAACTATTCTTTCTTTTGGAATTCCAAGCGACAACCAAACCTTGTAAGATTCTTCATCTTTTCCAGCGTCTTTATCACCTTTAAAACACGAGACTGCCAACTTTTCTTTTTCTAAACCCAACCATTTTTTTCCTGTTAAAAATTCATAACTATATTCAATAGCTTCTTTTTTAAAATAATCTCCCAAACCCCAGTTTCCAAGCATCTCAAAAAAAGTCAAGTGAACAGGACCTCCAACTTTTTCGATATCAACTGTTCTCAAACACTTCTGCACATCTACAATTCTTTTTCCAAGAGGATGTTTTTCCCCAAGCAAAAAAAGAACTAAAGGATGCATTCCCGCTGTTGTAAATAAAACAGTCGGATCATTTTCAGGAATAAGTGAAGCAGAAGGAATTATTGCATGTCCTTTACTCTTAAAAAACTCTAAATATTTCTGAATTAAATTCTTTCTTGTCCATTCCATTAAATTCCCAAGAACAAAGATGTTTAAAAACATTATTAACAACTCACAAAAATCTCAAATAAAAACTAGCTCTACAACCTCTCAAGCTTGCTTCTTATCTCTCTCAACTCATCTTCCAAAAATTTCTTTTTCTTCCTATCTAATATCTTAACTTCACTTTTTTCTATCATCGGAACTTCGACATGAGGAAGCTCTTTCATAATAAGTTTTACTCTTAAAGCAAGACTTTTAAGTTTGCTTCTTAAAACAATTTTTTTGTTAAATTCTGTTTTTCTTAACTCACTAAAATTTTCAAGATGTTTTGATGCATTTAATAAGTTTAGCTCTGCCTCAAGAATTTGTTTTTTATATTGAACAGCTTCATTAAATTCGAGTTTTATGTGTATTGGTTGCATTTTTTTATTCTTATTAAATAACTTAGATATTTTATTAATACTAAATTATTATCAACACAGGAACAAACTTATATCTTTTAATTATAACCTTTATTAAATTCCTAACATTTCACAACTTTCCAAACAAGCTCTCATCAATTTTGTCAAGCTTTTCTTTCGCACTTTTAATTTCTTCTTCCCATTCTTGTAACTCTTTTTCTTCTTTAGTTTTTATTTCATTAATCTCTTTTAGTAAGTCTTCTGTCTCCAAAATTCTCTTTTTAATATCCTGAAAATTAATTAAAGCTTCTTGATACTTGTCAATTCTGACAAAAACAGGCTCTGTCTTCATCTCTTTCGATTTTGTGATAATTGCTGGAACTTCAATGCTTCTTTCCACACTTCTTCCAGGAGGTGGAAGAAGACTGGTATACTCTGCTTCACCTTCTTCATCACTTTCCATATAGTCTATTTCTTCATAAGTTGGTTTAACTGCCTGCTTTACAATCTCTCTAGACATTCTCTCTCCAGCAACAGACGAAGGAAAAGAAGGAAGTGGTGGAAGCTCTTTCTCATCAAAGCTCTCTCTTGAAGATTCTCCAAAATTGTCAGGTAGAGGAGGAAGCTCTGACAATTTCCTATACTCGCCAACCTCTTTTTTTTCTCTTCTAAACCAACTCATAAAACAAAAACTGAAAAATGCTATATATATCTTTTCATAAATTTTAAAGTAGTAACAGAAAAAAGCGAAAGATATTTATTTAACCACTTTCTAGAATTTTGATGCAGCTTAAGCTTCTTAACAACATTGTCAACGAAATAGCTGGAAAACAGGGGTGTGATACCATAAATCTAATTTACGGCAAAAAAGATGTGAACGAGTTCTTGATTGCTAAAAAACTCGGGCTTACAATAAACCAAATCAGAAACACTATTTATAAGCTCGTAAATTACGGTTTAATAACTTTCATAAGAAAAAAAGACAAGAAAAAGGGTTGGTATACTTATTTTTGGACAATTAACGTTTCAAATGCTTTAGAAATGCTCGATAAAAACCTAAAAAAACAAATTGAAGAGCTACAAAGCAAGTTGAAAAGCAGAACAAACAAAAGATTTTATATCTGTCACAACTGTCACATTGAAGTGAGTGAAGAAACTGCTCTCACTCATGACTTTAGTTGCCAGGAATGTGGAGAAATTTACAAGCTAAATGACAACCCAAAAATTATTGAGGATCTAAAAAACGAAATCAACAGGCTAGTAAAATACAGAGAAAGTGTTTTAGAAGAAATTAAAAAATTTCGTGAAGAAAAACAGAAAAAAGCGCTCAGGTCTCTAAAAAAACTAACAAAGAAAACTAAAAAAGGAATAAAGCACAAAAGAAAATCAAAAAAGCAGAAAAAAGCGAGAAAATCAAAAATAAGATACAAAAGAGAAGCAAATAGGAAAAAGAAAAGAAAATGAATAGAATTTATAAAAGAAGATCTACAAAACTAAACTTTTTTTACAATATGAGCATTACAAATTGGATTGTCTTAATTAATATTATATTTTTCATAATTTCAGTTCTTGCTCTTATTACCTATCCTGAATTTTGGGACTATACAGTATTAAAACCTTCAAACATTTTAGATGGAAAGTCTGTTTGGACTTTACTAACAAGTATGTTTTTGCATGCGGGCCTAGGACATTTATTTGTCAACATGATGTCCTTACTCTTCATCGGAAATTTTATTGAAAGAATTATTGGAAGAAAAAGATTTTTATGGTTTTATTTAATTTCTGGAATTGTTGCAGGATTATTTTTTGTTGTTTTTTCTTTTATACTGAAATCTAATCTCGATGTTGCAGCTGTAGGCGCAAGTGGCGCAATATTTGGTTTAGGTGGTTTACTCGCAATTTTAACTCCTAAACTCCCAGTTCTTGTTTTTTTTGTAATTCCAATGCCAATGTGGGCTGCAATGCTTTTTTTGTTATTATTTTTATGGTTCCTCTCACTAGCACTTGAACTTCCAATTGGAAACACAGCTCATCTAGGAGGATTGTTAGTTGGAGTTATCTATGGAATTTATTTAAGGTATAAATATAAAAGAAAAGTAGCTATACTGAATAGTTATTTTAGATAGCTATTTAAATGTTCCAATTTTAAAAATAAAATGATAAAAATAATTGATTGTGGAAGTCAGTTAACTCAAAACATAGCAAGAAGAATAAGAGAATTGGGGGTTTTTGCAGGGATAGTACCATTCCACACTTCTATTGATGAGATTAAAGAAAAAGATCTTGAAGGGATTATAATATCTGGTGGACAATTTAGTGTTTATGATAATGGCTCCCCAATATATTCAAAAGAGATTTTTAATTTAGGCATTCCTATTTTAGGAATTTGTTATGGACAACAGTCTATTGCTCATTTACTTGGAGGTAAAGTAAGTCCAACGGCAAATAGAGAATATGGGGAGACAAGGTTAACATTAAATAAACTAAGTAGAATCTTTAATGGTATCTCCTCTAGCGAATTTAATGTTTGGATGAGCCATGGCGATGTTGTTGAAAAATTGCCAGAAGGTTTTGAGACTATTGCTGTTTCTCAAAATGGTCATATTGCTGCAATGCAAATGACAGAGAGGAAGATTTATTCTGTCCAGTTTCACCCAGAAGTAGATCATACTGAAAATGGAATACTTATTTTAAGTAATTTTATAGATATATGCAATGCTCAAAGAAATTGGAGTCCTGAAAAAGAATATGGTAGAATAGTTGACGGATTAAGAGAAAAATTGCGAGGTAAAGTTGGTGTTGGAGGAATTAGTGGTGGAATTGATTCTTCAGCTGCATCTGTTTTGGCTAATCAAGTTGCAGGTGAAAATTATCATCCTATTTTTGTGGATAATGGTTTATTAAGATTAAATGAAGCTCAAAGAGTTAGGGAAAGTTTAGATAGATTTAAATTAAATGTAATATATATAAATGTTGCTAGTAGGTTCTTAGAAAAATTAAAAGGAGTAGAAGATCCTGATGAAAAAAGAAAGATTATTGGCCATGAATTTATTGCTGTTTTTGAAGAAGAAGCAAGGAAAATTACAGGTGCGAGTTATCTTATTCAAGGAACTCTTTATCCTGATGTTATTGAAAGTGTTTCAGTTTATGGTTCTTCATCAAAAATAAAGAGGCATCATAACGTTGGTGGTTTACCAGAGAAATTGGGATTAGAAGTTATAGAACCGTTTAGAAATTTGTTTAAAGATGAAGTTAGAAAAATTGCAGAACAATTAGGAATGCCAAAAGATATTGTATGGAGGCATCCTTTTCCTGGGCCTGGACTAGCTGTTAGGATTATTGGAGATGTTACATCAGAGAAATTAAGAATTGTTAGAGAAGCAGATGATATTTTTATTAGCGAACTTATGAATAAGGGTTTGTATTATAAAATTAGTCAGGCGTTTGCAGGACTTTTAGGTGGAAGAGCAATTGGTGTTATGGGTGATGCGCATATTTATGAACATATGGTTGGTTTAAGAGCAGTTGTTACAAATGATTTTATGACTGCTGATTGGTACCATTTTGAGAAACCATTTTTAACTGGGGTTGTGAATAGAATCATAAATGAAGTTAAAGGTGTTGGCAGAGTTCTTTATGACACATGTCAAAAACCACCTGCAACAATAGAATGGGAATAAAAATGTCAAAAAAAACTCGTATCTACAAAGAATGTTTCAACTATTTAAGAAAACTAAAAAATTATTTTTATATTATAATCATCATTTTCTTATTTGCAATGTTTCTCGGCTACTTTTTTCCATATCCACTTGAAGATGAGTTGAGAAAAATAATCGAAAAACTAATAGAAGAAACAAAAGGCATGAATATTTTCGAACTCGCTATATTTATAATCTCAAACAATATTACAACTTCATTCATTGCACTAATCTTTGGAATCTTAATAGGTATTGTTCCTATAATTATGAATTTTTTTAATGGTTATTTTCTCGGTTTTGTGCTATCAAAAAGTATCGATGTTTTTGGCTATCAAGTTATTATGAGACTATTTCCACATGGTATTTTTGAACTTCCAGCATTCTTCATCTCCATAGCACTTGGATTAAAACTTGGAATGTTCATTTTCACAAAAAATAAGAAAAGTTATCTCGCTGAAAATTTAGAAAAGTCACTGAAAATTTTTATCTATATAATTATTCCACTACTTATAATAGCTGGAATTATCGAAACTATTTTAATTTTCTTTATAAAATAATCAAATCACACTTCCAAACTTTCTCGTCTCATCTAAAGATAATCGAGCAAGCAAGTAAGAAATTGTAGATTCTGCTCCTTGATTTATATTAACAGAATTCTTTGATAATCCATCATAACATCCACCAGTTGACTCATTGTAAATAGTCTGACTCAAAACATTTTTTCCAAGAAACCAGTTAAATGCTGTCAAGGCAAGTTCCATGTTCTTATCATCACCCAAAATTTCGTGCGCAACAAGAGAGGTTCTTGTCATCGAAGAGGCATCTATTGGTTGCTGATCAAAAAATGACCTTTTACCTTTATAGCTAAACCATCCATTCTGCCCTATAGGCATTAATTTGCCTCTAACAAAAAGTAAATTACATAAAAAATCAAAAGACTCTTTTGCCACTTTTAAATATTTTTCATTTTCTGTAACTTTGTAAGCCAAAAATAAAGCTTCTGGAATTGTACTATTCGAGTATGTAAGCTTTTCTTCAAACCACTTCCAGTCATCTTTAGAATTATTTTCATACTCACTAACTAATGAATCTGCAAGAAATTTAATTTTTTCAACATTCTCACTAGAAGGAAAGGCATTATTATAAAAATACAGGCCAATTATCGAAAAAGCTTTTGCTCTTAAAGCTCTAAGATTATAGATATTATTAGCAGAATCCTCAAATATTTTCTTTGCCTTATCTCCAACCTCGTCATCAAAATTGCAACTTGTAATACCACACGCCCACAACGCCCTTCCAAAAGGGTCCTCATATTTTATTTTGTCAGAAATTTTAAGATTATCATCTAAGTAATTAAAAAACTCTCCGTTTTCGCTCTTCATCTTTTCAAGAAAGCTTAAATATATCAAAGCAAGTTTTCTAGAAATTTTAGATTTGAACAACCGATGATGTTTTGCAACTACAATTAAAGCCCTCGCATTATCGTCTGTAGTGAAACCAGAGTTTGTATCTGGTTGAGACTGATTCGCAAACTGTGTTATTCCATTCACAGTAGTCATTTTCACAAGATGTTTCAACTTTATTCTTGGTAATTTGTCCTCTTCTTTGTTAAGATTTGCAAATTTTTCAAAAACCTTCATATATTTAATTGCAACATTTGGCCATATCGAATCTCTGCTAAAAAGGTAATTTTTTCTTTCCATTTCTCCCTTTAATTCAGGATTTTCCAACAACTTCAAAATTGCTTCTTCAAACTCTTTTGAATTCCTAAAGTCAACTAAAATTCCTTTATTATCCGATAAAACTTCTTGTGCATGTAAAAATTTAGTCGAAATTATAGGCTTCCCACAAGCAAGAGCATAAGATAAAGTCCCGCTAACAATCTGATTCGGATCCAGGCCTGGAGAAATGTAAATGTCAGTTGCTTTCAAATAAAAAATAAGTTCTTGTAAAGTCAAATACTTATTATAAAATTTAACATGGTCTTTTAAGCCAAGCTCCTCAACCAGTTTCTGTAAATAATTTCTATATTCTTCGCCATAAGATTTTCTTACTTGTGGGTGTGTCTCTCCAATGACAAGATACAAAACTTCAGGATATTTTTTGACAATTTCCGGCAATGCATGTATAACATATTCTATTCCTTTGCCATTATTTAAAAGTCCAAATGTCGAAAAAACTGTTCTTTTTTCAAATCCAAGTTTTTTCTTTTCGGCTTTTGTATCAGAAAATGGAACTACTGGGGCGCCATGTGGAACATAATAAACTTTAGATGTATCAACTTCGTAAGTTTTATCAAGAATTTCTATCGCCTTCTTAGCCATAACAACAATTGCAGCAGCTTTCTTAACAACAAACTTAACAACTTTCTTCTGATACTCGTCTGGCTCTTGTAATATACTATGAAATGTTACAACCGCGGGCTTTTTCAAAGCTTCTAAAAATGGAATTAAGAAATTTCCATACTCCCCACCAAAAATTCCGAATTCGTGTTGAATGCTTACAACTTTAATCGATTTCTTTTTATTTATCTTTTTTGCTAAGTCAATGTAATCTTCAATGTCATTTTGAGAAATTGTGAAATTAACTTTATGGTCATAATTGTAAATTGTTGTCGGATTATCGTTGATTGCAGCTATACTTATGTCAACTTTCGGATTTCTCCTTCTCTTTATAGAGTAGGCTAAATCGCGTGTGAATGTTGCTATTCCACACTCCCTTGGTGGAAAGGTACTTAAAAAACATATATACTGTTTTTCATAACTCTTTCTCTTCTCCTCTTTTTTCATATCTTGCATTTTACTTATTAGAAAGGGATTTAACTTTTATAAATGTTACTCTTGCAAAAAATTTCTAGAAAAATTTTAGCAAAGTACTGAATAAAAATTTATAAATACACAAACGATTTAAAGGAAAGTTGATAAGTAAATTAAAGGAAGAAGCTTCAAAGAGCAAATAAATAAGAAGGCTGTATAGCTCAGCGGTTAGAGCACCTGTCTCATAAGCAGGGGGTCCCGAGTTCAACTCTCGGTACAGCCACTTCAAAGTTGAACTTTGAGACTCTGGAAATGTGAAAAACTCACCAAAGGTTTTCAAAAAGAAGTTTCCTTACAGGACAATAAAATTTAAATAGCACTAACATCAACTAAAAACATGGGTCGCATCAAGTCAACACTAGTCAAGAGAACAGCAGAAAAATTAGTACAAGAGCAGGAATTTTATGAAGAATTCGAAAAAAACAAAAAAATATTAGATAGAACAATGCCGAGTAAAAGAATAAGAAATATGATAGCAGGATACATAACACAATTAGTGAAAAGAGAGCATGCTAAGCGAAAAATCTTGGACAACATAAATAAACAGGAGGTAAATCACTAAAATGGCAGAAAACCAAAATGAGAACGTTGTCTTCATCGGCAACAAACCCTTCATGAATTACGTGACAGGTGTAGTGATGCAGTTTACTGTAAAAAACGCAAAAGAAGTTGTTATAAAAGCAAGGGGTAGGTTTATCAGTAGAGCAGTAGACGTCGCAGAAGTGTCATGCAAAAGATTCTTGGAAGAGCACAAAATAAAAACAAAAGACATAAAAATTGACTCTGAGGAATTCGAGAACAAAGAAGGGAAAAAAGTTAATGTCTCGACAATCGAGATTGCGCTTACAAAGTAATTTCCACTTTTTCTTTTTTTTCTTTTTTTAGTTTTTATTTTTTTATTATCTGTTAAAAGGAATAAAAAAAGCAGGTGTTCTTTTTTTATACTCACTATACGCTTTACCAAAACGTTTTAAGAGTTCTTTTTCTTCAAAATAAGCGGTTATCGAAAAAGATAGGAAAAGATATAATGAAAACCATAACAGGATATAGTAACCAAAAATGAGTCCAAATCCTAAAAACAATAAAGGATGTTCAACATAACGCGGGTGACGAGCAAATTTATATACGCCAGATGTAACAAGTTTACCCTCTTTCTTTTTAAATTCGCTACTGCCAAGAATACGTGATGTTCCTAACTGTTTCCTTGATTGAGATTCAATTATAAAAGCAGCTAAGAGAATCACTATACCAAAAACTTTTAATAGAACATTATTAAATCTCTGTATGAAAATAATATGGAAATACGTATATGTAAAATAACTCAAAATAATCCAAGAAATAATAGCGATTAAGGTTATAAATGCAATTGAAACTTTCTTTTTGTTAGAGACCATAACATGAGCTAATATAGTTATCCAAGGAATTGGTGCATAAAGCAACATAAGAAGTGCTAAAATTATTTCGATCATTTTAACACGCTCTTATAACTTTCAGTCCTTCAAAATCAAATTTAAACTCCCAGCATTTAAGCTTTTTCAACAACTTTTTCTTATCAGAACAATAAAACAATAAACTACCTCCACCACCAGCTCCACAAATTTTGGCTCCAGAAGCGCCATTTTTAAATGCAATTCTTATAGCGTCTTCGATCTTCTTATTTGCAACTTTTTTATGCAGTTTTTTTCGTTCTTCAAATTCAAAATTCATTAGCTCCGGAATTTTATAAATGTCATTCTTTAATAAAGCATTTCTCATTTCTCTCGCAATTTCTTTAATCCTTAACAAACTCTCGACATTTTTTCCTTTTCTAAAATCTTCGACTATGTTTTTATTTATATCACTTGAATAGTGCTCTCCAGTATAATAAAGGACTAAACTTTTCTCTAATTCTTCTATAGTTTGTCGTTTAAGTTTTAATCTTTCAACTTTAACATTATTATTGTTAAATTCAAGAAAGTTTATTCCGCCTAAAGCTGCAGCATACTGGTCTTGCTTTCCTCCCATAATCCCCATAGCTTCTTCAATTTTTCTCACCATCTCCGCAAGTTTTATTTTATTTTCGATTTTTGATATAAGATAAAGCCAGACAAGCGTCATTGCCCCACTTGTCCCTAATCCACTTGAAGTTGGAACATCTGCATGATACTCTAATCCAGCTCTTTTTCCAGAAACAACAAGTTTTCCAATAACATACTTATTTATTGCAGCATTCAAAACAGATCCTCCCATCTCACTAACAGGATGTATATCTGTAGACCCTCCTGCAAAATCAATCCTTACGGGAGCTCTTACAATTCTACACTTTTCTTTTTCAGTTTTCATTTTACCAACAAACTCGCCCCTAATAATCCTGGCTCTTTTAATTTACTCCAAATAATTCTTGTTTTTTTGGGCAAAATTGCTCTTTGATAAACTTCTTTTCTTATAAGTTTCAAAAATTTTTCTCCAGCTTCTCTAAAACCTCCTGCTAAAACAACAACCTCTGGGTCAAACACATTTACTAAGCTGGCAATTCCAATTCCAATATACTTAACCTCTTTTTTAACAATCTCCATTGCTTTACCCTCCATTTCAATTATATCTTTCAAGTAAAACTGCTTATTAAGTTTTTCTTGTGAATATCTTTTTAATGCCTTCCCAGAAGCCCAGTATTCAAAATCTTTCTCATCGTCAATTATCATATGCCCCATTTCTCCTCCATAACCATTAACTCCTTTGTACAACTCCCCATTTACAGCAATTCCTCCTCCAATTCCTGTCCCAAAAGTTAATAAAATAAAATTTTTTTTCTTAACTCCAAATTTCAATTCAGCCAAAACAGCACAATTTGCATCTCTCTCAACAACAACTCTTGTAATAAATTTTTTTTCTAGAAATTTTTGCAAATTAAAATTTCTTAATGGTAAATTAGGAGGATTTTTAATCACACCATTTTTCAAAGGTCCAGGGCTTCCAATTCCAATTCCTTCTATTTTATTATTACTCTTAATTTCTTCTATAGCAGAAACTAGCTGTCTTAACACACTCTCTTTCCCTTCATCGGCAAGAGTTGGCTTTTTTACAAATCTTAACATTTTTCTTCCATCAAATAATGCAGCTCTTATATTACTTCCACCTAAATCAACAGAAATTTTATATCTTGTCATTTTCTACCGTATTTATCCTCAACTCTAACTATATCTTTTTCATCAAATTCACCAAAAGAAATTTCAAGAAATCTTGCTTTTTTTGTTGCAAAAACTCTATGTATCATTTTTCTCTTAATTTTAATTTCTTGTCCTTTTTTCAGCTTAAATTTTTTCTTCCCAATCTCTACAACTAAACCATCATCCAAAACAACCCAAAACTCTTCTCTTTTTTTATGAAACTGCTTGCTTAAAATTCCGCCAGTATTAACAGTAATAATTTTCACTGTACATTTCTTATTTTTCACATACTCTATAAAATTTCCCCACGGCCTTTTTACTTCTTTTATCATTTCTCAATTTTTTTACCAAACCTCCCAATATTCTCCATAGTCGTATGTAAAACTCTCAACAAAGCCTCTCTACTATAAAAAGCAGAGTGTGGCGTAATTATAACATCTTTGTGATTCAGCAAAACATGATTTTCTAGCAAAGTTTTTAAGTCGCACTCTTCGACAAACTGCTTTGACAACAACTGCTTCTCCTCTTTAATAAAATGCTCCTCTTCTAAAACATCTAAACCAACACCTCCTAAAATCTTTTCATTCAATCCATACAAAATAGCTTCTGTCTCGATTATTCCACCTCTTGCTGTATTAATCAACAGAGCTCCTTTTTTAAACAGCTTTATATTATTTTTATTTATCATATGATGAGTTTCTTCTGTATAAGGAACATGCAAACTCACAACATCTGATTTTCTCAACAACTCATTCAAACTTACATATTTCACTTCTAAATTTCTTGCAAGTTTCATGTCTTTATGTTTTGTAAAAGATAGAATTTTCATTTCAAATCCATTCGCAATTCTTGCGACACGACTTCCGATATGTCCCATTCCCACAATTCCAATTATCTTGTCTTTCAAGTCAAATCCTTCCAAACCATTTAATAAAAAATCTCCTCTTTTAGTTCTGTCATGCGACTCACAAATCTTTCTACTTAAAGCAAGAATTAAGGCAAATGTATGCTCAGCAACAGTATTTTCTCCATAATAGGGCACATTCATAATTTTAATTTTTCTTTTCTTACACTCTCCAATATCAATATGATCAACTCCGGTTGACATTGTAGAAACCATTTTTAGTTTTGGCAACAAATTAATAATTTCTTTATTAATATGTGAATAAATAAAGATAACAATTACATCAACATCTTTAATTTTCATAGCTTTATTTTTTGTTAAATGTCCTTCAAAAAAAACCAGTTTATGACCTTTTAACTCTTTAATTAAAATCTCCTTTTCCCAATTTTCCAGCTCAAAAAAAGCAATTTTCATAGCAACTCTTTTAAAATCTTTTCCGGATTTTTTGATGTCGTAACTATAAATGAAACCACAACACCTTTTGCTCCTAATTTTTTTGCAATTTCAACATCTCTTCTATTTTTAATTCCAGCTCCTATTAAAATATTTCCCTTTACATTTTTAACGATTTTTTTAACTAAATCTGGTTTTGCTTCTGAAACAGATATTTTTCCTGCAATTAATTCAGGAGGCTCAAACACAATATAAGCTGGCTTTAATTTAGAAACTTTCTTAGCTTCTTGTAAGCTTTTAACAAAAACAAGTGTTTTTAGTCCAAGCTTTTTACATCTTTTAAGAGTTTTTTCCAAAATATTAAAACTCAGTTTATGTTCTGAGTGATTCAAAAAAGTCCCGCTTGCACCAGCTTCTTTAACAGTTTCTGGTAATATATAGCCTGTATTTCTTCCAACTTCAAAATAATCAACATGCTGGGAAAAAATTTCTAAACCAGTTTCTTGTCTTACCCCATAAATATCTGTTGCCTGTAATACAATAATAATTTTCCTGCTAATTTTCTCAACAATTCTTGCAAGTTTCACAACTTCTTCGCCTTGTTTGTATGTTTTGAAATTTACGATTAACATTTTCCTCTTTTAATGTTAAAGAAAAGCAAAGATATTATTTAAAGGTTGTGAAGGCCTTGATGTGTCATCAAATTAAAGTTATATTTATATAATATTTTATTAATAATATAAGAAGCTCGTAGACTTTATTTCAACAACCTCATCACATCCCTCACACTTTTATTCTCAAAAATTATTGACTGTAGAGCTTTTGTCATTTTTAATGGCTCTTTGTATTGCCAGATATTTCTTCCAATTGCCATTCCAACAGCTCCAGAATTCATAATATCTTTTGCCTGACTTAATAAAAACCCTGGCTTTGTTTTTGCCCCGCCAGAAATCATGACTTTTGTTTTGCCAGCACACTTCACAATCCATTTCAAGTCGTGAGGATTATTATTGTATTTCATTTTAACAATATCTGCTCCAAGCTCTAATCCAACGCGAGCAGAATAAGCTAAAATATCCCTGTCAAGCTCGTTCTTAATTGCCTCTCCTCTAGGATACATCCAAGCAATAACTGAAAGATTATTTCTATGTGCATCTTTCTCAATTTTCTCAAATTCCTTAAACATAATATGTTCATACTTACTTCCAACATAAATTGTATATCCAACACCTTTTGCACCTAATTTTTTTGCTTCCTTAACACTACATAACTGTGTAGAAATTGGCTCTCCTTTCACTAAGTTTGTCTTTCCATTCAACTTCAATATCAACGGGACTTTGTTTTTTCTTTTATCATAGTATCTTTCAGCAATTCCTTTTTGAAATATCACGCCAGTATATTTACCTTTTTCAGCTATATCTAGAACATACTTTGGATCAACACTCTTGTCATTAAAATCAGAAGGCCCATGCTCAAGACCTTGGTCATATGCAAGAACAAAAATTCTGCCGTTTTTCAGCAGTTTCGAAGTATTTTTATCAAAATCTTCTTTTTCCATAAGAATAAATATTATACAACTTTATATTTTTTATGTTGCAGGGGAAATCTTAAAAAAACAAGATTGTTATTTTTTAGTTACAAAAATTAATTCTATCGTCGATATAACTTAATCTTAAATTTCTCTTATAGAAATATATCTTAAAAGATATAAAAGTTTATAAAATCAAGAACTTAACTAATATTTCGCAGTTTTTAATTAAAGCAAAAAGAGTAAAATGGGCCCACAACTTGACAAAATTTTTGATAATATTTCTAAAGACAGTTTATTTGAAGACAAGTTTGTTCTTCAGTCTGCCTACAAGCCTGAAAATATTCCACATCGAGAAAAACAAATTGAACAGATTGCCAGCATAATGGCCCCTGTACTAAGAGGTGAAAGAATAAGTAACTTGTTCATATATGGTCAGACAGGAACAGGCAAAACTCTAAGCGCAAGATATGTAAAAAATGAGATTATTAAAAGAGCAAAGATCCAAAATGTTTCCTTAAAAATCGAATATGTAAACTGCAAATTAAAAAAAATTTCTGACACCGAATACAGAATTCTAGCAGAACTAATAAATCAGCTCGGTGGGAAAGTACCAGCAACGGGTCTACCAACAGATCAAGTGTATAATAAATTTATAGATATAATTGAAACTAACAAACAACAACTTATTTTGATCTTTGATGAAATTGATCAAGCAGTTAAAAAAATATCTGACAGTTTCTTGTACAATCTGACGCGACTAAATTCTGAGCTTGCTAATGCTCAAATAAGTCTTGTCGGAATAAGCAACGATTTAAAATTTTTAGATAGTTTAGACCCAAGAGTTAGAAGCAGCTTAGGAGAAGAGGAAGTTATTTTTTATCCTTACAACGCATTGCAATTAAGAGATATATTAGAAAGTAGGGCTGAAATTGCATTTAAAAAAGGTGTTTTAGAAGAAGGAGTGATTGCAAAATGTGCAGCTTTTGCAGCAAGAGAACATGGTGATGCAAGAAGATCTCTGGACTTATTAAGAATAGCTGGAGAGCTTGCAGAAAGAGATGGGAACAAAAAAGTGGCTCTAAAATACGTAGATCTTGCAAATGAAAAAATAGACAGAGATAAAATGTTCGACATAGTTGGAAATGCTCCAAAACAATTTCAGTTGGTTTTACTTTCAATAATCAACTTAAAAGAATCTGATGATAAGGGAAAGTTTTTTACAGGAGATGTGTACAACTTATATCACGAGTTATGTGAAAAAACAAAAACAGAAGTTCTTACACAAAGAAGAGTAGGAGACCTTATAGCAGAAATGGACATGCTTGGACTAATAAAAGCAAATGTGATAAGCAAAGGCAGACACGGAAGAACCCGAGAAATTAAACTTGCAATTCCAACAAAACTCTTAGAAAAAATAAAACTCTCCATTAAAGAAAGTTTAGAAGTTTAGCCAATCGCAAAAATCTTAAAACTTAAAAAGCTAAAATGAGCAATGAAATCTTAAAGTTCTGCCTAAGCAAAGGGATTTTACTAGACAGAGAGAGCTTTAATCTGCTGTCAGAATTTGATGAAATAACTGCAAAAGAACTAATCGAAAAAGTTTCTTTGATGCAGGAAAAAATAATAACAAAATCATTTTTTATAAAAAATGCTGACAAAATTAATCAGTTAATCAACAATGAAAAAGTTATTGAAAAATTAAAAATTAATTTGGGTTTAACTTTGGAAATTTCTAGAGAGATGTTTGTAGAGCCTAAAGAAAAAAAAGATCAAAATCTTGACAATATTAAAGTTCTCTACTCTCCACGAAACTCTATGAAGAAGCTGAAAGCTTTAGATTTTGTAAAACATTTCAGAAGCCGATTTTCAGAAATAAAGCAAATTTTGCAAGAAAGGGAAGACATAGAAAATTTGACTTCAATAAATAAAATAAACGGGCAGAGACAAAGCCTCTCTATAATAAGTATAGTTTTCAGCAAAAGATTTACAAAAAACAAAAACATAATTTTAGATGTTGAAGACTTGACAGGAAAAATATCTGTTTTAATTAACAAAGATAAAACAGAACTATATGCAAAGGCAAAAGACTCTTTAATAGATGATATAATTGCAATAAAGGGTTTCGGAAATAGAGAAATAATTTTCGCAAATGACATTATTTACCCAGATATTTTTTTATCGGAAAAAAATTTCTTGGATAGAGATGAAAAAGCTGCTTTTATTTCTGATATTCATGTAGGTTCTATTAACTTCTTAGAAGACAACTTTCGCAAATTCATAAAATGGCTAAATGGAGAAGTTGGAGACGAAAATCAAAGAGAAGAAGCCAAAAAAATAAAATATCTTTTTATTGTAGGAGACACAGTTGAAGGAGTAGGAGTTTTCCCAGGACAAGAAGAGTTATTAAATATAAAAGATATAAAGAAACAGTACGAAAAACTTGCAGAAATGCTTTCAATTATAAGAAAAGACATTAGAATAATAATGTGTCCCGGCCAACATGACTCTGTAAGAATCGCAGAGCCACAACCTCCTGTTGGAGAATATTATGCACAGAATTTACACAAACTTGAAAATATTATTTTCGTAAGCAATCCTTCATTAATAGAAATAACAAAAAATGGGAAAAAAGGTGTGAAAATTTTAATGTATCATGGAGCCAGTATGAACTCTTTTGCAAATGAAATCGAATCTTTAAGAATAGTAAAACCTCATGACAATCCATCAAAAGTTGTTAAAGAAATTCTAAAGAGAAGACATTTTTCGCCAATGCACTCTGCAGTCACTTATATTCCATTTGAAAAAGAAGATCCTCTATTAATAAGAGAAACTCCCGATATAATTACAACAGGCGACTTTCACAAGCCAGACATTGACATTTACAAAAACATACTTATAATTTGCTCAAGTTGCTGGCAGTCAATAACTCCATTTGAAGAAAAGGTTGGCAACCACCCAGATCCATGTAAAGTCCCAGTACTTGATTTAAAAACACGAGAGATAAAAATTTTGGATTTTTCTTAAGATACTCGACGAGAATAAAACGCATTATGTTATTGTAACAGGGATTGTAATCAAAAATGGAAAATATCTAATTACTAAACGTTCAGAAAATGAAAATTGAAGAATATTTCCGAGAAATAGAAGACAAAGTTAAAATATGTTATAGCATAGCTGAAGAAGCAAGAAAAAAAGGCTTTGATCCTTTAAGCAAGGTTGAAATTCCTATTGCAACCAGTCTTGCTGCAAGAGTCGCAGGTTTAATTTCTACGATATATCCACAACTGAATAATCCTGACATTGTAAACAGAATAATAAAACTTGAAAAAGAATTCGGAACTCTAGACCCATCTGTTGCATTAAAAATTGCAGAAGAGACTGCAAAAGAAAATTTCTGCAAGTTCAAAAACTTGTTAGAGGGAATTGATGCTGGAATAAGAGTCGGAATGGCGTATTTAACTCTCGGTGTAGTTTCAAGTCCAATAGAAGGTTTTACTCGCTTAAAACTTGGAAAAACAAAAGAAGGAAAAGAATATTTTGTTGTTTATTTTTCAGGCCCAATTAGAAGTGCAGGAGGAACAGCAGCAGCTTTCTCTCTTGTAATTGCAGATTATTTAAGAGAAATATTTGGATACGCGAAATACGATCCTAGTGAATCTGAAGTTAAAAGAACCGTAATAGAATGCTATGATTATCATGAGAGAATAACCAACCTACAATATCTACCAACCGAAGAAGAACTAGAATTTCTTGCAAGAAATATTCCGCTTCAAGTCAACGGAGACCCAAGCCATAAAAAAGAAGTAAGCAATTATAAAGACTTGGAAAGAGTAGAAACCAACTTTATTCGAGGTGGTTTCTGCCTTGTTATTTCAGAAGGTCTTGCCCAAAAAGCTGCAAAAATAGCAAAAATGATAAAAAGGCTGAGAGAAAACGGATTTAAACTAAGTGATTGGAATTTTCTAGAGGAATACATGTCAATTCATAAAAAAAGAGAAAAAGGAGAAACATCTGAAAGTCCCACATATATCAAAGATTTAGTTGCCGGTCGTCCAGTACTTGGACATCCCTCACGTTCTGGAAGTTTTAGGTTAAGATATGGTAGATCAAGAAACAATGGTTACAGTTGTGTAGCAATACATCCTGCAACAATGCACATTCTTAATGGATTTATAGCCATAGGAACTCAGATTAAAATCGAACTTCCTACAAAAGGAGGAGTTACTTCAAGTTGTGATAGTATTGAAGGCCCAATAATAAAAATGAAAAACGGCTCTTTAAAAAAAATTTCTGATGAACTTGAAGCCAAAAATCTATACAACGACATTGAAGAAATAATTTATCTTGGAGATTTATTAGTTCCTTATGGTGATTTCCTCAACCGAAACCATATTTTAATGCCAGCAGGTTATACAGAACAAGAGTGGTTTCAAGAACTAAAAAGCAAATCAAAAACAAAAAATGAAATGATCGAGATAGATGATATTTATGACATAGATCTTGCAACCACAATAAGTTTAAGTGAAAGATTTGATATTCCTTTACATCCTAAATTTACTTTTTATTGGTCTCAAATAGAATACCAAGACTTTCTTTACCTCATTGACTGGCTTGCTCATGCAAGATTTGAAAAAAAACTAATTCTTCCGTACAACAGAACAGAAAGAGAAAGATTTGAAAAAGCAAAAAGAGCCCTTGAAATTGTAGGAGTGAATCATGAAGTTGTAACAGAAAATGTAGTTCTTAGCATAGAAGACAGCAGAGCTCTGCTCCTCAACCTAGGCATTAATCCTGAAAACTCTCTCGAAGATGAATTTGATGCTTTGATGAAAAATATCAATGAAGATAAAGTTATTGAAATAATAAACAAAATTTCAAAATTCCAGATTAAAGACAAAGCAGGAACATTTATTGGCGCGAGAATGGGCCGCCCAGAAAAAGCAAAGTTAAGAAAACTTGTTGGAAGTCCAAATGTGCTTTTTCCAGTAGGTTATGAAGGTGGAAGGCTAAGAAGTATAAATGAAGCATGTGAAGTTGGTTTTGTAAAAGCAGATTTTCCAATTTATTTTTGCTCTAGTTGCAATAAAGAAACTATTTATTTTAAATGCGAGGTATGCAACAACGAATGTAAAAAAATGGCTTACTGCCCAGAGTGCAGTCAAAAATTTTTCTTTGAAAAATGTCCACAGCACAATCTTGCACAAAATTACATGAATAAAAAGCTTGAAATTAAAGACTACTTTGAAAATGCTGTAAAAAAACTCGATCTAATTCCAGATGAAATTCCAAAACTCGTAAAAGGTGTAAGAGGAACAAGCAATAAAAATCACGTTCCTGAAAACCTTACTAAAGGAATTCTAAGAGCTATATTTAACTTACAGGTCAACAAAGATGGAACAATAAGATATGATGCAACAGAAATGCCTATTACTCACTTCAAACCAAGAGAAATTGGAACCGGCACAGAAAGATTAAAAGAGCTTGGATACGACAAAGACATTTACGGAAGAGATTTAGAAAATGAAGAACAGATTCTTGAAATCAAGCCTCATGACATTATACTTCCTTCTTGTGCAGAGTCAAATGACGAAAAATCAGATGATGTGTTTATAAATATTGCAAACTTTATTGATGCTTTACTTCTACGACTTTACAATTTAAAATCTTTTTACAATGTAAAAAGCAGAAATGATTTAGTTGGACACATAGTTGCTTGTATTGCTCCACACAACTGTGCAGCTGTTGTTGGAAGGATAATTGGTTTCAGTAAAACCCAAGCTTTAATTGCTTCTCCTTATATTCATGCTGCAATGAGGCGGGATTGTGACGGCGATGAAGCTGCTATCATGCTGCTACTTGACATACTTATTAATTTTT
>CAYIIQ010000008.1:7772-23793 GCA_964363545.1 Candidatus Woesearchaeota archaeon | reverse complement strand
CGGCTGAAAATCCCCGTGAAATTCATTGTGGAACTCAATGAAGGCATGATGCGGGTTGTCAACAATGATATAATCGTTGCCCTTTATGCGCTTTATCTTCTCATAAATCTTTTGTGATGTTAAAACTACAATGCCCTTATCAGGCTTTAAGAAGCTTGTATAATTAATATCTGCCAGGAAGGGTACCTTGCCTTTATCGGTCTTTTCTATGCTGCAGGTGCCAGTAACGTGCTGCGGTATGCCATACTTTTTCATGATCAACGATTTGCCTGGCAATCATTCCACCCATCTTAAAATCTCAAAAGCTTCAGCATGCTCGGCATTTATGGCACTGCCCCGTATGCGCGCTATGCTCCTAAACATTTCAGGGCTCCTCATAGCCCTGACTTCTGATTTGTAAAGCTGATATGCTTTTATCTTTTTTTCTATGTTTATGGGAACAAAATAATTAAGCCTGATATTTACAGGATTCCACACTGCGCTATGGGACGTTTCATACACCAGCACTTTCTTTACAAAGAAGTTCTTGTCATGCGGCCTCAAGGCGATAAATGCAGCATTATAGACTGCCCTGTGGTCTTGATTATAATCCGGGCACGGTATGAAAATTTTTTTTGGCTTTAGATTTCCCTACCTCTTTTTTCACCATGTTTTACTAAAGAAAAGAGAATTTATAAATATTAGCCTTTGATTAATGTAATAAAGAACAAATATGGGCACGGAGGGAATTGAACCCCCAACTGACGGTTTCTTCTTTTGAGTTGATAAGGTACCTTTATAACAAGAGGTTGATAAGTAACCCTTATTCTGGAGCCGTCTATTTTACCATTGAACTACGCACCCTTTAAGAGTAAGAGAAAAATAGTTTTAAATATCTTTAGTTAATCTTATTTATCATGAAAGAGATAGTTTTTGATACAAACTTTATTTTTAATTGTTTAAAGGAAAAAATTGATTTTCTTGAGGCTGGAAAGCTTGGAGTGTTGGTTTTACCTTTGCAAGTTATTGACGAGCTGAAAAAAATAGCGAATAGCGAAAAAAATAAGTTTAAATACAGGAATATTGCAGAACTTGCTTTGCAAATCATAGAAAAAAATAAAGAAAAATTTAAGCTTGTTAAGTTAGAAAAAAATTTTGTTGATAGAGGAATTGTTAATTATGTTGAAGGAAAATCAAAAGAAGATATGAGAGAGATTATTATTGCAAGCTTTGATAAAGAGCTGAAAAGAGAGTTGAAAGGAAAAGTAAGATTTTTGAGTTTGATGGGTAAGAAATTCGTGGTTGTGTAGCTTATTGTGTTGTAGCTTCTTGTTCTAATTTAGAGTAAACGCTTGCACAATACTCTTCTATTGTAGCCGGAGAAATTTCAGTATTTCTTATTTCTCCTAGAAGAGATTCGAAATCGTTAGCATTAGAAGTATTAACAACCCCTGCAACAGATGTTCCAGATGCTCCGCTTGTAGAGTTTAGTTGGCTATTGCTCGGACAGTTTATAGTTGGAGCACATCCAAGCTGCGAATAAAGCAAAGCAATTCCTGCTCCGAATTTCATTTTTTCATATAAAGATTTCATGAATTAGTATTTATTAATGAATTTATAAACTTTTTGGATGACAAAAATCTTAGTTCTTATTTAATAAGTTCAGTAAGATTTAAAAATACCTTCTTTCTTTAAATTCCGTTAAAATGTTCTATTTAGTTGAAATTGAAGATTATGTTAGAGTTGAGCCGAAATTATTCGGACTTGAAACTCTTGAAGCAGTAAGTCAACAGCTTCATGAAACTTACAAAAACAATGTAAGCAAAGAGCTTGGTAGTATTATCAGTGTTATAGATGTTTTAAGTGTCGGGGATGGTATAATAATTCCAGGAGACGGAGCTGCTTACTATAATTCGAGATTCAAACTTTTAATATGGAAGCCAGAATTACAAGAATTAGTATCTGGCATAATAAATGAAATAACAAATTTCGGTGCTTTTATGAGTCTTGGAGTAATGCAGGGAATGATTCATATAAGCCAGACAATGGACGATTATGTCAGTTTCAACAAGTCAAATACTTTAATCGGAAAGTCTGGAAAGAAAAGTTTAAAAAAAGGCGATTTATGTTTGGCAAGAATAGTTGCAATAAGTTACAAAGGAGAAGAGCCAAAAATCGGGTTGACTATGAGACAGCCAGGACTTGGAAAGCTCGAATGGATTGAAGCTGAAAAAAGAAAAAGTCAAACAGCTAAGAAAACAGAGTATGTCGAAGTGAAAGAAAGGAAAAAGAAGGAAAGAAAAAAATAAAAATGACGAAAAGAGCTTGTAGAATTTGCAGGAAAATATATGAAGGGAACAAGTGTCTTGAATGTGGTAGCCAGGACTATGTAGATGAATGGAAAGGACGAGTTATAATTTTTGATGCCGAAAATTCTGAAATTGCAAAGAATATAAAAGTTAAAAATAAAGGAAGTTATGCGATTAAAGTAAAGTAGGAGACAAGAGTACAAGATTAATTTACAATGGAATTAAACATATCTAAAATTATTGAAGATAAAGAAAATCTTATTTTAGAAAGAAGAGAGATTAGTTTTTTAGTTGATGCTGAAAAATGTCCTTCGATTTCTGAAATAGTTGATTTAGTTAGTGAGAATTTTAAAGTTAATAAGGATTTAACAATAATTAAGAAAATAAAAGGAAAATTTGGAAGAGATAATTTTTTGATTTCTACATTTTTATATAAAGATGCTGAGCAAAAGGAAAAATTTGAGGGAATAAAGAAAAAGGCTGCAATTTAATCTTGTTCTTAGATAAGAAAGAATTAAAAAGCTTCTGGATTAAACTAATAAATGGTGAAAATTGAAGAAGATGTTGATGTAGAAAAGCTTGAGAGTATAACCGTTGGAATAGTCGGGCACATAGATCATGGCAAAACAACTTTGCTTTATAAGCTGACAGGAAAATGGACCGATACACATTCAGAAGAATTAAAAAGAGGAATAACAATAAAGCTTGGGTATGCTGACTGTATTATTAGAGAGAAAAATAATTTCTTTAATATAAAAGAAGGAAAGCCTTTGAAGTATATTAGTTTTATTGATTCTCCTGGACATGAAATGTTAATGGCAACAATGCTGTCGGGAGCTGCAATTATTGATGCGGCACTACTTGTTGTTGCGGCAAATGAAGGAATAAAACCTCAAACTAAAGAGCATTTTATGGCATTGCAGGCGAGAGGGATTAACAATATTATAATAGTACAAAACAAAATAGATCTTGTAACAAAAGAAGAGGCAATAAAAAATTACAATGTAATAAAAGAGTTTGTAAAAGGAACTTTTGCTGAAAATGCTCCAATAATTCCTTGCTCTGCACAACAAGAAATTAATATTGATATAATTTTAGAAGAAATTTGCAAAATAAAGGTTGGAAAAAGAGAGCTTGATGTTGACCCTGTTTTTATTGTAGCAAGAAGTTTTGATGTTAACAAACCCGGAAATAAAATTGAAAATTTGAAAGGGGGGGTTTTAGGAGGTACTTTGAAAAAAGGAACATTAATAGAAGGTGATGAGATAGAGATTAAGCCAGGATTAATGAGCAAAAAAGAAAATCAGGTTTTTTATGAAACTATAAAAACAAAAATCTTGTCCTTATATAAAGGAAGCTACAGAGTTAAAGAAGCAATGCCCGGAAGCTCTATCGCAATCGAAACTCAGCTCGACCCCTTTTTTACAAAAGCAGATAGTTTGGCTGGATGTGTTGTAGGAAAAAAAGACAAGTTAGAAGAGATAACTTACAAAATAAAACTTAAATTTAATTTATTTAAAGATGTAATGGGATTTAGAGAAGGTATAAAAGTTGATAATATAAAAACAGCAGAGCTTCTTCTTTTAAGTGTAAATACTTCTATCACTATAGGAGATGTTACAAGAGTTCATGTAGATGAGGCAGAGTTAAATTTAAGAATTCCTATAGTGCCATTTAAGGGAAGTAAAATTGGAATTGCTCGCAACATTGAAGGACATTGGAGATTGATTGGGTGGGGCGAGATAGTTTAATTTACTTTCTAAAATTATAGAATCGTAAAGTGGGCAAAATAAAAATTGTTATTCCTCATTTTTGTAAAACTTATCTTGATTTTCTCCACTTTTTTAGAAAAATTGCGAAGCCTACAATTCTAAAAGTATATTTTTTTCCAAGGATATCTGAAATTTTTTTAGCTATGATCTTAATATTTTCTCTTTCATAAGTTGCTGATTTTAAAATAGAAATCTTAACATCTTTTCTATCTTTAAACGCATTTTTCAGGCCATGAATAAACCCCTCTGTTAAACCGTTCTTACCTATATGAATGGTTGTTGTAGGTCTTTTCATTTTATTTCTTTCACATTTATATTCCCTGCAGGGAGAGCCTGCATTATTTCTTCTTTAGCGAACAAGAGATTTTTTTCTTTTAAAATTCTCCTTATTTTTTCAGTTGCCTGTTCTTTAGTAAGATTTCCAGGAGTAATTTTAGCAATTTTAAGTTTATCAAATGGGGTTGTCCGAAGTTTGCCATCTTGTACAATTAAAAATAACTTCAACTCTGCTTTTTTATTTTGTATCTCACCTAAAACGCCGAATGTTCCTTTGCTCATTCCTCTGTTCTTGTAAATCTGGCTTGTTGTGAAAATGTGTACATCAAATTTTTTCCCCTTTGTTTTCCACACTTGGCTGAAACAAGCTGTAAAAATAGCTGTTTCTTCAAAGTCTGATTTAATGAGATCTTTAATTTCGCCAATAATAAAACTAAAGGGTGAGCCAGGAGAGGCTGTATGCATAACTATATATTTCTTTTTTCCTGACAATATTTTTTCAACAAGCTCCTCATTTTGCTCTGCATTTTTCCCTCCAACTACAAGCTTTCCTGAAGAGGTAAAAAACCATCTGTATTTTTTATAGTCTAACATTTTAAAATTCAATTATTTCAGAAAACATTAATTTAAATATGTTTTGAGTTTGTTAAGTAAATAAGATATAGGATTTACTTTACAGAGTTGATATAAATATCAACAATCTTCAAACATTTTTTTTGGTTTGGCCAGCTAAGAATTTTGTACGCGTCTGAAAATTTCAGCCATTTGTAATTATCATGCTCTTTTTTGTCAAGTTTTATTTTTTTGTCATCAGCTTCAACAGCAAAAAGATTGTAGGTCTGGCCTAAAAATTGTTTTCTGTCGAGAAGTTTTTTATTGTAACGATATTTTCCGCTTAAATTAAATTTTATCATATTTTTTATTTTGTATCCGATTTCTTCTTTTACTTCCCGTGCAACTGCATTTTCTTTTTTCTCTCTTGATTTTAAACCGCCTTTAATAAATTCCCAGCCAACCCAGTGAAGTTTTCTATGTAAAACAAGATATTTTATTCCACTTTTTGTTTTTTTATAAACTACACAGAAAACTCCTTTTCTGTATTTCATTTTTACCTTTTTCAAATTTTAAATAACTATTTTGATATATTATTTAATTAGATAATATACTTATCTTTTTTATTTTAACAAGTTTTTTCCCGCATACTCCAACTTTTTTCCAAAAATTTTAGCATCTCTTTCTATTCTCAAAATTTCATTATAAGCCTCTACTCTTTCACCTCGAGAAGAGCCATATTTAATCATTTGTCCTGTTGCAATTGCAAGATAAGCATTTAAAAGATCTCCTGGAGCTTGATTGCTTCGATGGGAAATTATATTTATTAATTTATTTTTAAGCGAGTATTTTATAACTTCAAGTGTGCCTGAAATTGTGCCGTTTTGGTTTGGTTTAATTATAATTCCTTTTGTTGCTTGTCTCTCGAGTCCTTTTTTTAGTCTTTCTAAGTTAGTAGCGTATAAATCATCTCCAAATAAAATGATATTTCTTAACTCTCGTTGTAGAATTGCAAAACTTGAAAAATCATTTTGATTAAAAGGATCTTCAACTGAAAAAAATTTAATTGGAGAATTTTTAACTAGCTTTTTATAAAAATCTATCATCTCATCGATATTTTTGGGTTTTTCTCCTGAAACTGGAGTGTATTTTTTTGTTTTTATATCGTAAAATTCTGAAGCAGCAGCATCTAGTGCAACTCTAAAGTCTCTTGTCATGTAGCCAGCTTCTTTTATTGATTTTTCTAACAGCTGCAAAGATTTTGTAAAAGGAAGTTTAGGAGAAATTCCGCCTTCTTTTCCAACTAAACTCTCGCCTGAAATTTTTTTTAAGTTCTGAAATACTAACATGATTTTTTCGTAGCCTTGCTCAAATGAATCAGAAACAGGAATCAACATTAATTCCTGAATTGGATTAAATGGTTTGTTTTTCTTGTCAAATGCTCCATGCAGTCCTGCATTAATTAGGTTAAAGCAAGGCAGAGGAATTTTTGGTTTTGTTCCAAGAAGTTTTGCTATATATTCTTCAGTTGACATATTGTTGGCAAAAGCTGACATTTTTGTCCAGGCAGAACTCAAAGCAATTGCGACATTGCCTCCATAATGTCTCATTCGTTCTCCTCCAAGGCTTTCTAAATATTTGTCTAAAGCAGTTAAGTCATTTGGAGGAATTTTTTTTAGCTGAGGAATAATTTCATCAACATGAATTACTGCCTCTTCTGTGCCAATATAAACAGCTTCGTAACTGCCTTTAGAAGTTCCTTGAGGAGCTGAGCCTGAAAAAACTCCTTTATCTGTTATAATTCTAACATGAAGTGTCTTGTTTAATTCGGAATCTGCTATCCACTCTGAGATTATTCTTTTTATTTTCATTTTTCCTCTTTTTAATACAGAACAAAAATAACTGCTTTTATTTAGATGTTACCAATTCTATAGTTTCCTAAAGTCTTTCTAATATATGAAGGAATGCTTGCTCTGTTTACAGCTTGGCCGCATTTTTCTTTTAAAACTTCAGCTTCTTTAAAAGAATTAACAAGCATTGTAACATCATATACTTTTTTGTTGTAGATGAGCCAACAATCATTTTCTGTATTATGTAGAGAAACTTCTTCTAAAGAATAGCGAGTGCCTTTCTGAATTTTTAAAATTGTTAGAATTGCCTCTCCTGACAGCTTTCCTGTCATTATTGCAATTCCTGCCCCACCTAAGATAACTGCAAATATAGCGAGTGTAACTAAAACCTTACTTGTCATAGTTTAGAGAAGGAGTTACTGTTTTAAAAGCTTTTCATATCACTATTTATAAATACAGAACAAAAATAAACCACTTCTTTTAAATTATATTCTGCTTTACAACTCTTCTCAACCTAGAACCTTTTTCTGTGTCATCAATCAAGTATCCTTTTTCTTTAATTTTTTTCCGCAAATCATCAGCTTTTTTCCAATCTTTATTTTTTCTTGCTTTTTCTCTTTCTTCCATCAGTTCTTTAATTTCTTCTGGCACTTCAAAAGTTTCTTTTTTCAGCAAGTCAAGGCCAAGAATTTTATCCATTTCTCTTATTGTTTTTAGCTTGCCCTCTGCTTTTTTGTCTCTTAACAGCTCCCATAAAACTGAAAGAGCATTTGGCATATCTAAATCATCATTAATTGCATTTTCAAATTTTTTTAAATACACTCTATTAATTTTGTCATCGTCTTTTAACTCTTCGATAATATTTTTTAGTCTTTCATAAGAGTTTTGCGCACTTTTCAAATTTTCAAGAGAAAAGTTTAGCTGGCTTCGGTATTGTGATGTGAGACAGAAATATCTATATGAAATAGGTTTATAGTTGAGAGTTTCAAGTTCTGAAATTGTGTAGAGACCGCCTTTACTTTTACTTATTTTCTCGCTTTTAAATGTTAAGAAAGCTCCATGAAGCCAGTAGTTTACAAATTTTTTTCCTGTTGCTGCCTCGCTCTGGGCAATTTCATTTGTATGATGAATTTGTATATGGTCTTCTCCACCTGTGTGGATGTCAAAGTGTTCTCCGAGATACTTCATTGACATTGCTGAGCATTCAATATGCCAGCCTGGGAAGCCAAGGCTCCATGGACTCTGCCACTCTTGTTGCCTTAATCCAGGAACTCCAGAAAATTTCCACAATGCAAAATCAGTCTCATGTTTTTTCTCTTTCATTTCAACTCTTTTTCTTGGTTTTAATCCTTCTTTCTTGAGACGTGCAAGTTTTCCATAATTTTTGAATTTCGACGTGTCAAAATAAATTCCATCGTTTGTTCTATAAGTGTAACCTTTTTCTTCGAGTTTTTTTATTAGTTCAACTTGCTCTTTAATATGTTGATTTGCTTTACACCATATATCAGGCTCAAGAATGTTAAGTTTTTTCAAGTCTTGTCGAAAAACTTGCCAATAAAAGTTTGCTATATCTTCTGCTTTTTTGCCTTCTTTTTTTGCAGCCTGTTCAATCTTATCTTCTCCTGTATCTGCATCGCTTGTTAAATGACCAACATCTGTTATATTCATCACATGTTTTACTCTATAGCCGTTGTAAGTTAATACTCTTTTTAATATGTCAGAAAAAATATAAGTTCGCAAGTTTCCTATATGTTGAAACCAGTAGACTGTTGGTCCGCATGTGTAAATTCCAGCCTTTCCCATTTTAATTGGTTTAAAGATTTCTTTTTTTCGTGTTAGAGTGTTGTAGAGTTTGAGTTGTGTTTGTGGCATAATTATTTTAGAATTAGAAGATATTTAAGTCTTGTGTGGTGTGGGTTTAAGTTGCTATTTTTTCTTGGTATTTTCTTGATTATTTAGAAGTTGTATAATTTATGATTTTTCCGAGCAAGAACACTTCAGGCTTTAAAGCCTGAGATGAATTTCGAGTTCTTGTATTTAGAAGCAGTCTCAATTTTTTGTAGTGTGAAAACTGCAAAAACAGATCCATATGTTTGTAGAGATTGTGAAAAAGAAAATACAGAAGCAAGATTCTTAAATGAGTGGATGATTTAATTAACCATTTTATAATAATAACATTCCGAAAGTTTTATAAAGGGGGTACACATACAAAACTTCATGTCTATCCTTAGTAAAATTACAAGCAAATTTTATCGTCCTGCTAATAGAGATAGTAGCAGATATCAATCAAATGGAAATAGTATAATCGAATATCTTAGTTCTAGAACTCCGGTTGAAAGATTATCACATTTGGTTACAGGTAATGGTTATGAAGACAGTTCAGATGAGCTAGCTTCAAGGGTTTATGAAATTCTTAATGGAGACGGATTAGTAAAGGGCAATAATAGAGTGCTTGGAGTGTATCTTGACACAAAAAAAGCACTAGAGTTAGGGCGGTTAGATAGAGATGAATTATCAAGACAAGCTTCCACAGCAGTAAAAAGATTAGTTTCAGAATCAGATAAATATAGAAATAATGGTCAAGATGATTCACATCTAAAAAGTGCATTGAAAGAGGCAGCAGGTTTAAGAGCCATGAGAGAATATGCAGAAAATGAAGGAATTATAGTAGAGTATAAAGGAGATGTTGATCCTAACGAGATTCCTATATCTGATAGACTAACAAGTAAACCATCTCTTCCTCTAAGCAAACTAAAAAGGATATATAAAATAACAAAAGATGCTATTGAAGGACCTGCTCAAAGAAAGATATTAGCACAAGAATTTGTTCAAGATTATGTACCTAGACTTGAAGAAACTACAAAAAAACCAGAAGTTTCTACAGGAATACATGAATTTGTTCCAACAGAACTTGAAAGATTACTTGGAAAAGAAATAGGATATGTAAGACGTAATATAGAATTGCTTACAGATAAAGTAGCTAATGTTTTTTCAGCAGCAATAGACAACATGGCAAATATAGATCCACAAAAAGCTATAAAATACGCAAAAAGAACAAGCAAAAAATTGCCAGAATTACTTCAATATAAATCATTCCAAGACGTTTGGTCAAAAGCAGAAATTGAGAAAAACAAAATGTCTAGATGGAATAGATTCTGGAATTGGAAATTAATTTAAATTCTCATTTAATCTTTTAGTAACAAGAAATACTAAACTTGACTTTCCTCTATCTGTTTCTACTTCAGCATCAAATCTTTGACCTACAAAAGAGCCTATAAACTGTTGCTCACTAGCAGTTCTAATCAACCCTTTATAACCTTCACCACTAATGTCTCTTCTTTTTTCTCTATAAAAAACATTTTTAATGTTTCAATAGTTATTTCTAATCTTTGACTAGAAGACAACTCCAGATCAGTATTAACATATACCTTACACAAGTCATATCCGTTATATTGCCTCATAATAAATCAAGAAAAACCAACCCTTTTTAAATCTAACTAATAATTGGGCTGTAAAGTTAGCGTTAGGTAAATGGTTATTTAGAAAGGTTTTTATTTAAGGATTAAACATTTTAATTATGGTAAAAATAGAACCTCTGCTTTTTGTTGCTATTTTTTCTTTGATATTTATCCTTATAGGATTTTATTATCGGCACAGAAAACATCCAGAAGAGTTCTTCATGGCTGGTAGAAAAGCAGGATTATTAAGGGTTGTTTCTTCAATTGTTGCTGAATTATCGTTTTAAGATTTTGGCGTTTTCGTGGTATTTTAAACTTTAGGATATTTATATTAATTTAGATTTTTAAAGGTTTTGTTTTATCTTTCTTTTAGTTGTATTCCTTTCTCTTCTATTGTGAGTTTTAGTTTTGGTCTTTTTTCTGGATCTTCTGCTCTTGTGGAATAGAAGGTTCTACCTCCATAGCCATAATCAGAGCCTCCTTCACTATAAAGAGGCCAAAGTACCAAACCATGATTGTCTTGGGGGTGATTTATCCAGTATTCTACGACGTGTTTTGGGGTGTATGTTCCTTCTATCAGCCAATCACTTTCTACTTCTGTTATATCTAAGACTACTTTTTCATCTGGTTGTTTCTCTTGGTAGAGGAAATATGGGGCTCCATTTGCTCCATAGTAATAAGGATTATTCGAGTAAGAAAGAGTATTTTCATCCCAAGAAGCTCTAATTATCCCAAAACCAGATCTTATTGGTCGTGTAATGTCATCTTGTATTTCTGGATCTGTAGAAATTGTTAAGATAATCTCTGCCTTTTTCAGGACAGATTCTTTATATCTTTCTAAACCAGAAAATTCTATCAATGTAGAAAAAGATCCATAAGAAGGATGCCATGGCGATAATCTTAAAATATCTTTATAACGAGAATCTTTTGCATAAACTAGGTCCCCATGTATCTGTGAGTGTGAAACAAATCCACTCTGAATTGCACTCACTTGTTGAGTTGTTGAATATCCTGTAACTGGTGGCGCATCTCCTGGTTCTCTATCTTCTGGTAAAAATGGAATAATATCACTTGCATCTGGTATCGGAATATGAGTTCCAGGAATACTACATGCTCCAGAGACGGCCATACCTCCTACAGCACCTAAACAAAACTCGAAAAATCTTCTTCTATCAATAATTTTATCTTCAAGATTTTTTCTTGTCCTTGGCATTTTATTTTTAAGAGATTTATATTAATATAGCTTTATTACTATTTAGAATTTTAGATTTTTAAAGGTTGGGTTTGTTGTTAGGTTATCTATAAGTAAATTAGAAGATAATTTATCCAAAAACTCCTTTTTTTACAATTTCTATATCAAAGAAAGTTTGTACAGAGTCTGAACGACTATTTAAAGATCCACAGTATGCAGTTATATAAAATCTTTGTCTGCATGGTGGTACATTAAGAGGAATATTCATTTTAATTAAAGAATATCCAGCCCCTGTATCTATCTCATCAAATTGTACACTACTATCTCCTGTTAAAATCCATTTTAAAGCGTTAGCTTCATTATTGTTGAGTGTTGCCATACAGTTTGCTTCACTTACTGTTGTGTCAGCAAATGTTTGAGCCGAGATATCATACTTACAACCAGTATTATCAGTTCCCCAATCAGCTGGATTTGTAGGAGAAAATCCTATAACAATTCCAAAATTATCTGTTCCTTGTCTGACAGAGGCTGTATGCTGAGAACCTAAGCTAACAGTTATTTTTTTATTTTCTTGACTAAACAAATCGTTAATTTGTTTCTTTACTTGTTCATTAATTGAATCGACAGATTCTGTAGTACCTCGAAAAATAGTCCTAACCAACACTAAACCCAAAACAAGCATCGTCATAGCAATAACAACAACAACAACAGTTCCTATACTTAGTTCTAATGCTCCTCTCTTATTTAATAAATTATCTCCGCCTCTTTTCATGATAAAATTAAATGGGAGAGATTTATAAATGTTTTGTTTTTGGATGGTTTTTCTTAAATCAATCAAGATTCAACAATACTAAAACCTTTATCTTTCTTCAGCTTAATGACATTTTCTACAAAACTCTCGATTTTTGCTTCGTGGCTGACGATAATAATTTGTCTGACTTTCAATTCATCTAAGACATCTCGCATTTTGTCAAGCTGTTGCTCTGAAAATCCATCTGTGGGTTCGTCTAATATGACAAGGTCGTGAGTTTTTATCTTGCTAAGAAGACTATTTAAAGTCTGATTTAATGCAAGTCTGTATGATAAAGCAATTGCTGTTCTTTCGCCTCCTGACAAAAAACTATAGTCAAGCTCGTAATCTTGTTGCTCAATTATTGGTGTAAAGTCTTGATCAAGCTTTACTGTAAAAGTATCTGGAACAAGAATATTAAACCACTCATTAAAAAGTTTTGAAAATTCTTCTCTTAGTTTAGCCATTATATTTTTTTCTGTGAATTTTATAATGCTAAGAAACTTGTCAGAAACCCATTCTTCTAAAGCTGCGAAATACAACATTCTTTCTTTTATCTTTTCTTTTCGTTCAATTTCCTTTTCAATTTCCTTTATATCAATTTCTGTCAATTCCATTTCTTTAATTAACTCAACAACTCGCATTTCTTTTTCTTTATCCTTTTTCATCCAAGACTCAAGTTCTCTGTTTTTTGATTCAAAGATGTTTTCATATTTTTTCAAATTTGAAGCAGACTCTCTCATTAGAATAATTTGATTCTCAAGAAGTTTTGTATCTTGTTCAAGAAACAGTATTTGTTTTTCTATAATTTCAATTCGTTTTTCTTTTTCATCTGCCGCCTCAAGTCTTACTTTCAACAGTTTAAAATCTGATATTTTTTTCTCAATCTTGGTTATCTCAGATTTTAAATTTTCTATCTCTTGTATTAAAAATTTTTTATTTTTATTCAAATTTTCAACTTTTTTTGAGAAAGTTATGGAATCTATACTAAATTTGTGGACAATGTTTTTCTTATAATCTTCATCAACATCTTGAAAACAAGTTGGACATAACTTCAAGCTCAAAATCTGCTCTTTTAGTTTTTCAATTTCTTTAATTTTTGATTCTAACGAATTTATCTCACTTAAAATGTTCAAGTATTCTGAATTTTTAGTTTCCAGTTCTAGATTTTTTTCAGATTTAAAAGTTTCATGTTTTTCGAGCTCTTTCATGTCAAAAGACAGCTTTTTTATTTCTGCTAGTTCTTGATTAATCCTTTCAATTTCTTTTTGAGAATTAGTAAACATTTCCCTCTTGCTGAATAGCATTATATTTATTTTTTCTGCCTCTCTTTCATACTTTTCTTTTTCTTTTATTTTACTATCAATTTCTTTAAGCTCTGTCTCAATTTTTTTCCTTTCAAGCTTTAAATTTTCAAGGTCTTTTTTTTCTGTAAGGAGCTTTTCAGATAAAATTTTCAGCGTTTCTTTTTTTGCTTGAAGCTTTTTGTGAAGCTCTTCAAAATCTTTAAGTTGGCCTTCATAATTTCTTATTTCTTCTCGTAATTTTGTTGCAAAAAATAAAGAATTCTCTATTATTCTTTTATATTTGTCAACACCAAAAATATGCCTTAAAGTGTCAAGCCTTGTTTCTGGAGTTTCTATTATAATCTGCTTCATTTCTTCTTGTGGAGTATAGACTGTAAACTTGTAGAGAAGATTTGTTTTTTTGGCAAATTCTTTTGGATAATTTATAAGCTCTAGAATTAAATTTTTTGATTCTGTCACAGACATTTCTTTTCTGTTTCCATCGACAGAAACAAAAACATGGTTTTGACTTACGGTTTTGCTTTTTTTTAAACCTCTTTCTATAACAATGTTTTTGCTTTCAATTTCAATTTCAAGTGTAACCTCGCCTTCTTTTTTACCATTTCTTAAAATTGAAGTACCTTTCTGTCCGGGTTGCAGGCCAAATAAGGCAAACTCTATTGCAAGTAAAATAGTTGTTTTTCCGCTTCCGATATCGCCTGAAAGTAGAGTAGAACCTTCTGGAAATTCTATTTCTATGTTCTCGTAGCTTCTTATATTTTTAAGAGCAACTCTTTTGATTAACATTTTACAAATTCAAAATTTTATTTAATTCTGCAATTAATCTCGAGTTGAAGACTGTAGAAGTCTCATCTTCTTGTTTTTCAATTGACAAGGCACTTATTAAGGAAAAGATAAAAGAGTCAAATTTTGATGGATTTTCTTTAATATAGTTTTCTATTATTTTTTCCTCAAGTTTGTCCACGTCTTCTACCTCGATGTTTAATGTAGCTTCTTCTGTAATGATTTTTGATACGCTTTTTACTACAGTGTAAGCGCCTTGCTCTTTTGCATAGTTTTCTATTTCTTTAAAGTTAATATTTGAGATTTTTCCTTGTTGAAGTTTTCCATAGAGTTTAAGAAGAAGAATTTTGTCTTTCAATTTTCTTTTTTTCAGTTCTCTAAGTATGATGTCTGTAACTATCATGGCATTTGAAATTTCCATTTCAAAGACTTCAATATCTTTCAGTTGTAAGTCTATCCTTTCTGTTTTAAATGGTGTTGTTTCTATGATGTAAAATCTACCATATTTAAGCTCCTCCAATTCTTGAAAGTTGTTTGGAAATACCGGGCCTCCATACACCATTCTTTCTTCAAGAAAATCAATGTGCAAGTGGCCTAGAGCATAGTAGTCTGCCTCTGGAAGTTCGTCTTTAGCTATTGCATCAATGGGCAAATTCCCTAAAGCTTCCCTAATGCTTGTGTGTAAAGCAAAAATTTTGAAAAAAGGAGAATCTTGAAGTTTCACATTTCTTAACTCATTAACTTCCAAACCTGATTTTTTCCCCGGATATCCATATAAAGCAACATTTTCGTGGATTGTTGGGTTTAGGAATAATTTCCCATATTTTTCTTCAACATTATAAAGATTTTTGCAAAATCCGGCTTTTTCCAAAACATTTAAGAAAGTTCTGCCACTTGCAGAATAATCATGACTTCCTGCGATTATGTAGCAAGAAATTCTAGCATCTTTCAATCTTTTCAAATGAAAAAAAGCTTCCTCTAGTATTTCAATTGGGGGATATGCAGAGTCAAATAAATCTCCGGCTATTATTACAAAATTTACTCTTCTTTCGATGCATATATCAATGGCTTTTTTGAAACTGTCTAGGTTTAACTGTCTCAGTTCTGGCTGTCTCCAGCCTCCAAGATGGCAGTCTGCTAGATGAGCGAATCTCATAAATCTAAAAAAATCACAAGATATATAAAGATAGTTGAGGTAAAATAAATAAATTAAAATGCTCCAAATTTTATCTTTTCTATACAAAAGTTTTTCAATAGGAGATTTAGAAATTTCTATAATTAATATTATTCTTGCAGTTATTTTAATAATATTTGGAATATTCTTTGGAATAATCCTCAAAAAAATATTAAGAAGATCTTCTGAAAAAGCGAATTTGAAAAGAACAATAAGCCCGAGTTTTATTGATTTGTTTTTAAATGTTATTCAGTTGAGCGTTTATATAATATTCATAAATCTCGCACTAAAACAGCTTGACATTCCGAAAATTACAAGTTGGATTACTTCTATCTTAATAGTTTTTCCTGCATTAGTTGGAGCTTTAGTGTTAATTGCTGTTGGGTTTGCAATTGCTGTTTATCTTAGAGATTTAATAGAAGAGTCTGAAATTGTTGGGTGGCAGACTTTAAGCATGATTTTGTTTTATTTTGTTATTTATGTTTTCATGATTTTTGCAATTAAAACTGCATTAATCTCGCAGGATAAAAGTACAGTTAATATAATTATGATAGTTTTTACAGTTATTGTTTCTGTTGC
>CAYIIQ010000008.1:0-7672 GCA_964363545.1 Candidatus Woesearchaeota archaeon | reverse complement strand
TTTTTTTCTGCAATTTTCTTACAAATTAAATTTTGTTTTTCCAGCTCTTTTTTTATTCTTGTTCTAGGCGTCAGACTGCTTAATAAAAGAAAAACTTTTCCATTTTTGTTTAAATGATTTTTAATTTGTCTTAAAAATTTTAAAATTGTTTCGTCTCCAAGTTTTCCGCCTGTTGTGTCTTTTTCTTTATCGTATTTTAATTCTGGAAGATAAGGAGGATTGAAAACTATGAAGTCAAATTTTTCTTTAATCTTTTTAAATAAATCTGACTTTATTGTGTGAAATTTTTTTAGTTTCGCATATTTTACAGCTTCTTCGTCAATATCAGAACATAATATACTGTTTTTATCAAAAAATTCTAACAAAGTTTCTGCCTGTATCCCTGTCCCTGTTCCTATGTCAAGAACTGTCTTGCTTTTAATTTTCGTATTTGAAAAATATTTTTTTAAAGTTTCAGAGAGAAAAAAAGAGTCTTCGGAAGGGATATACATTTTTAGGCAATTCCTAAACTCTTTAATATTTCAAATAATTTTTCTTTTGCAAAAATTGTTGCAAAAAGCAATCCGATTAGAGAGATGAAAATTAAAGACAGCACAACAATAATAATAGTTCCTTTTCCTTTACGTTTTTCGATGTACTCTTCTTCTGGATGCTCAATTTTCTTGAATTTTTCTCGTGTTTCTGCATGGATTGGTTCTGACATCAACAAAACGCCAGAATTCAAGGCACGTGAAGAATCTTCAATGTCACGAGGATTGTAACCTGCATTTAAAAGAGATTGTTTAGCTTGCTCTAAACTCCAACCCCTTTCTAATGCGGCTTTTAGTCCACCAACAATTTCAAGTTTCTCTGTCATATTATTATATTGTAAGAATAATTTAAATAGCTTTTTGTTTAGCTTCTCTTACCTCATTTTTTCTTCTTGCCTTGTTTTTTAGCTGTTTTTTCTTTTGTGGATTTTTCTGTTGGTTGATTTTTTACTTCAGCATTCTGTTGTTGGCCATGTTGAGTTTCCTGGAATTTATTGATAATGGCTTGTCTTTCTAACAAGATTGCTTTCGCGATTTCATCATACTGATGAAGCCTTCTCATTAACTCATTAAAAAAAGAGTTTAAATCAGAATTTCTAATCTTTAATTCTTCAGGGGTTATTATTTCTATGTGAGAAGGCATAAACGAGAATGTAATATTCATTAAACTAGGAAAACTTGTTTCTATTTCTACTTCTGAAAAAACTGTGAAAACATTCTCTTCAACTTTTTTGGGGTCTGCAATTTTTTTTTGGAGAATTTTAGTATCTTGAACAGCTCCGAGTTTGTCAATTAAGTCTGACATTATTTGTTTAATATGTTCTGGAGGCTTTCCAAGCATTTCTATTATTAAAACTGCGTTAAGTTTTTCAGCCATATTTAATATAGATGATAAAGGTTTTTAAATTTGTTCATAATAAATACCTTATCAATCTTCGCTATAGATAGTATCCATTATCAATCTTCTGTTATGGGACTTTTCTTAATTATCAAAAAAATTATAACCAACACACTAAAAACTGCAAATCCATATAAAGAATATTCTTTTATATATTGAGTTTTAGATTTGTATATCGGTTCTGTAAGAATTATATTCTGTCTTTTTTTATTAAGTATTATTACCTCTTCTTGCTCTTCGTCACTTGAAAGATAATTAATATTGTTAGATTGTTTTTCTGTTTCTATAACATCTGTTTGGTTTCTTTCTACTATACTTATTACATCTTCTATATTAATTTCATCTTCAAATTCTGCAATTGTTGATGTTGCCCCAGATTCTCTGATTTTTGCACTTATCTTAGAGTCTCCTATGTAGTTAGTATTATCTTTATCAATTCTTAACATGAAAGTTTCAGTTTTATTTCCTGGACCTTTAATAACATCTTCCACAAAATAGTTACTTGACCGCCATTTTTTGCTTTCTTCATTATAAGTTTCTGAAATTACATCATCTTCTTCGTTAACAAGATAGATTTTAACATCATAATTTTCTGATTTAAGATTGTAAGCTTTTAATTTAACTTCAAATTCTTCTTTTCTTTCTATTTTCTCATTATATTCTAATTTTATGTAAGTCTCTGGCTCAGAAACTCTACTTTCTTCATTGTTACTTGTACTCTCTGTTTGACTGTCTATATTGTTAGTTTGATTTTGGGATTCTTGGGGGTATTGTTCTTGTGGAGATTGAGAATTTGACTGACATGAATTTTCTTGATTTTTTGTCGAGCTTAGAAATTGCCAATTGCCGTTACAGTACTGCCACGTCTTGTCGTCATTTTTTGAGTCTGAAAATAAGATTGTTTCTTCTTTGACAGTGTTGTTGTAAAGAATAATAATTTTTTCATTTGTGTTGTCAAGCCACTGGCCTTTTAAGTTTAAAATAAAATATCCTGAAAAAGATACTGAAAATTCTGAAAGATTTATTTCATCGTTGTCGTTATTTTTTATTGTCCATCCTGCAAGAATTGTATCTTGTTCAGAGAAAAGCTCAAGCCATTCGTTTCCTGTATCTGTTCCTGTAGGATTTGATTCGAGTTCGTTTATTCTAATGGCAGAAATAAGAGAAAATTGAATTATAAAATTAGTCAAGAAGATAATAAACCAAATTAGCCTCTTCTTCGATAAATTTTTCATTAAAAATAAATATATCATCTACTTAAATCTTTTTCTTTTTATTCATCTAAAAATCTGACCAAATCTTTTTCCTTTTTTTCTTGTTGTTTCCAGACTTATAGCAAGTCCTTTTTTTGTAGCTTCAAGGTTTTTTGGTTGAAGAAAAAACCAGCCTTCTCTGTTGAATCTAATTGCAATTATGGGTTTTAGACCAAAAATTTCAGAAAAAATTAGAAAGTCTTCGATTTGCTTCCTATCAAGATATTTCTTCTTATTCTTACAAGATTTACATTCAATCGCATATTTTTTGCCTTTCTTTCCTGAAATTAAGTCACATGGAGATTCATCTGCAATTCCACTTCCTGCAACTCTAACAGCTCTCCAAGAGTTTTCAGAAAATAGTTTTAAAAGTTCTCTTTCAGCATTCGCCCCCTTTTCTTTATTTCCCATTTTAATCTGTTTTGCAATTATTTATTAGTTCATCATTAATTTCATGTAATTCATCAATTTCATCTAATATCTCATTATGGACAGCTGAAGGATGATAGTATAAGTGAACTATAACTCCATAATCCTTTGCTTTTTTTATAGCTGGAACAAAATCAGCATCTCCTGCAATTAAAATTATATGTTGGATCTGATTTTCGTAAGACATCGTTGCTATGTCTAAAGACATTAATACATCAATCATTTTTTGTTTGAATTGATTTCCTATTAGTTGTAATTTTCCTAACTTTACTTCAAATCTGGCCAATCTTCTTAATTTTGCCAGAAATTTTTCCATATTCACTTTTCTTTCAATATCCTCATTGTTCCCCTTTCTTATCAAAGGAAGACAATGATAAACATAAGTTCTCAACCTGTTTAAATTTAGATCAAAACAAATTTTATTAGAAAATTTTAGATAATCTAGTGGTATACTCTTAAAATATTTTTTGATAATCTTGCTTAGATATCCACCATCTACAAAAATAGCACATTTCTCTGTTTCACTCATTTTAAAAGGATAATGCCCATTGATCGGCCGAAGCTGATCAATGGGGAAGATTATGAAATATAAAGATTATTTTAGTATTTAAATCTTCCTTTAACTTAACAATGCATTTTAACTCTCATTTTTCTTTAGAATATACAAGAAAATTACAAATCTCTTGCTTGTAGAGTTCTTCTCCCATTGGCTTTCGCCCTTTCTGATGCTTCTTTAAGCAGCTGCTCAACTTTTTTGTTTAAAGCTTCGGCAACTTCTGCTGCAACATTCAAATCTTTTACAGCATCTTTTATTTTGCTTTTTACAATTAAACTTACCATTTTTTATTTTTACCTCTTTTTTAAAAGTTGTGTGGATTTTTAAATATTGTCATAAAAACACAATTGTAGTGTCCGCTATTAATCTTCATTCGACATATTTGTCTGCCTATTGTTTTTTAACTTCACTTTTTCTTAATTTTTTATTGCTTCCCTTTCTCGGGCCGCATAAACGGAAACAAAATTACATCTCTTATACTGGCAGAGTTTGTAAGAAGCATTGTCAATCTATCTATTCCAAGACCATATCCAGCTGTTGGTGGCATGCCGTGTTTCAGCGCATTAATGAAATCAGAGTCCATTGGCATTGCTGCTTCTTCTCCTTCGTGTAGGAGTTTTGCCTGCTCTAAAAGTCTTGTCTCTTGGTCGGTTGGGTCATTTAATTCATCATATGCTTTAACAATTTCAGAGCTATTAATTATAAGCTGAAAAGTATTGATTTTTGTTTTATCGTTTTCATTTCTCTTTGCAAGCGCAATCATTTCAACAGGATAGTGTGTAAGAAAAACTGGCTGGATTATACCGGGCCGAATAACTTTTTTATATAAATCGTCTAACAACGCTCCATAATACTTACAATCCTTTATATCGGCGTTTTTAATATTTTTTCTCTCTATCTCATATTTAAGTTTTTCATAAGTATTAGTTTTATTTATATCTATCCCAACCTCTTTCAGAAGCAAGTCTCTAAATTTTATTTTTTTAAATGGTGTTTTTAAATTTATTTTCTTTCCTTGATATTCTATTTCATCTTTTAATTTTAGAGATTTTTTCAATCTGTCGAATAATTCTTCAGTCATTTTCATAAGAGTTTCATAATTTTCATAAGCGTAATAAAATTCAAGCATTGTAAATTCTGGATTGTGGAAAGCATCTATACCTTCATTTCTAAAATTTTTCGAAATTGTAAACACTTTTTCAAATCCTCCAACAATAAGTCTTTTTAAATATAACTCAGGAGAAATGCTTAAAAACAAGTCTATATCAAGAGCATTCAAATGTGTTTTAAATGGTCGAGCTGATGCACCTCCATAAATACTTTGTAAAGCTGGAGTTTCAACTTCCACGAAATTTTTTTCTTTCAAAAAACTACGAACCTCATTAATTATTTTTTCTCGCTTAATAAAAACATCTTTGACTTCAGGATTTGCAATTAAGTCAAGATAACGTTTTCTGTATCTTTCTTCTTTATCTTGAAGGCCGTGCCATTTTTCAGGCAAAGGCAAGATAGACTTTGCAAGTAATTCTATTTTCTTAACTAAAACTGTAAGCTCTCCTCTTTTTGTTTTAATTATTGTGCCTTCTGCGCCAATAAAATCTCCTGAATCAATATATTTTTTTAAAAAATTTATTTCAGAATTTTTAGTTTCAGATTTTTGTAATTGAAGCTGAATTCTTAAATCATCTTGCAAGTCTAGGAAAATTAAATTTCCCATGTCTCTTATATTTATAACCCTGCCTGCAACACTAACTTTATTTTTTGTTTTTTGAGCTGGCTTAAGTTTTTTATATTTTTCATGTAACTCAGATGCATTTATTTTTTGTTTGTAATAATAAGGATAAGGATTTATGTTATTTTTTCTTAGCTCTTCAAGTTTTCTTAGCCTTTCTTTTATAATTTCATCTTGGCGTGCCATGTTTATATTATAGAAAAATTTGTTTAAATAACTTACTAAATTAGAGATTATGCTATTGAAAGCTCTAAAGATAATGGTTTTATATCGTCAAAACTTTAAACTCCTTCAAACCTTGAAAATTTTCATCGACTATGTCAAGACGTTTTATTATTGAGTGAGGAGGTCCTTGTTTGCAGATTTCTATCATTTTTTCTATATCTTCATGATTTCCTTCTATCCAAGTTTCTACACTCCCATCTTCTTTATTTCTAACATAACCTTTAAGAGCAAGTTTATCAGCATTTTCTTTAATAAAGCCCCGGAAAAATACATCTTGAACTGTTCCGAAAATATATACTCTTACAGCCTTTTTCATGAGAATTTAAAGTTAGAGTTGTTTTTAAGGTTTATTCTACCCTCTTGCTATGTTTCTCTTCTGTCAAGTTCGCTATTCAGAATCGTAACAACCTGACTTGCAAAATAGACTCTTTTTCCGACAGAAATAAGTTTAAAACGCTCTTTTAATCTTCTTAACTCTTTTTTTGGAAGTCCTTTATGATCTCCTAGAAGAAAAACAGCATTTTCCAGCTCTTTGTCTGAAATGTCTCTGACGTCTTCTCCATCTGCGTCAAGTAAAAAGAGCTTTTTCCCTGCATTTTCAAGCTCTTCCACTACCTCAAACAAATTTTTCTTTTCTATAAAACAGCCTTGAAAAACTTCTGTTTTCCTGCCTTTATATTTGAAAAGCATTTTTTTAATAAATCCAGCAACATCTTTTTTGCTTAAATCTATGCTTCCAACCTCTGAACCCGTTTCTGGTAAATAGTGAGAAGGAGAGATAATAAGATGTTTTGGAGGGTCGGGAGGACCATAAAAAACCAGATGTAAGATAACATCTTCTCTTTTTTTATGTGACAAGAAGAAAGAATTAATAATTACATGACATACAATATCCATTCTTCCTGCTTTCATTAAATCTGTAAAATTGCCAGATGTTCTTGCTGTTGTGGAAAAATATATGAATTCGCGCATGTATTTAACAAGAAAAGGAGCTTTTAAGATTTTTTGTATAAATTTTATTTAGAAGCTTTAGCTAAAACAGGTTTTTTGCACACAACCTCAATTTCATCTGAATAAGCTCCCCCTATCCAAGCTCTGTAATGTTCGTCGAATTTAAATCTTTTTGATTTATATCCTTTGAAAAATCTTATTGTATAACCCTCTTCTATTTCTTGTGAAATTTTTTCTAAAGAAATATTTTCAGCTGACCAGACTGAAATATTATAAGTTCCTGTCGGAGTCGATACAATAGCTACATAATTGTCAGGTTCATATCTTTGTTTTGATAAATGATGGTTTTTGTTTAAGGACTTTCTTTCTGTATTTCCGTACTCTTTAACTACAACTCCCTCCAAATAAGCTTCTTTTCTTTCTCGATTTTTTTGCCAGTCAAGTTTAGTACAACTACCAATTGTAAGTGAAGATGCAAGCAAAATTGCAGTTAGTTTTTTTATTAACATTTTTACTCGTCGTCAAATTTTTAATTGAAAAAAAATTAATTCTAATAGAAGTAAGATTTATAAACGTTTTGTATATATTGTTAGAGTTTTAAATAAGTTTTTATGTATTCAAAAATATCATGGAAAATGATCCAGCAAACTCTTAAAGACTGTATCGAGCTTGAAGGTACCGAATTTTATGGCGGAAATAATGTAAAAGTTATTATTGAACCTGCAAAAGAAGATAGCGGAATTGTTTTTTCCACACCAAAAGGAATAGTTAAAGCAGATGTAGAAAACGCAAGGCAGTATAAAAGCTCAATTATTCTTGAAAGTGGAAAGGCAAGAGTTTTAAGTGTTGAGCATTTACTTGCAACGCTTTATGCATATGGGATTGATAATGTGTTGATAAATGTAAGAAGGATTCCATCTTTTGGATATAGAATTTTAGGACCATTTGGAACAAATATAGAAGTTGTTCCGACTCTTCAAAGAAGAGAAAGAGAGTTATGTGAAAAAATTGAGAGGGTAGGAATAAAACAACAAGGAAAAGAAAGAAAAATTTTCAGAGTTAATAAAAAAATAAGTGATGGAAAAAATGTTAAAGTTT
>CAYIIQ010000007.1:22929-24580 GCA_964363545.1 Candidatus Woesearchaeota archaeon | reverse complement strand
AATTTCAGCTCCTTCCCAAATTCTGCATTCCTGATAAAAATGATTCTCGGGATTGTTAAAATCGATTGCGCCAATTGATATAATTGAGTGTTTCAAAGGATCTAGACCTGTTGTTTCAACATCTACAATTATCATTTTATGTTAATTACTAAATATTTTCTCAAGTTCTATTTGTGGATTTAGCTCTTCGCCAACATTTAATTTTTCAACTAGTCGTGTCACAGAATCTTGAACTCTACCAATTTCTTCATCTGTAACATTAAATCTTTCAGCTACAATTTTTAACAAGCTTCTAGGTGCCGAAAGTTCTTTAAAATTTCTATAATATTTACTTCCAACAGCGGTGAAAGAATAAAATCTTCTCGGTCTTTCTACTCCTGTTGCACGTAACATTCTAATCTCTCCCTCAGAACATCTTGAATCCATAATTGCAACATACCAATCATTCTCTGTCATATTAGTATTTTGCATTTAATCTTTATAAAGAAATCGTTATTGGAAAGTATATTTATCTCTTAGATTTCTTGAAAATCTTGGCAGCTTTAGAAATAACTGGCTGTTTTGATTTTTGTGGTTGTGGTTCTTTTTGCTGAATCTGTAAAGGAACTTCTTGCCCTGTTTTTTCAGCTGCTCCTTGAGATTCTTCTGTTACAGATTGATTTTGAGGTATAGAGGGCATGTGTCTTACAAAATCCAAAATAGAATATTTTTCAAATTTCAATATGCTACCATCTTCATCGTCAATGTGAACTTGCAAAATTCCAAGGCCGTCAAGAAAACAAGTCAGATTCCAAATAAGTTTTTTGTCAAGAACTTGTAATACTGCTATAATTTTTTTGATTTTTTCTGTTACAATTTTGTTTTTCATTTCGTCTTGGACACTTCCTTTAAGCATATCGAGATCAAGTTTTGCATTTGATCTAATTTCTTTAAGATTGCCTTTTACATTTTTTGGCATTTTTGAAATTTGAAACTTCACTCCTTCGTCTAAAGTGAAGGTCGCAATTTTTTTGTTTGGCAGAAGATAGTCGATTTGATGCATATTTTTTCCTGTTTCAAAATCCAGAATAAAAAATCCTGCACATAAGTATGCCTTTGGATTTTTTGACTTAAACTTCCGAAACTCGGGAGCTTCTTCAACTCTTTTTAGATAGTGTTCTAGCTTCATTTTGTTATTTAGCGGAGAGGGTTTATAATCTTTTCTCTTGTTTTAATGGATTTTAAGTTTTAAATTTATCGTTTAAATCTGTTATAATTTTTTAATCTTCTTATTTAAAAAATGATCTTTATTTCTCAGTAAAACAATCATCCTAAAATATAGAAATATTAATAAAGCAGTTTAATATAATAATATAATGTCAACTGAAACCCAAGATGTTGCTTCACTTATTGAGCAGTTAGAAGGTTTTGAGGTTTGTAAGGATGGAGGCATATACCGTAGTATCAGTTATATACCTAGCACAACATGTTATGGTTCAATTAGAGATGGAGTTGCTAAACTTTGTTTAAGTATTACAGTACACACACCTAGTGACAGTGTGCCACATATAATTGAAAATTATGCTAGATTAAGAAAACATCTTCATCAAGCAGGAGCAAAATATACAAGAGATGAAAAACTTGAAAAAGCGATTATAAGGGCACTTGGTGA
>CAYIIQ010000007.1:0-22829 GCA_964363545.1 Candidatus Woesearchaeota archaeon | reverse complement strand
GGTGAGATTATGTTTAACATGTCACGCAGATGAAAATCAGATGATGTTTAATTTTCTACACTTTCTCCTTTCTCTGACAATCTGAACATAAATAACGAAATTCATTTCTGCCTTCTTTTTTAACTTTAACAATTGTGCCTTTTAACTTTCCAAACTCGTCTTCCTCAATTTTTTCTCCACAAACTTCGCAATTCTTTGCCATTTTCAATTAGTTTAAATAAGAGAAGATTTTAAAGTTTTGTTTTTAGGATATTGATATTACTTTATATGATAATAAAATTTAAATATCTTAAGTTTCTATTAAATAATGTGAGGAAGCAAAAAAATGACAGAATTGCCTGAAAAAATAGTACTTTTAGAAAGTCCTATAGCTGAAGTAAGGGCAAGATTAGAAAAGAAATTAAATGAATATCATCAAAGGCGTGAAATGTTAAACGCCCAATATAAGGTGCTTGGTAGATCAACTCCTCCTGAAATTTTGGCTTCAGTAACTAATGCTCTTCTTAATGTCAACTACAAATTCTCAATCTTAGAGAAGCTATTATCAGAGGGAGAGGTGAACCTAGTAGAATTAATGGGAGAGATGCAAAAAGATAGTAATTTTGATAGAGATTTTTATAATAGTGCTTTTTTTACAATAAATGACTACTGCGCAACTGGCGGAAAGAATGTTAGAGGTGGGAGTGGCTTTTAACAAACATAAAATTTCTGTAATAGAAATTTTTATAAGTCATTAAATACTTAATTTCTGATGAATAAAAGAGGATTTGTTTTTTCCTTTGCATGGATTTTCGCGATTGTGGCAGGAGCTACAATTTTGTTTCTTGCAATTTATGCTGCTGTAAATATAATAGGCGCAGAAAGATATCATATTGATACAGCTACTGCAGCTCAATTAAGCGTGATTTTTGAGCCTCTGGAGACAGGTTTGGCATCTGGAAAAGCTGGTTTTGCTAAGTTTAGCGAGGAGACAAGAATTTTTGAAACATGTAATGAAAATTACAAAGGTTTTGGAAAAAATGGAATACGCACTGCTACAAAATCTAGTTTGTTAGAAGAGTGGGAAGAGCCTGGAGGAGAAATTACAATTCAGCATAAATATCTTTTCTCAAACAGCTCTGAGCAAGGTAAATCAGCTTTTATCTTGTCAAAATCTTTAGAATTACCTTTTAAAGTCGCTGATTTAATCAGCTTCAGTTTTCAAGAATATTGTTTTATTGATTTAGAAGAAACTCAAGAAATTGATATTCCAGAATTTATTTTAGATGAATTTCCTTTATTGGGAAGAGATCCAGGTTATGTATGTAAAACTACAGCAGTTAATGTGTGTTTTATGATAGAAGGGGAACCTTCTCATCTTAATATAAGATGTGATGTTAAAGTATGGGGATGTAGTGCTAGCGAAGGATGTGAATATGAATATTACTATGGACGTGTTGAAAAGAAAAAGGGTGGTAGAACATATTACCTATACTATATAGCTGATTTAATTTATCCAGCTATTTATTCAGAACCAGAAATTTACAGATGTAATGTAAAAAGATTAATGACAAGACTTGTTAAAGAAAGCAGAGTTTATCAAGATGAGTCGAAATTTCTTTCTGGGGGAGGGTGTGGAACTGTTAATTTTGCGAATTTCGAGGAGCTAAAGACACAGGCAGAGGAGATTAAACGTTCAGCAAATCTAGATCAAACAGATATCAGCATAATGGAAGGATTAAACAATCCTTTATTCATTAATACTATAAATAACCTAAATAAACAAAATGATGCTGCGGAGTGTGAGTTATGGTGAGAAAAAGCCAGTTAAAAATACAGCAAATGGCTTTCATGTTATTGGCAGTTATATTGTTTTTCGCACTTGTTGGGATGATTTTCCTTACTTTAAGAGTAAAAGGATTTTATGAAGAGGCAAATCAGATTGAGAAAAACAGAGCAACTTTAATAGCGAGATTTATTGCAGACTCGCCTGAATTTTCTTGTGGAAGCGAGTTTTATTGTGTTGATACAGACAGAGTTGTTACATTTAATACATCATCTTACATAGATTTCTGGCCAGTTGCCTATATAAGATTCCAGAAAATTTACCCTGAAGAAAGAGGAATTTGCACTATTTCAAGTTATCCGAAATGTGATAGTTTCACAGTTTTTGCCAGAAATGATGTCGAGTCAACAAGTTCTGCAGGAAGTTTTGTTGCTTTATGCAGATGGGAAAGAAATGAAAGAGGATATGCTGAAAGAGTCTGTGAATTTGGAAAGGCTGTGATTGGATATGAGATTAAAAGGCTGGGTTAAAACTCAAATAAAACTTATAGTTAAAATGATAATTAAAATTAATAAAGATAAAATAAAACGCTATGGCAATATTTCAACAGATGGAACTTCTCTCCAAATAGGTATTGGAGCTTTGAAAATCAAAAAATCACAGGAAGAGATGGTTGGGTTTGTGCTAATTGTAATTTTAGTTACAATTATAATGCTGGCTTTTCTCTGGATTATGGTAAAAAGTCCGGGAAAGGTTTATGATGATAGTGAGGCAGAAAGTTTTTTACATGCCTCTCTGCTCTACACTTCTGATTGTAGAAAAAGTCCTGAAATTGCTTATAATATGAAGGATTTGGTTAAAGGATGTGGAAAATACGAAAAATGTGTTGATGATAGGAGTACATGTGAAGTTTTAAAGGAAACTTATAAAGATTTGTTAGCTAAAAGTTTTCCTATTGAAAGTGTGGTGCCAGGAGCAAGGTATAAAGGTTATAAGCTTAGTATCACATCTACGGGAAATAGTATAGATCCGAATAACTTTCCTATTTTGTTACCTAACGGAATAGATAATACAAATGGACAAAGATACTCTGCAAGAGTTTTAATTCCTGGCGGAAATTACAGAGTTACTCTAGACCTTTATCCAAGCTAATCACTGAAAGCCTATATTTATCTGTAAGTTGTCAAGTGTGATAACTGGTTTCATTCTTTTTCTTTTGCCTTTTGTCTCTGATTTAAGCTCAACAAAGCCGAATTTTTCCAAATGCTTTACGTCATCTCTTACTGCCTTGAAATCTCTTTTTAACATTTTCGCTAAGTGATAGATAGAATCAGGATTTTTATTTTTAATAACATTAAGCATTTTAGCTTTTTCATTGCTTAACAACTTCCTTAAATCTGATAAATTTGAAAAATCATATTCCGACCTTTCTCCTTTTAGTCGCTTGAATATAGAAGCGAATGCTCCTGTGGTTATGTAAAGATTCACAATTCTTGTCTTTGCCATTTTGAAACAATTATATTTATAGGGGGGGTGAGATTATTTACCCATACTTTCTCTTTTATTTACATTTAGTTTAATTTTAATATATATTTTCTACATATATGTTTTTCTTTACCATATATCATAGTATCTTTATTCTATATATATCTGTAATTTTTATAATATATGTATTATTATAACATATATCTTTATAAATTTTTCTATAATTCCTGTTTAAAGATGTAATCACTCATGACGATACCGAAAGATTTATAAAGGACTTATTGAATACGACGCTATTTTAGCAGTTTTTGTATACGAAAAGCGAAAGCTTTTTAAACTCATTTTTTGTAATGTTATTATGCATCTTGTTAATAAAAACTATCTAAGTTTTTTGAACAGAAAGCAAGAATTTTTATTAGTTTGTTTTTCTGTGGCAGGATGTAAAATTATAATTTATTGAAAGGAGGTTTAAAAATGAGATTTAACTTTAGAAAAATAGCATCAGTATTGGCTAGTGCGGCAATGTTAGGAAGTACAGTAGGAATTGCAGCTGCGGCAAGTTATCCAGCACCTTTTGTTGTTGGAGGAACTGCAGACTCTGCAGTTGTTGTGGGAGAAAGTGCTGCAAATACAGACTGGGCGGCTGCGGCCACATTGGCAAGCAACCTTCAAGGCTCTGTATCTACAACTACATCTTCAACCTCAACAAGTGTAAGCGGAGAAGCTTATCCTTTGTTTGCAGGAGGAAATTCAAAAATCTGGATTAATGACACGCTAAATCAAGTTGTAGCATCTGTAGGTAATACAGAATTACCAACTGTTTTGAAAGGTAACACTTTCTCAGGAAATGTTGAATCAACTTACACACAAAGAGTACATTTAGGTTCAAATCCAAGAGTAATTTTTGCAAAACAGCCATCAACTAACACAGATCCAGAATTTGGATTATCTATGTCATCAGGAAGTGCACAGACAAATTTTGCTTACAACATGACTATAAATTTTGCTAAAGCAGTAAACTTTACACATGCTGACTCTGAAGGAGAAGAAATAACACTCTTTGGACAAAAATATACTGTTGCATCTGAAACAAGTGCCACAGATTTAGTGTTGCTTAAAACAGCAAAAAAAGTCAGTTTAAATAGCGATGAGCCATCTCAAGAAGTTGAGATTAGTGGGAAAAAATACACTGTGGAATTAGTATCTTCATCAGATACTGCTGCTACAATAAGAGTTACAGATGATACGGGAGCAAGTGATAGCAAAGAGATTGCTGAAGAAGCATCCAAAAAGGTGCAAGGATTAACAGTAGGAGTAAGCACTGCAGATGAGACAAATTTGAAGTTATCTGCAAGTGTTATAGTTGGAGCTGAAAAGAAGAGATTTGTAAGTGGAAATGAAGTTAAGTATGGAGAAACAGACAAGATTATTGATGGAACCTATGTAAATTTTACAGATTCTGTCAATAGTATGACAACGATAAGAATAAGTGTTGTAGCTCCAAACTCTGACAATGATGCGATAACTGCAGGAAAAGCTTTTGTCGACCCTGTATTTGGAACACTTAAGCTAGATTTACCAAATATGAGTATAGCTGAAGGCAGTTCAAGAACAGAGGATATATCTTTCAGACACAGTGGAGATGACAAGATGACTATATCTTTTTCAGACCATAGGGGAAAAGCTTTAAGCGGATTTCAGTGGGCAATGAATAGATCTGACAAGTTATATCTACAAGTAGATAGTGATGCAAGAAACATCTCTGTAAGAGAGAGTGCAAAAGTTTTTAGAAATGAGTATGTAGTTGTCGGAAACGAACTTCAAGGACGTTTGTTAAAAGTAGCTGAGATTACAAACTCTTCAACAAGCACATATACTGACGACAAAGTAACTTTTAGAGATGCGTTTACCGGAGACGATATCAGTGTTAGTCTAAGTTCAGAAGGTACAGGTACTTTGAATATTGAAGGAACATATACAGTAACTTACAATGGCTCGTCTAGTGTACCATCAGATGAAAGATATGTAAGAATAAATTATCCAGATAGTGCTGGAGCAAATTCGATGGTTATTTATCCTACAGTACAGACGTCAAAAGGAGCGAAACTTGCTTTCTATGCTCCAGTAAACGTCTCGTATTATAATTGGGATCACGCATCGACAGATGCTTCGCCAGCTGGACAAAACTCTAGTGCAAACAATCTTACTACAATAAGATTTCCAGATGGCGATGGTTACACAGACTTAACCTTAAGTGGATTAGGTTTTGTTAATGGTGACGGATTTAACATTTCAGCAACAGTATTAATTAATGCAAGTCAGACTGCTGCAAATTTTACTGCTGGAAATTTGACTTACAACATAACATATGGTGGAATAAACAGAACAGTAATTTACCTTATGGCGCCAGAAGGCGGACTGCAAATTGCAAATCCTGCTGTAATTTTATTCGAGGAGAAAGATGACAACAACGATTACCATGTTCTTATAACCGATCTTGAACCTGGAGCAACGGGGGATGATGGTATTGGAATTAATGAAGTGAGAAGAAGCTGGTTGAATGATGGTATATGGAATGCTATATCACTAGCATCTGACAGTAAAAAGACAAAAGAAGCAGATTTGTGGGGAACGATTGCATTAGAAGATACTTCTGACTCTGATCAGAAGACTGCTAAAATCAACTACCCAGACGAGCAAGTCCATCCTTTGTTATATATAGCAGCTGAATCTGCAGCAATTACACCAGCTGGAAGTGCAGGTGGAGGAGGAGTTGTAATGACTGTAAAAGACAGTGAAGTAGACAATGTCAAGGACAAAAACTTAGTAGTAGTCGGTGGAAGCTGTATCAACTCAGTTGCAAGAATGATTGTTGATGTAACTTCAACTGCTCCAATTTGCGGAGAAGACTTTACAGCTTTGACAAATGTCGGAGCTGGAATGTACTTGATACAAGCTGTAGCTTCACCATACAACTCTGCTAAAACTGCTGTTTTAGTAGCTGGATATAATGCAGACGATACTGTAAATGCGGTAAACAAGTTGAAAGAAAGCCATATGACTGATATTGGTACAACAAAAGTGTACCCTGAAGCATCTGCTTAAAAAGAATTTATTTTTTTCTCTTTCTTTTTTATTTTTTTATGTATTTGAGAACTATGAAAAAGATAAGAATTTATGATACAAGACTTTTTTGATACAGAACAAAATAAAATCAACGCGTGAAAGTATACTAAGATTATTTATATCTTCTTATTATCAAGTTAACGGCTTTGTTTAAAAAGTAAGATGATTTAAGGACTTATTAAACAAAGCTCAAGTTAACGATAAATTTATAAGTAAAATTAATTGTAAAAGTTAAGAAAAATGCGAAAAATACTTACGCAGGAAGAGAGAGAAAAGAAAGAATCGAGAAGAAAGTTGATTTTAGGAATTTTGTTAGCTGGATTAATGATTTTAAGTACAGTAGGATTTGCTTTTTTATCTGGAACAAGGAGTGAGATAAAAAAATTAAAGTATAATGACATAGAATTTGCTTTATTGAATGATGGTTTATGGCATGGTGCAGGAAATAATTTTGAAATTGTTACAGTTTACAATCCAAAAGAAGTCGAGAATATAACTTTTAACATTTTTAATAATTTAAATAATTATTATGGAGCTACTTTATATTTTCTGCAAGATAGTGAGAGTGAGGCAACTTCAGAAATAGCTAGAAATCTTGAAAATTATGTTGCTAGAATACAATATGCATGTATTAAAGAAGATTGCGAAGAAAATTTGCCAATAAAAAGCTGTGAAAATGACAATATTATTTCAATCAAAGAGTCAAATGAAACATTAATAAAGCAGGAAAATAAGTGTGTTTATATTCAAGGAAAGAGAGAAGAGATTATAAAGCTGAGTGACGCTTTTATTTTCAGAGTTTTTGGAATCGTTTAAATAAATTTTATGAATAATTAAATGGCAATAAAACAAGGAAAAAGCAAAGAGAAGGAAATAAAGGAAGAAATAAGTGAAACTAAAGAAAGATTAACAGATCAAGAACCAGAGAAGAAAGAAATTAAAGAGGAATTAAAGGAAGAAAGCTGGAAAGCGTCTTACGACAGGCAGCTAAGAATTGCTTTCTTTGCAATGGCTTTGATTTTGTTTTTTATATTTGCTTTTTATTTATTTAGTCTTGAGAAAAACAAATTTGAGTATGTTGGTATAAACTTTGAAAAAGTAAGAGAAGGAAAATTAATATTCTATTTGGCGGAATTTCCAATTACAGATATTTCTGGAAATGTTGTTGCTGAATCTCAGTTTTATTTCAGGAATGATCCAAGAAATTTGGAGAATATACCAATAACTGATAGGATAATTCTAATGAGAGAGGTTGTAGCAGTTCCTGATACTAGTGTTTTAAAATGTGAAGATTCTATGATATCTGCAGTTGGATTTTTCCTTTTCTTAAACAGAGCTGGAATTTCAGGAAGTGTTGGCACACTAAACAAAACAGAAGCTGAAGAACATAAACTTCAGTATGTTAGTTGTAATGATAGTTTAAATAAAAGTGTTGTAATGTTTAGAGAAGGAAATGAGACAAAGATATATTTAGATCGGCCAAATTGTTATATTATCGATGTGGCAAATTGTGAAATTTTAAATGCTACAGAGAGATTTTTGATTGGAATGTATGCGCATTATAGAGGAATTGAGGTTTAATGATTTTATAGGAAATAATTGCGAACAGAAAGTGATTTGCCAAAACTTAAAAAAGAGATAAGTAGAATAAAGATTAACAAGTGTTAAACTGCACTCTTTGTTTTGGATACTTTATGATAAACTTCTTTACACAAAGTATAACTATTATTCACTATTTCTAAAATAAGAAATTAAACTTTTTATAAGTGGAAGTAGAGAAATAAAAATTATGGCTAAAACAACTAAACCAAAATTTTCTTTAACAAAAGGGATGTTTCCAAAAAAGTAACCGCCAAGAACAAATATAAAAACCCAGGCTATTCCGCCTATAATATTATAAGCTAAGAATCTTGGATATTTCATTTTTCCGATGCCAGCAGCAAAAGGCGCGAAAGTTCTTATAACCGGTATAAATCTGGCGATGATTATTGTTTTGTTACCGTGTTTTTCGTAAAATTCCTCTGTTGCAATAAGATATTTTTTGTTGAAAAATCTACCTTCACTGTCAAAAGCTTTTCTTCCAAGTTTATTTCCAATCAGATAATTTATACTATCTCCTAAAATTGCAGCAAGCGATAGAATAATTAGTAAAATAAAAATATTAAGAGAGCCAAGAGATGCAAAAGTTCCTGCAACAAAAAGCAAAGTATCCCCTGGGAGAAAAGGCATGATAACAAGTCCTGTTTCTACAAAGATAACAATGAAAGTAATTGCATAAACAAAAAATCCATAATTAATAATAAAAATGTTGAGGTATTTGTCGATGTGAAATAGGAAATCCATAAACAAAGGTAGGGCCATTTTACACCTTATATTTTGTCAATCTACTCAAGAAACTTAAATCAGAATAAACAGGTAGATTTTCTATTCTGAAAACTTTTATTCCAATAAGCCAAACAAGAAAAACTATAATTCCTGAAAGAAAATACCAGAATAACAAATGAGTTAATTTAAAGAGATTTAAAGATTCTAGGAAAAAAACTGCTGAAATGAAAAGCCTAAATATGTTTATTGCCAAGAATAAAAAGAAAGAAAATAAAATAGAAGAAATTCTTTTTATGGATGACATTGGAGTTGTGAGATTCAAGATTAAAAGCAGGAAATAAGCTGCTCCTGCCACACATGCAGGAATAATAGAAAATGAGACTGTATTAAATACAACTGTTGTTTTTACTAAAAAAACTTCTTTGTAAACGAGCTTTAAAAGATAAAAAAAAGGATATACTGTAAGTGGTGTAAAGAATTTGTAAAATAAATCGAACAAAAAAATACCGACAACTACGAGTATAAGGTATCTTAAAAAAATAAAGAAAGTCTTTTTATTTTCATATTTTTTTTTATTTATTTTTTCTTTAACGCCTCTTTTCATATATGAAGTTGCGAGAGAGAGTTTATATAACTTTTGATGTTGCTAGCTTCTTAAAGCTTCGATTATGTCTTGCTCTAAGAACTTTTCCAAACATGGTGGATTTCGCCTCAATTCATCTAGTCTTACCAATTCTCTTGGCAATATTGTTTTTAATCTTGCTTTCCTCTTTAATTTTTTAAGTTCTTCTTTTTCTACTTCCGCATATAATTCCGCGCGTGCAATAAGTTCTTTAATTTTAGAATTAGAATCATCACATTCACGACATGCCTCTAAACCCTGTTTAATATAGCTTATTGGTAGTACTTCTGGACTACCTGACATTTTTTTTCTATATATTGTGAGGTTTGATATGGTCTAGGCATATAAGAAGCGGAATTTTTGGCTGGCATGTTTTTAAATAATTTAACAACTTTAAAAAACTTATCGTGACATTCTCACTGCTACAATTATTATTATAATTATAAGTATAATATTGACAGCGACAATTACCCATATAAATGCGTTGGTTTGGAAGCTTTCAGTTATTCTTCCTGTTAATGGAAATCCTGCTCCTGGTCTTTCCTCTTCAGCTGGCGCAACTGACAAACTAACTTGTCTTTCTTCTGACAAATTATCGAATGATGCTTTTATAGTAAATGTGTAGTCTCCCTCTGCATCTTCGTCAAGCATTAATGTGAGTATAACATCTCTACTTTCTCCAGCTTTCAACGTTACACTTGTAGGAGTTATGCTTTCAACAGAACTAAAATCTTCATTTCTGCTTACTCCAACTACATATGTTACAGTATCGCTTCCTGTATTAGTTATTGTTGATTTTATTCTAACTTCATTTCCTGCGACTACATCTTCTTCTGGAGTTTCAAGCGAAGCAGATATTCTAGCAGATTTTGTAACTGCTTTTACACAATTTCCTTCAACTTTCAAGAAAGAATCAAATGTTTCGTCTGAAGTCTCATCATAAGCATTATCATCGTCGTCATAGTCAAAGAAAGTTGTAGCATCAAGTTTGTAAGTTTTTTCTGCTACATTTTGAGGTATTGTGAAGCTAAAACTAAATTCTTCATCATCTCCAACATCAAGATTTTTAATTTCTTTTTCAAGGTCTACTCCAAGCTCTTTGTTGTAAAGTCGTATTTTAACTCTGTCTTCTTCGTTTCTTCCTGTATTGAAAACTGTAGCATCATATTCCAAACTTTCTCCACACAATGCAGATTCGGGCAAGCTAACATCATTGACAACAACATCTCTACTTTCTTTTTTAATTTCTACATCTTTAAAGATCTCTCCATCTATCTTGTCTGTACATAATTTGTCTTCGTTACCTTCTTCATAAACTTTAACATAAAACCTAAAATTATGTTCTGAAGAATCAAAATCCAAATCAGCTGGAACTTCGAATTTAATTGTAACCTCTTCGTCTTCATCTTCTTCGATTGAGAAATCAATCTCTTCTTCGTCTAAGTCGACAAATTCTTTTTCGTCCGGATCATACAATCCATATTCTAAAACTGCGTCAACATCTTCGTCAAGATTATTATCAACTTTTACTGTTATCTCAATATCATTCAAGGGCTTCCATTCCCATGCATCTTCATTTTCAACTTCTTCATCTTCTACTTTTGTTATCACAAGTCCTGTGCCGACATTTCCAAATTTACAGAAGCTTTGCGAAACTGTAAGAGGAGTTGATACACTAACTGTACTGACAAGTGAGGAAGCATTTACAACAAGTGTAGTTGTATAATCTTTAGGATCAAGATTTTCTGGAATTGTTGCTGTAATGTTTACTGTTTCTGATGCCCCAGGATTTATTAATAAAATAGAGTTCGGAGAAAATGTAAGAGTAATTTGTCTTAAGTCATCTTTTAGGTTATTGGCATTGAAAGAAAAAATCAAGCTTGTTAATTGCACATTTCCAGTATTTTTAACTGTGAAAGAAGTTTTGTTGTTTGACTTTGTCAGTGTAGATGGAGCTTGAGTTACTGAAAGTGTTGCACTTGAATTAACATTAACTTGTATCGTTCCTGAAACACTTGAATTCTGACCGTTTTCTTTTGTGCCATTAACTGTAAAAGGATAAGAATAAGCTCCAGGAGCTTGATATAATGGAACTGCAATTGAATATGTAATGCTTTTACTTTGACTTGCATTCAATCCGAATGATGTTGTTGAAAAAGTTATGTTGGAACTTTGTAAAGTTACTGTTTTGAAATTTTCAGTTGTATTAGTATTAGAAATTGTTAAACTTGCTGTTGCTGTTGCGCCATGTACTGTTGTAACTGAAGTTGTTCCGCCTATAGTTAAATCATCTGCAGAAACACTTACAGACAAAAATAAGACTGCTACGACAAGTATTAATGTTTGGAAGATAAATTTTGGTTTCATTTCAATATTCTATGTTTTTGTTATAATTTGCGAGTTATGACACTTTATAAACTTTTCTATATTTTAAAATATATAACGAAATGATAAAATGATAAGATTTATAAAGATAAATTCTATTTAGTTTTAACAAAACAAAAAAGGAGGTAAAATGCCTAAATCAACAAAAAGTGTGGCGAGTAGCAGTGGCAATATATGGGGAGCAAGGGCTTTTTTAATTGGAGTGATTTTAGCTGTTGTCATTGGATTTGCAGGTATTGACACGACAGAGGGATGGTGGGCACTAGTACTAGTAATAATTGGTATTATTGTAGGATTGTTAAATGTCGGTGGCTCAGAGATGAAAGAGTTCTTGCTTGCAGGTGCTGTATTAGTTATTATCAGCGATATAGCAGGAAATACTCTTTTTGGAATAAGCTATATTGGAAATGTATTTAAAGCACTGATAGCATTGTTTGTCCCAGCAACAATTGTTGTAGCCTTGAAAACTGTTTACGCAGTAGCGAAACATTAATTTTTTATTTTTTTATTTTTTTAATTTTTGTTAGTTTTAATTTTGTAGAGAAAGTTTGATAAGTTAGAGTATATTAGATTGACATATTAGTTTGTGTAATATAGATTATGATTTATAATTCTCTAGGAAATTAAAGAGATTAGTCTTACTTTTGATTTTTAATTTATATTTACTATAATCCATCACAGAAATATTTTTAAAGTAAATTTATATTACCGAGTGTTCTCTTTTATATCATTGTCCACTGCTTAAAAGCAGTTATTTTTGTTCTGTATTAAAAAGTTATTAGTATTGTACTTGACATTTAAAAAAGAACTAGTAAAAATCAGGCCTTTTTTTCGGCTCTTCTATCTTCTGTGGTTTGTGAATTGTGGCAAAACTTGGAGTAACTATTACTGTATTTTCCCCAAAGCCTGCAATATCTCCTTCAAGAGCATCAGCTGTTTTTTTGATTTTTGCAATTGCCCTTTTCAACTCAATAATGTCTTTTTGCTTCAGGGGCTTGATGTCAATTACTGCAATTGTGTATCCTTCTCTCAAACTATTTAGAATTAACCCAATATCATCAAACTTTTTTAGAATAAAAGGTCTTATAAGAACTTTATTTTTCTTAGTTTCTTTTCCTAAATCAATCTCGATGTACTCTTGCTCATCACTTTTTCCGAGGAATTTTGAAAACCCTTCTTTTATCTTGTCAAAAACCATAAAAATTTGATACATATATAGTTTATAAACATTTCCATTTTAAATTTTTTTAGAATTTTTCAAAATTAATTATTCTTTTGTAATGAATAATGATAATCTTTTGTGATTACTTGTTTTTTTTAATCTCTTTCTCAACTTCTTCACGCAATCCTTCTAATTTTTTCACTAAAATTTGCTCTTGCTTTTCAATAGATTTAATTCTTAAATTAATTATGTCCATTTTTTCTTCTAATTCCTTTTCAACTTCATCTTTTTTTGATTTTATCATTATTTGCCCTGATATTTTATAAACTTCGTCGTTGGTTTTTTTAACTTCTTCCAAAGCAGATTCAATTTCGTTTAACTCTAACTGAAAAGCTTGTTTCTGCATAATTATAGTCTGTAAGTTATGCTCTGTAATTTGCAGTTCTTGAATTTTGTGTTGAATTTCTTTTGTTACCTTCATGTGTAAGATGTAAGGAACTTTAGTTCCTTACTAACAACCTCCTTCTAAGAAGAACCAATGTTCTTCCTTAAACCATCTCCTTAAATTTTCTGAAGATCTTGTTAACATTACCTTTATTTATACTGCCTTTACTTTAGTTATATTTGTCCTTGGCTTATAAAAAACTTTAGAATTGCAGTTAGGACAAGCAAATCTTTTTTCTAATGCTTTTGATGAAATTTGTTTTCCGCATTTGAAGCATTTGTATGTTGCCATTTTTCTTTATTACTTAGAATTTATTGGTTTTAAATTTAACTGTTTTTCGGTTTTTATATATTCTATTAAAATCTTCTGTCAAAGAAACCTATAAGGCCTGTATAAAGAGGTAGCGATGCTAAGAAAGCAGTTAAGAAGGCCCATGTTACACAAGAAGATGAATATCTCTCCCTCTCTCTTAATAATTCTTGCACTTCAAAATCTTTTACTAGACTATTATATTCTTCTGTTAATTGTTTTTGTTGTTGTGAAACAGTAAAGTATTTATCTCTTTCAGGATTGTTTTGATCTAGCAGTATTATGGCATCATTTAGAGTAATTTGTTTATTAAGTTGTTGCTCAATTCCTGACAATTCTTCTTGTATCTCGTAGACTCTTGCAACTTTTGGATGATTTTCAACTTGATTCTCTCTTTGACTGTAATGATAAACAACACCAAGTCCAAAAGATGTAGTTAAAACTCCTGAAATAATTAATTTTCCTGCATGTTTTTTAATTTTATCGAATAGCGACATTTTTATTTATCTTTATTTTCTTATGTTTATAAAATTTTTGTTAATTCTATTTTATAATTTGCTTTTCTATCTTACTGGATATAATATGCATGTGAAGCAAATTTTTTCCCGCAGGATTTACACTGCCATATTCCTTTTGCAAGCCTCTTTAAACTTTTCTTTTTACAGAAAGGACAAGTTTGTTTTTTCCGCTGAATAGCTTCTACATTCTTTAATTTTTCCCTGACTCTTAATCCTGCCTTTGCTCCAAATCTTCCTGCAGATTTTACTTTTTTTGTTCTTGCCATTTGAAATATAAATTATTATTATAGATTATCTAATTTTAGCCCTTCTATCATAACCTCAACCCTTTCTTCTCTAACTCTATCTAAAACATAATCTATTTCTGTTGTAGTTATATTTTCTAATAATACACTATCTTTTTTATAAAGTACAGCATGCTCTTGTATAAATCTTCTAAAGCCGGAATAATCTCTTGATTTTGAAAAAGCTATGTCAGATAATTCATCTGCATACTGTTTGAGATTTTTTCCAATTAGCGTTTCAGCCTCATGAGTACCCAAACATATATCATCCCACATAACTGGTAGAATCATAACTCTTGCAGCTAAAGTTTCTAGTCCTATCGGCCTTTCCATTTTATATGATTTGTAGTTATGAACAGTTTATAAAGTTTATTAGCGAATATTAAAGTTATCTGAGAACAAAAGTTATTTAAATTATATTTAAGTAATTTATCTATGGGGATAGATGCCACAGAAAGGGGATTAGAAAAGTTTGGGTTAAGAATTGATCTTCAAGATAATTTGAGTGATGAATTGGCTAGGCAATCAGATCTTTGCTATATTGTGGTTAATTGTGGAGTTGAAGGAATTGAAGATATTTTATGGGTTGGAATGAATAAAGAAAAAGCTAGAGAGGTTGTTCTAAAAGCAAGAGAAGTTTATGGTGATGGTATCTGTGTTGAATATCCTAGAGAGAGGAGTTTTCCTGATCCTGATAATCTCGGAAGTGAAAAGAAAGTGTTTGAAATTTATTGTGCGTGTGAAGAATTAGGAGTTCCAGCAAAAAAACATTTGGTTTACTAAAGAATAATAAGGTATACCACGATTGAGTAAAAGTATTCGAGCCGAGCATTTTGCGAGGCGAGTGTATTGTTAAGATATAGGATTTACTTTACAATAACGATAGATTTATATAAGATTGTTTTCACTTTTATTATTCATATCATAAATCTATCCAGCAAATAGGTTTTCTATAAGTGGTTAAAAAAATGAATCTAGAACAAACAGATATTCAGAGAACTGGTAGTTTTGATAGTTATGAACTTCTAAAACACATTTATGGAGGAATTTCACGTGGCGAGTTTGGGATGGACTCAAGATATCATCCTAAAAAAATAGTAGATGCTTTGGAGCGTGAATCATTAAGATATCATGGGAAGGCAATAGTTTCTGGTGGTGGTTCTATCGAGGAAAGATGTAAAAATGTTGCATTTATAGTAAATTTTCGGCTAGCATTGGAAACTTTTAGAACCGAAAAGTCCTTCTAGTTAATTTACTTACCTTTTTTATTTACTAGAATTAGAAATATTATAACTAAAATTTTCTGAAACATTGCCTTTCCAGTCCATTTTTATGGCTTCGCCGGTTATATCTCCAAGGTTTTTTCCAATATGAATAAGCCATTTAAAATAAATTTTTCCTGCTACTACAATACCATCGAAAGTTGTCAGGTTTATTTCTTTATTCTTTATTAAAGTCGAGGCAGTAACTACAAAAAATATTATAAGTAAAATTATAAGAACTAAGAATATTTTTTCTTTTACGTGTTTAGCTCTTAAGAGAAGCAATACAAATATTATTAAAATTGCTATAAGTATATAATTTACCATAAAACATCCTGTTTTTAAATTTTAAAACAATAAATTTGCTGTATTTATTAAATTTTCTGTATTATTCGGCTAAATAAACAACATCATTTTTTCTTACTTTGTCATTCATTTTAATCCCTACTTCCTCACCTTTTTTTGCTTTGTCAACAGCTTTGTTGTGTATCTGTATACTTTCCACTTCTTGTTCAAAGTCAGTTGTATGGCCTTTTATGTGTATTGTGTCGCCTTTTTTCAGACTTGCTTTCAACTTTATAGCAGCAACTCCTATCTTAGAAAAGTAGTCGAATACTTCCCCAACCTCCTTCTCTTCTTTCATTGTTTTATTAAGTGAAAAGGGTATTTAAGGTTTTTGATAGAAAGGGATTTTAAAATATAATCGAAAGGCATATAAACCATAATTGTTAAACCAAACTATGGAAACTGAAGATTTCGCTGAACGTATAAGCAAGTTCTTTGAAAGTCCACAACTTGCTTTTTATAGACTGGATAGTATTTCTTATTTTGCATCTGAATCTGGTTTTAATGATAGAACAGTAAGAAGTCACCTGAAAAATATTGCAAGAATTTCTCTTCGTTATTTGGGAGAGAAACATCTTCGTTATTGGGGAGAGAAACAATTAGAAGCTCTTAAAATTCTTGAAAGAGTTTATACAGAAGCATTAGAAGAAAGATCTTCTTCTTTATCTAAACATAAAACTGCTTCTCATAAAGTTAAAACAAATTTTACTGATCCAGTTAAGGAATTGTATCTTAGATTTCTTAAACTTTATCAGCTTCGTGATAAAAGTGGTGGGATAGTGCCTTTGAAGACGCTTGAAAATCTTGCCGAAGATAAACTTTTAGGATTTTGTGTTGCAACACCTCAACCATCTGGGACCGGTCTTATCAATTCCCAAAGGGTTGGCGGAGCTAAAACCAAGTGATGACATAACAATTAAACTCTAAATAAAGAAGTTGGCCTTTCCCTGAAAGAAAGAGCAATTCGAGGTTTTAAGTCTCTTCTTTCTTTCAACAAAGAACTGAAAGTTTCTAGTGCAAGTAGAGGAGTGTTGTTTGTTATGCTTAAGTGTGACAAGATAACATGTTTTAATTTTGAACTTGCGTGCTCTAAAACACACAAACTGGCTTTTAGATTTGATAAATGGCCCTTATCACTTTTAATCCATTTTTTTAAATATTCAGGGTAGGGTCCGTGTTCAAGCATCAACTTATCGTGATTTGATTCGATACACAAGATATGAGAATCAGAAACACTTTCTATTACACTTTCTGAGATTAATCCTAAGTCAGTTATTATCGAAATTTTTTTGTTGTTGTAAATATTGTATGATACAGGATCTTCTGCCGAATGAGATTTTGAAAATGCCTCAATGCGCATTCCATTGATATCAACTAATTCATCGTTTTTTATTATATTTATCAACTCTTCTTCAGAACATAAAAAGCAGTTTTCAGCTGTTCCTTTAGTAGCAAAAATTGGCACTTGAAATTTTCTTGCAAAAACATCGACACCTTTTACATGATCTGAATGTTCATGAGTTATGAAGATGCCTTTTATTTTAGTAGGACTTTTTCCAATTAAGTTTAATCTTTCTATAATACTTTTTGAGCTTATTCCAGCATCTATTAAAATTGCAGTTTCATTATGCTCGACATAAAAACAGTTTCCTGAAGAGCCAGATGCTAGGACTGATAGTTTCATTTTACCTCTTTTATTAGTTGGAAGAAGAATCGAGGGTATTTAACTTTAACTGAGACAACTTTTCTTCGGCTACAGTATGGCCGAACATAGCCCCGCCAGGATTCGAACCTGGGTCCTTTGGGCCAGAGCCAAAGATCCTTGACCGCTAGACTACAGGGCTTTAATATGAAAAATTATAATATTATTAAAATCTAACGCTTTAATATATTACCTTATAAGAAGGTAAGATTTCAGATTTTTAAGAAGAAAATTATATACTTGCTCTTCTCAACAAATTCGCATTAGTCACAACAGTTATGCTTGATAAAGCCATTGCAATTTCTGCAACAACTGGATGTAATAATCCAGCAATTGCAACTGGAATTGCCACAACATTGTAAGCAAATGCCCAGAACAAATTTTGTTTAATTTTTCTGAATGTCGCACGACTTAACTTTACGGCGTCAACAACTCCTGACAGGTTTCCTCTTGTCAAGACTATATCTCCGGCTTCGATTGCAATATCAGTTCCTGTACCAATGGCAATTCCAACATTTGATTGTTTTAATGCAGGAGCATCATTAATGCCATCTCCTACCATTACAACCATACCTTTTTGTTGCAGTTCAGCTATTTTTTTGGATTTTTCTTCTGGAAGAACATCTGCAAGAATTTCGTCTATTCCAACTTGAGCAGCAATTGCTTTTGCAGTTCTTTCATTGTCTCCTGTTATCATTATTGTTTTAAAATCCATTTCTTTAAGTTGCTTAATCGTCTCGATAGAGTATTCTTTTATTGTATCAGCAACTCCAATAATACCAATAACCTTTTTGTTAAGTGTAACTGCCATGACTGTTTTCCCTTGATTTTCAAGTTCAATCATTTTTTCATCTATATGATTTATGTTGATTTTTTCGTCATGCATTAACTTTCTGTTTCCAATTACAAATCTTTTTTTCTCAAACAAAGCTTCTATACCTTTTCCCCTTAAAATTCTGAATTTCTCTATTTTTCCTATTTTTATTTTCTTTTTATTTACAGCATCAACAACTGCTTTTGCAATTGGATGTTCTGATGCGGATTCAAGAGATGCAGTAATTCTAAGTAACTCTTCTTCTTTCACTCCAAAAGGAATTAAGTCAGTTAACTCTGGTTTGCCTTTTGTAATTGTACCTGTTTTATCAAAGACAACAATTTTTACATCTTTCATTGTTTGTATTGCTTCGCCTCTTCGTATTAAAATTCCTTTTTCAGCTCCTATCCCACTTCCTACCATTAATGCTGTAGGTGTTGCTAGTCCCAAAGCACAAGGACATGCTATAACTAAAACAGCAATAGCTGCAAATAAAGCAAGTGCTAAATTATCAAGGCTTAGATTAATCCAGGGAATAAAACTGAAAAAAGAGGCAATGTTTTTCATAAATTCTGGAAAAATAAGCCAGACAAAGAAAGTTAAAATTGAAACAAAAATTACAACTGGAACAAAATAAGCTGTGACTCTGTCAGCAAACTCCTGTATTGGAACTTTAGATCCCTGAGCTTCTTCCACTAGCTTTATAATCTGACTTAAAAAAGTGTCTTTCCCTATTTTTGTGGCTTTAATATATAAAACGCCGTCTTGATTTATTGTTGCTCCTATCACTTTACTTCCTTTTGATTTTTCAACAGGCATACTTTCTCCTGAAACCATTGACTCGTCAACTGCTGACTCTCCTTTAATAACAACTCCATCTGTTGGAATTTTTTCTCCTGGCTTAACAATCATAATGTCGCCAACTTTTACTTCATCTATTCTAACAGATTTTTCTTTTCCATTTACAAAGAGAGTTGCAGATTTTGCCTCTAGACTTAAAAGCCTTTTTATCGCCTGACTTGCACGACCTCTCGCCTTTGTCTCGACATATCTTCCTGTAAGGAAAAAAGCCATAATCATTCCGCCAATTCCAGAATAGTCTTCAATTGGAATAAAAAATCTAATTACCCCTGTTAAAAAAGCAATTAAAGTCCCCAAGCTTATCAAAACGTCCATATTAAAACTCAGATATTTTACTGATTTGAAAGCAGATCTTAATGTAGGAAAGCCGACAACAAACAATATGGGAATTGAAAGAATTAATGGAAGAGTCATTAAAAAAGTATTATGAATGTTTAAAAATCTTTCAAAAACCAAACTTATTATTGCAATTGGAATAGCAAAAATCCACGCAAACCACATTCTTTTTTTTGCTTCATTCATTTCTTTAATTTCAACATCATCTATGTTTTCTCCTTCACTTTCCTCCCCAGCAACTTTGTAGCCTGCATTTTCAATTGCTTCTTTAATTTTTTCCTTGTTTAGTTTAGAGGCATCATAAAAAACTCTTGCTTTATGAGAAGTTATATTTAGATCGACTCTTTTAATTCCCGGCAAATTTCTAACTGCATTATCTATAGTCATAGCACAATGAGGATTGTCAAGTCCCTGAACAACAAAGATTACTTTCATGCTTTCTCCATTTTGCTTATTTTCTGTTTTATTTTTATTACTCTTTTCTCCTATTATGCCATTTTCGACGAATACCTCATAATCTCCTGCATCAGAAACAGCTTTGATAATTTCTTCATTATTAGTATTTTCATCAATTTCAGCATAAAGTTTTCTTGTTGCAAAATTCACGCTTGTAGTTTTAACTCCTTTAACTTTCTTAACACTTTTTTCTATACTTCTCGCACAACTTGCGCAATGCATACCTTTAACTGAAAATATTCTTTTTTCCATGTTTACTTCTTAGTTTTTTATTTTGATTTTGTAGTTGATTAATAAGCCATATAATAAAAAGTATTAACGCTATTAGCAAAAGCAACATAAACAGCCAACCAAACAAAAACATAGAGCCGAGCCCCATCATTCCATAACCGAAAAACCCGCCAAATAATGCGATGAATATTAATACAACAATTAAGGTAATTACTAAAGTTTCAATTTTATTTTTCCCCCTTTCTATGAGTTTTAATTGCTCTTAGAATATGAATACAATATTCAAGCATGTGTTTATCAATAAGTTCTATAAGAGGTTTAATTGTCTGCTCATTAAGCTTATAATATCTAAATTTTCTATCGATTTCCACATTTACAAATCCGCATCTTTTCAGTCTTGCCAAGTCGTGAGAAACAGAAGTTTGATCTGTTTTCAGCTCTTTAACTATTTCAGATACATTTTTTCTTCCTTTTTTAAGCAAGCTTATTATTTTCAATCTTGATTCTGAAACAAGAGTTCCGAAGAAAATTTTATAAGCTTCGTAAATTTCTTTTTCTTTAATTTTCTCATGTTGATGCAAGTGTAATATGTCTTTATTTATCATATGATAATATGATACATATAAGTTTAAAAAGCTTTCGATTGTTGCAGTAAGTTATATAACGCTAAAACACAATAATCTTTATAAGCAAAAAAGACAAATTTTTCTTAATGGAACAATATCATCAGCTTTTAAAAGAGATTCTTGGGAGGGGAGATATACAATTTGAGCCTAGAACTCAAGAGTATATTATTGGAATATCTGCATGGCAGAGTATTTATGATTTAAGAGAAGGATTTCCTTTAATTACGACAAAAAATGTTCCTCCAAGACTTCCCTTTGAAGAATTATTTTGGAAATTAAGAGGTGAAAGGAATGTTAAGTCTCTAGTTGAAAGAAATATCCATATATGGACACAAAATGCGTTTGATCATTATTTAGAAAGAAATGATTTAAGAGAAAAATTTCCTAAACATTCCAAGGAATGGAATGAGGAATTTGAGAAATATCAACAAAGACTTAGAGAAGATCCATTATTTGCAGCAGAAGCTGGAGATTTAGGACCTGTATATGGATACCAATGGAGACATTGGAGAAGTTCTAGTAGTAAGCAAATTGATCAGCTTCAAAATTTATTGAGGGGAATTAAAGAAAGAGTTGGTTCAAGATATCATGTACTTTCTGCATGGAATGTTGGAGATCTACCAGAAATGGCTCTTGGTCCGTGTCCGTTTTGGCATCAGTTCAGTGTATTTGGAGAGAATATGGATTTAACAATGGTCCAGAGAAGTTGTGATGTTTTTCTAGGAGTTCCTTTCAATATCGCTCAAGACTCGTTATTAACCCACTTAGTTGCAAACGAAACTGGCTTTAGATCAAGATTTTTTAATCATAGTTATGTAAATGTTCATGCTTATTTGGGTGTTCCTCCAAGAGCTGATTTCTGGACTAATGCAGATAATGTTAGAGAATTTCAAAAAAGATTTAGAAAAGTTGAAAATCGAGAAGAATATGTAGAGTTAAGAAAGTGGTATCTTGAAAATGTTCCTCCAGAATCTTCTGGAAATGAAAGAAAAGATCATATTCCATTTATTCTTACACAATTATCGAAACAGCCAAGAAAATTACCTTCTATAAGAATTAAAAATATTCCATTACTTGAGATTATTCAACTTCCTGTTGAAGATGTTGTCGGAATAGAAAATTATCAGCCAGATAAGTGGGATTCTAAAGCTATAATGGCTGCCTAAATTTAAAATGAGCGAACTTATTCTAATTGCTGCGGTCTCAGAAAATAACGTAATTGGAAATAGAGGAAAAATTCCATGGAGCATTCCTGAAGATATGAAAAGATTCAAGGAATTAACAATTGGATATCCTGTTATTATGGGAAGAAAAACATATGAGTCAATTCCTGAAAAATTTAGACCGCTTCATGAAAGAACAAATATTGTAATCTCAAGAGCAAAAACAAATGAAGATTATGCGGGTTTAATAATTATTTGTGGTTCGGTTGATGATGCCGTAAGAGAAGCAAGTCAACTTGATAAAATTTGCTATGTTGCGGGTGGAAGTCAAATCTACGAGCAAACAATAAGCCTTGCAAACAGGCTTGAAATAACAGAAGTTCATAGACATTTTGAAGGAGATAAATTCTTTCCGCAAATAGCCACACAAATCTGGAATGAGACATTTAGAGAAAACCATAAGGGTTATTCATTTGTAACATATATAAGAAATATTAGAAAATAATATTACACACTACACATTTCCAATCCTCTCTTTTCAAGATACTTCTGATGATACTCTTCTGCTTTGTAAAATCTACCAGCTTTTTTAATTTCTGTCACAATT
>CAYIIQ010000006.1:4279-28178 GCA_964363545.1 Candidatus Woesearchaeota archaeon | reverse complement strand
CCATGTTTTGATAAAAGTAAGCGAGTATAAAAAGTTTTTGTTTTAACAAAAACTTTTTCGAAGAACATCATAAAAGATATTTAAATACAGAACAAAAATAACTGCCTTTAAACAGTAGACAATTTATATAACACGCAAGCTTCCCGAAACTTTACACCTTCACATATTCTACATGAATTTGGAAGTCTAAAACCTTGTGACATTGCTGTTATGTAAGTTTGGCATACTTCTTTTACTCTACAATATTGCGATTTTTGTATTTCCCAAGCTTCTTCTGCTGTTAAATCCCTTCTTCTACCCAGTTCTTCTGTTTTTTCAAATGCTTCAAGACCTGAAGTTTTTGTGCTTAGTCTTGTTATTGTATTTGCCATTTTAAACATGAGTTTGTCTTAGTTGTTTTGGATTAAAACTTCCTCTTAACATCTTCATGAATTCATGTGGATCATCTTCAGCAAGATCTTCAAGAGATTTTTTGCCATGTCTTAATCTTTCTAATTCAATCTTTATTTGTTCTGGAGTTTTTCCTTCTTTTAAAGACTTTAGATTTTTGTCAGCTTCTTGTGTTGTTGCTCCTACGTAAATTGGTGATGAAGAATCTCGTGTATCGAGAGCATAATACCCTTTATTTGATATAAATAAAATATAGCGACGAGAAGAAGTGCTATTAGAAGAAGGTTTTCCACTAGCTAAAGATGTTAATTCTTCTGCAGTTAGATTATCATCGTAAAGAAAACCATTCCAAGAGATTCTACTCCCTGATGAAAAATAAATTTCATTAGCACAATGAGTAACTTCTGCTGGATCTGGTTGATATGAATTTGCTGGATCAACAAACATTTATTTATCAAGAATTTGATGTTTTTAAATGTTTTTCTTTTTGTTAGTAAGTAAATAATTAGATATATACTAAATATTTACAATAAATAAATTCTTTCTCTGATAAATAAATAACAATTTATAATCCGATAATATATTATGTAACGAAAACAATAAGGATAGTTTATTAATTTTGTTTTATATAAGAAAGATTAAAACTATTTCGCCTTTTTAAGATCTTCAACAAGTTTATCAAGTTCTTTTTCTATTTTAGAAGAAGCATCTTGGATTGATTTTTTAACTGTTTTCCCTTTTGTTTTTATTTTTAATATTGGAGATTTTGTCGGATGCTCTCTTCGCCACGCAACAATTTCTACATCTTCATCTTGTGATAAATAGATTCGCAAAAGTTCGGCGATTGCTAGATTATCAAGTTCAATCTCTGCTTCGTTTTTTTCATCTTTGATGTATTTGACTTCCATATTTTTGAAACAAAAAGAATGTTTTTAAATGTTATGTTCTAGCTTCAAAATCTTCTTCCTCTTCTTCTCCTGTTACTTCAAGTTCTTGTTTTTCAGATTGTTTTGTTTGCTGAAGAAATTTTTCTTTTTCTTTTTTAATTTTTACTAAATCAGCGATTGTGAGCTTGTCAAGCTTTTCTCTGTTTAATTTAAGAATTGTTGCTGGAGTTGTAATATTTTGTTCTTGACTCTCTTTTTGTAAGTCAAAGTTTGATTCTGATGTAGGAACTTGTCTTAAACTTATTCTGAAAAATTGTTCTATTTTGTTTATTACTCTTAACGCGTCGTCTGGCAATTCTTTATTTTCGAGATATTTAATTGCAGTTTCAGACTCGCCTAGTGTGTTGGCAAGTTGGGATCTTGTCAATTTTCTATTTTTTCTTTCCATCATAATTTTCCAGTGAAAATTTTCAACTAGGTTAAGAGGTTTATTTATTTTTCTTATGTACGAGAGATGTTTATCGAAATTTTTATCATCTACCTTTTCTTTCTGCTTCTTGATTTGGTAAATCATGTCTTGTGCAATTCTTGGAGTTTCTGAAACACTTGTTTGTAGTCCTGCCATTTTTTTCAATCTTTCACGAACAGAGTATGGTTTTTCCATTCTTTCAAGCTGAGAAGTTGAGGGCCTTCTTATTATTGGAATGTCTTCAAGTAAAGCACACTCTTCGCATACTTTTATAGCCTCTTTTTCATCAATTGCATCAAGTAGTTTAACTTCTCTCTCACTTCTCCCGCACTTATAACAAACTTCCATCAAATTAGATGAAAACAGCTGTTTTTATCTTTTTCTATAGTTTAGTGCTTAAATCTATATTTTATTAAAGTCCATGCCGCAATTACACCATCTTTCCATCTTATTTTTTTGCCCTGTTTTATGTTTCGGGGGTTGTATGAGATAGGAATTTCTAAAATTTTTATACCTTTTTTTGTAACTTTTGCAGTAACTTCAGGACAGAATTCAAATTTTTCGCACTCAAAATTTATTTCATCAAGAACTTCTTTTTTAAATAATTTGTAGCAGGTTGGTTCGTCTGTTATGTTTGTGTTGTATAGTATATTTGTAAGAAAGCTTAGAAGTCTGCCTCCAAGATAAAAAGACAAAGTTGAATATTTGTTGTTTTTGTTTAAAACTCGTGAGCCATAGACAACTCTGGCCTTATTTTTTAATATAGGTTCTATAAGTTTATAATAGTCTTCTGGATTATATTCTAAATCAGCATCTTGTATAATAATTATATCTCCTGTTGAATGTTTCAAAGCTGTTCTAATTGCATGACCTTTTCCATAATTCTTTTCATGGAAAATTATTTTTATGTTTTTGTCATCTAGTGTTTTTAAAACCTCAATTGTTCCGTCAGTTGAAAAATCGTCTACAACAATAATTTCTTTTTTTGTTTTTCCTATATCAGCATTTTTCACTCTTCTCAAAACTTCTTTTATTGTTTCTTTTTCATTGTATGCCGGAATTAATATAGAGAGCTTCATTTTATCTTAAAACTTATAAATATTGCATATAAACATCTTCCTGTATCTTTAGAGTATTCAAGTGAATAGTTAATTTCGTTTAATCTTTTTATGTGCTCGTCTCTTTTTTCGTAACATGAAAAGTAGAAGATACAGTTAGGGTTTTGGCTTAGGATTTGACTTCCTTTTCTTTTAGGACTCCACGTTTCATCAAAAACTTCATAGGGAAAAACTATTTTTTTTACTTTTTCTGATATTGCAACTCTAGGATCGCTTGTTGCAACTTTTTCACATGAGATATTTATTGGAGGATTTATAAAAAAGTTAGCATATTGTGTTTCAGAGAAGTTAGAAAAAAATACTGCAACCCCCAGTAACGAAAAAAATATGTAAATCCCAACAACTAAAAAAGCTTTTTTATTTTCAGAATTTGAAATTCCGTATGATGCAAGCATGGAAAGAAAAGGAAAAATAAGCAAGATATAGCGGTCTTGTTTTAAGTAAAATATCTCTAGGAAAAAGAAAAAAATTAATGTTGGAAATATAATTAGGAAAATTTTTTCCTTGAAATAATTTTTTTCTTTTATTATTAAATATAAACCATAAAAAATAAATGGAATTAAAACATTAAATAAAAACAAGATTGTCTTAAAATAAATTAAATCTGTTGTTTTGAAAAGCACTCGAGGAATTCCTGGAAAAGCTTTTAAGTTGTATAGAGTTCCAAGATTTTCTTTAAAATAGCTTTTTGATTGCTCGACGAGATAAAAAGGGTTGCCATAAACTAAATAATTAATATGTAAAAAAGGCAAGAAAATGATGAATGAGAAAATATTGAACAAAATAATACTTGATACTTTTTTGCTTTTGTAAGTTTCATATATTAAGTAAATGTTTAGAATTCCGAATAATATTATGTTTTGATATTTACTTAAAAATGCAAGAAAAGCAAACAGAGAAGATAAAAATAAATAGTTATAACTTTTATTTTTTGTTGATTTGAGCATGAAAAAAATCGAGCCGAGAATAAAGCATATTGAAAGCATTTCAGTGTAAAGTCTAAAAATGAAGATAAAAAACAAGACATTAAATGAAAGAATTAGTGTTGCTAAAAATGCTGTTTTTTCATTAAAAAGCTCTTTTGAAAATAGATATAAAAATACTAAAGATAAAAGGGAAATTAAAAAGATAAAAATCTTTCCCACTAAAATTACATTAAAGTTAAGTTTCCATAAAACACCCAATATTATTGGTAGGAGAATTGATTTTTGTGGCTCGAAAACTCCTTCTTCACCATAAGAAAAAATATATTTTCCAGCTCCGATGTAAGAGGCAGAATCCCACCATATGTCAGAATGTTGTTTAAATGAGAAGAAAAATATTATATACACAATAATAAAAATTATGAATAATAATATTACTTTATTCTTTAAGAATTCTTGCAACTTCATTTCCGCTTACAAACCTCCGATAAACTTCATTGTTTATGACTAGAGTCGGAACATATGTTACATTATAACTTGCAATCAACTCACTACTTAAATTTCCAACAGCATTAATATCAAAAGCAAATATTTTTGTCTTTTCTTTATCTGCGTTGTAGAGAGTGTCAAGAGCATAGCCTTGTAACTCGCTTAACTTGTAATCTCCTTTTTCGTCATTTTTTTCATTAGTGTAAAAAAATAATATTATACTCCAGTCATAGCCGCACTCTCTGTTTATTATTCTGACAATTCTTAAAGTCTTTGCTTGTACTTCATTGTAGATTATTTTTTGCTCTTTTACAACTTCATGATCTTTTCCAAGCCTTTTTTCTAAAGATGCTAGAATGCTTCCAATTTCAACCTTTTCTTTCCATACATACTCCCAGCTCAGATTACAATAGTTTATAGTCTCGTTCTCCGAAAACTTTTCTTTTAGCTCAGCTAAGTTTAACAATGCCCATATAGCTTTAACTGTGCTTTCTGTATCTTCTACCTTTTGTTCTGCTACAAAATTACCTGTTATAATGCCGGAAATAAAAAAAAGAGATGTAACTAGAATCGCAATCAGATATTTTTCATAGCTAATTTTTCTTTTTACTTTTTCTTCCATTGTAAGATGTAAGGAACCAAGGTTCCTTGCTAACAACTTCCCTTAATTTAACTCCATGTAGGCTTTTTATTTCTTATAAAATAGATAAATCCAATTATATAAAATAATGCAAGAGTCCATAAAAATATTGACATTGTTACAAAAAAATCTCTTATTCCTATTTTTTCTTTTAATTCACTTCTTATTAAGAAAAATATTGTTAGTGCTAGTAAAAGCGTAAATAAAAAAAGAAGTATTCGTAAGTCTGTTACAGAAAGGGCGAATCTTTCTAAATTGAATTCAAATGAGGGTCGCCAGCCAATTAATAATTTTTGAATATTTTCGATTATCCATACCATGATAGTGTAAGATGCCATTAACATAGTTAGAGAAACCATTAGAATACTTAAAAATCCTGCCGGAAGAACAAAAAAACCCAAGTCGCCATAATCTTTATTAAAAAAAATATGCTTGTATTTTCTGTAATTGTAAAAAGTGCCGTAATTCCATCTTAATCTCTGTCTATAAAGCTTGTATAAATTATTTGGCACATCTGTTAAAGCGTAAGAATCAGCAACATAACTAATGTTGTATTGATGGCTTTGTATCCTTAAACTTATTTCGAAATCTTCTGTCAAATTGTCTGTATCAAAATAACCATGTTTTAGAAAGAAATCTCGCCTGTATATTGTAAAAGCTGGAGCAGCTGGTAGAGAATTTATATGACCCATTAGCCTTCTATAAAATCCTGCTAATGTATATTCAACATACTGCATTTTTTCGATTAACTTTTCTCTGTTAAGTGGTTTAAGTCTTGAAGTTACAGCCATTATACTTTTATCAGAAAATGGTGTAACTGCTTTTTCTAATAAATCTGGCATTATTAATGAGTCAGAATCAAGAGTTGCAATTAGTTCTGTTTTTGCTTGTTTTATGCCATAATTAAGACTATCAGCTTTTCCCGTGTTTTTTTTGCTGAAAACTTGTATGTTTGTATTATTTTGAGAAAGTTTTTTTGCGACTTCTAAAGTATTGTCGGTTGAGCCATCATTTACAATAATTATCTTAATTTTCTCTTGTGGATATTTTGCTTTTTTAATTGAGTCTAAAGTTTTTTCCAAAATTTTTCCAACATTATAAGCAGGAAGAACGAAAGTTAACTCAAATGGTCTAAATTCTTTTTCCTCTTTTTTTATTTTTGTGCTTACAAAAACACTTAGGAAAAAGAAAGCAATGAAAAAATCAATGAAAATCACAATATAAACTACAATTGAGGGGATATGTGGAAGATAGAGCATTTTTTATTCTGTTTGTTCATTTATATTTTGAGGTTGTTCTAGGTCAGATTGCGAGATATGAAAATAATCGTAAAAATCTTCGCTTAACTGTAGTTCTAGGGTATGACCTAGCTTTTTTGTTTTTAATAATCCGAGTGAAATGAATTTTTTTACATGCTCGTAAGCTTTGTTTCCTCTGATTTTTATAATTACAGATTGTTTTACTGGTTGTTTGTAGGCAATGACAGCAAGGGTTTCTTGTTCTGCTTTTGTAAATTCTGACTTTCCTGTTATAAGTCTATTTACAAGTTGGGTATATTCTGGTTTTACATCCATTTTCCACAATTCATCTTTTGACAAAATTTCAATTGCAAACTCTTCTTTTCCATATTTTTCTTTAAGTTTGTTAAGTAGCTCTTTTAGAAGAATAGGATTTATGTCTGTTATTGTAATCAACTCTTGAATCGTTAACCATTTTCCAGAAATGAATAAGGATGCTTCTATTTTTTTTAAATTCTCGATTTCTCTTTCGTTATCAAGTTCTTCTATTGTTTGCTTTCTTAATATTTCCTCATTTTCCATAAACTGGAGAAGAAAATATGGGATTTAAAGGTTTTGGCAAGAATTAATAAAAATTGTGAGGCACCAGAAAGAAGAGCGCTTAGTAAAATAACTCAGAAGTGTTACTTAAAATTATTGTTCGGTTTAGCAATAACATTTTGAGTTTAATGACTTGTTTGTGAATTGATTTCTTATTAGTGTTGTAATAATTCAAAATTTGATTATCTATGTTATATCTCATACCTCAATATAGCCCCCATACCACTTAAATTATAAAACTGCACGCCTTCTGGCGTGTCAATCGAGACTATTTCTACTTTTGCAGAGGTTTTTTCAGCTTTTTTTGTTAAATATTTTATTTTTTCTTTTTCTAGATTGATACTTAAGATAAGTGTTTCAACTGCTCCATAGTCTAGAGCCCTTTCAACATCTTTCTCGCCATATACTACCTTTTTGCCTTTTCCGAGCATATCAAAGAAGTTTTCGAGGAGGTTTTTTTCATGTATGATTTCTTGTTGAGCAAGTAAGTCTTGGCTTGCTTCCACTAACAATTCAAGGCCGTGCTCATCCGCATATCCTAAATCTCTTAATCCTATAATTTTGTTTTGTAATGCTGTTACGAGTTTTCCTTCTTTAACAAACTCTTCTTTTGTTGGAATAGGGCCTCCGATAATAATGCCTTTTAACTTTGGAAGATCGAAATAAACTTCTTTCATTGCATCTGCCACTCTTCGAAAAAATTCTTTTACAAGCCCTTCAGTTATTCTGCTAAACCTAGCAGCACTTTGTCCTCCTGCTCTCTGTTTACTCGGCACTCCAGAAGTTAGCTTTCTCAAAACTTTAATTTGTTTGCCTTCTAATAGACCGATAGTAGCTTCTCTTCTATCGATAACAACTAAACCGTAAACTTCTTCAGCTTCCATCATCTCTTTTAGTGGTTCGAGAACAAATTCTTGGTCGCATCGGTAGAGTCTTACTTTTAGCGGTTGTGGAGGCTCTAAAACCCATAACTTGATATCATCTTGACCTTCTTTTTCGCTAACATTTCCACAAAATATTGCAAGTCCATTATCAGGAGTTTTTTTGTAGAGTTTTAATTCTCTTCCTATACTTTCAAGCGAGTCTAAAACATTTTTTCTTGTTGACTTACTTTTTATATTGTCGGCAGTGGATTTTTCAGAATCAATTTGTTTTGCAACTACATTTATATTCTGACCTGCTGGAATGTAAACTGTTACAAGTTCTGTATGCCTGCCTCTGATTTTGCTTAATTCTTCTATAATTTCTATTAGTTCATATCTTGTTAAAGGCATTTTATTTAATTAGAGAAAGAGATTTATAAATTTGAGTGAAAATTACAAAGTTCAAGTGCCTTAAGAATTATATATCTTGCAAAGATAATTGCAACTTATATGTATATTTGTATAAAAAATCAATTTTTGCCTTTAAATCTACAATATCTCTATATATATTAATAAAGAGCAAAAGTAAACCACTGCCTAAACAGTAAACAATTCCTTCAGAATTGTCTTTGTTTTGTCTCTCTCACTTATAGTTTTTATTCCTCTCCTACATCATACACACTTTTTCTATCCAATCTATCAATTTTTTTCTCAGCAACATCAAGTCTATCAAGAATATCCCCCACTTTCCTTAAAAAGTTATTTAGCTTGTATTCAACATCTTCCATTTTTATCTTTAAACTTTTAGAGTCTAAATTAGCTGGAGATGTAGAAGAACCTGAAGAACTCGAAATTGCACCAAAAAAACTTCCCATAGAATCTTGCTCTGAACTTATCTTGCTTGTCGAACTTTCCCTTTTTTGTAGAAGTTTTCTGTTTACAGTTAAATCCAATATATCATTTCTCTTTTTAAATGGCCATACCATAGTTTAGTTAGACAGTTAGAATTTTTAAATCTTTGGCATACTCAAAAATATGTTATTAACTCTAGATTATAGTAAACCTCTTTAAAAAAGATATTTACTTTCTAAAGCCTCTAAACAAAAAATTTAAATACTATGTATTATTAAATCAATCATGTCTCAACTTAAAAATTTCCAATTCTGGAATTTCTTTTTTTATTAGTTGAGACTCTAGATTTTAACTAAATTTTCTGGGGTCAAAAATGATTGATTGTGAGAACTATGTAGATGGAATGTGTGTCTATGTGCCAAGAATGATAAATGCAGCAGTATATGAAAAATGCTGGGTTGATAAATTAGAAGTACCAAACAAGCAAGAGATAGCAGACAATTGTGTTTGTAAAAGGTTTATTAGAACCATCAAACAAAGAGATCTTGAATTAACAGTTAGCTAAAAAATTATACAATTTAAATTTGAAAATTGACAATACATTTAAAAATATGGCAAAACATATATCAAAATCCCCGCATAGCTCAGACTTTTTTACTTAAAGTAATGAAGGAGCAACGGCAGAGCGTCCGGCTGTAGTTTTTCAACTAGGGTGGATTAAATCTACAAAGATGAAATGAAACCTGACTAGCTGGACCCGGAAGATCCCCGGTTCGAATCCGGGTGCGGGGATGTTTTTATAAAAAATTTTGTTGCGAGTTTTAATTTGCAAATTTTAAGTTAAAAATAAATGATCCTACCCCTTGCGTCTCTTTAAATTGTTTATCAATTTTAAAATATGAAATCTAATTTAGAAACTTTTAAATTCTTATCTATACAATATTATCTATGAAAAAAACTCTAGATAAATTACTTTTGGGCATCTTTATACCTATCTCTCTTGCATTCGGAAATTTAAACAACTATTACTTTAACAACAAGGCAAAACCCTCAACATTTTATACTGGCTTGAAAGAAAGACAAGGATATTCAACTTCTCAAATGCCAGCCCCAAAAATAGTTACAGAGTATGAAATAGGAATCGGCATTTTAGGTGACTGCAACACTTACACAAGAGAAATAAGAATTTTAGACAGACAATCAGAACATGAAAAAGAAAAAACTTTACTACATGAACTAAAACATCTATTAGATCCTTCTCTACCAGAAGATGAAGTCAGAACACAAACCGGCACTTATACTTAGTTAAAAATCTATATTTAAAAATAGAAATCTTTTTAAATACACCGAAATTATAAAAAACATGAATAAATGGGTAGAATTAATTGTCGGATTAATTTTAGTTATAGGAATAATTTTAGTTGGTTATTATTCGTCAGCACAAGACTGGACAGTTGCCGGAAAATCTCTTAACTTCTGGCATGCAAGCTGGGAGTTTTTGAAAGGCGGAATTTTCTGGTTTGTAATTATGATTGGAGTTTTATTTATTTTGTTAGGGCTAAGTGATTTGAAAGAGTGAAATTTCAGAAATAACAATATGAACTTCTAGAAAAATAATTCCTAAAACAAATTATAAATTTTTGGGTTTAGTAAAGTTTTTTATATTCTTAATTTATCTTTCTTGTAGGCGAGGATGCCGGAGCGGTCAAACGGGCGAGGTTTAGGCCCTCGTGGCTTAGTGCCTACGAAGGTTCGAATCCTTCTCCTCGCATATCCAAAGATTTAAAAGGTTTTATTAATTAGCCAACATATGAAAAAAAATATACTAGTAACTTTAATTCTTCTAACTATTTTTATGTTGCCATTATCATCTTCAAAAACAACAGAAGATCCTGGTGTAACTCCAGATAGTTTTCTTTGGGGTTTAGATAAAGCACTAGATCAACTAAATTTACTTTTAACATTTAACGAAGGAGAAAAAGCAACAAAAGGGCTAGAAATAGCAAGAGAAAGATTATTAGAAGTTAAAGCAATGATTGAAGAAAATAAATTAGAGGCAGCAGAAAAAGGTAAAGATGCGCATGGAAAAACTTTAGTGAAGGTAAAGGAGAGTATTGCCAGTTTAGAAGAAGATGATTCAATACAAGAGATTGAGAAAATAGTTGAAATAGAAAAAGAATTAGAAGAGCATGAAGAAGAGATAGAACAAAAATCTGGTGAGTTAAAAATAAAAATTGAAATAAAAGGGCAAATTAGTCAGGAACAAAAAGATTTAATTAACTCAATTTTAAGCAGCTTAGAAAATAAAACAGGAGAAGTTGAGATAGAAATAGAGAATAAGAAAAATAAAACTAAAATAAAAATTAAGCAAGAAACTGGCAAATCTGAGGAAGAAATTGAAGAAGAGATAGAAGAAATAGAAGAAGAAAAAGGACTGACAGCAATTAAAAAAGAAAGAGCTACAGAACAGATAGAAGATGCAAGAGAAGAAATTGTTGAAGCAGTGGAAGAAAAGCTTTCAAAACAAGAAAATAAGTTTCCTGGAATAAATGCTGCAGAAAATTTAATTTCAGAGGCAAAATCAAAACTAGAAACAGCTGAAGAAGCCTTCAGAGACGAAGATTATGGTAAAGCTTTTGGACAAGCAAATGCTGCTGAAAGTTTAGCAAAAAATGCTCAAAGAATCTTGGAAGATGAAGATATGGAAGAAGAGGGATTAGAAATAGAAGTTGAAATAAAAGATGAAAAGGCTGAGATAGAAGTTGAAAGTGGCGAGGAAGAATGGGAATTTGAATTAGCTACAACAAATTTAGACAATATAATTAATGAAATATCAGCAAGAACAGGTTTAAGTGTAGAAGAGATTAATGGTGTTATAAAAGTTGAAATCGAGGATGAGGAAGAAGTAGATGAGTTTGAAGCAGAACAAGAAATTGAAGAAGTGGAATAAAAAATCTATATAAAGTTCTACTGAAATCTCCAAGATAATTTATTTTAATTATGGATAATTCTGTGGGTTAGATTACATTATTTCAGAATTATCCAGATAGAAAATTCTGCGGAAAATGTCATGTAAATAACAGAATTTCTATAATAATAGAAATAAATGGACTATTTTAGAAGTTTTTTTACAATCTTTTAAGTTGACAAGATAAATTAATATCACAAAATCCTTGTGTGTTACCATGCACTAAAGTGCATGGTTTGTTTGGATTTTGGGAGACAGAACAAAAACAATTCTGAAGGAATTCCAAGTTAAAGGTAATTATTTTTGTTCTGTATTATAATAACTTTTTTATACCCTCTTTTCCTTACTCTAACATGATAGACAAACTAATAAAAGAGCGCCACTCGGTCACAAGATTCTCAACAAAAAAAGCTGATTGGAGAGACATCATCAAAGCTCTCGATTCTGCAAGACTCACACCTCTTGCAGGAAACATTCAAGTTCTAAAATTTTTAGTTGTAACAGAAGAAGAAAAAATAAAAAAAATTGCAGAAGCATGCCAACAGGATTTCATTAAAAATGTAAGTTATGTTGTTGTTTTTTGTTCAGATCATTCTCAATTAGAAAGAAATTTTAAAGAAAAAGCAAAAGTTTATGTAAGACAACAAACAGGAGCAGCAATCCAGAATTTCTTGTTGAAAATCACAGAACTAGGCCTTGCAACATGTTGGATCGGCTCTTTTGTAGAAGATGATATTAGAAGTCTTTTACATATTCCTACAGAAGTTGAAATTGAGGCTTTGTTTCCTGTCGGCTACGAAATGCCACCAAAAGGAAAACAAAAATTCAAAAAAGAACTCGATACTATGCTTTATTTTGATTTATGGAAAAACAGATTTATGAGGCGCGCGAGATTAAAGAGAGAATCTATTTGATAAGAGAAAAATGTAGATGTGTATAAAGAGTTGATTGGAATTTTCCCGAAGGGAATGTTGAAGTTTCTTCAATAATAGCCTTAACAGGCGAATGCAGATTTTCTTCAAATCTTTAATTTGACTATTGTTTAGCCATAACCTCAAACTGGAACTAACTATTAATATATATTTATTTAAAGTTTAAATCGAAACTTTTAAAAACTAATTTTGTAAAGTAAGAAAATGGAATTAGAAAGAGCTGTAGAAGATAAAACAGTAATTTGGAGATATGACAAATTACATGTTTTAGCAAGTATAGGTAATTTACAAATGCAATTAGGAGATATAGAAAAAAAGTTTAGAGATTTAAAAATAGAATTTGCGCCTGTACAAAAAAGAGGATTTCGAACAGATTTTCTTGCTGCTTTCTATATCAGCCCGCCTGTTGATGTTACTTTAAAACGGAAAATCTTTGATGGAGAAACCTCTATCGTAACTTATAGTTTTAATATAGAAAAACCAAGACAGATTATAGAGCAATTTACAAAAAGGTGTGGATTTGTACCTTTTAATCCAACAGAAGAATTTATCCAAACTCTGGAGCCTGAAATTATTATGCTTGGAATTGTAAATTATACTAGTTATCAAAAAATAGCGAGTGCCTTAAATAATAATTTAGAAGGAGTTTTTGCTGCGGTTAGTTATTCTAATTTTCTTACTTACACCGGCATATCAGAAGAAAATGCCTTAAGATTGGCTGGAAAAAAATTTGGTTTAAGAATTTAATTCACCCCATCGGTGTTCCTCCGCTAAGTCTCTGTCTTCCCCCAGGCATTTCTCCTCCGAGCTCTGTAGGCAAAGCAGAAAATCCTCCGCCGTAAAGAGAAAAATGTTGCTCGGGCAAAATTGTCCCATAACCAGCAAAGTAGTTCCCATATGTCGCTCTAATTTGATTCCAGTAAGGAGCAGCCAACATAGAATAAACTGGAGAACCAAAAGCTTCTAAAACATACGGATTTGGAGCTGTTTGGAAATGTTGCCACCAATCTCCTGTCTCAATAATCTTTTTTGCAGTTTTAAGCTTTCCTTCTTTCTCGAGCTTCTCCATCATCTCTTTCAAAGGTACATTCCCCATTCCCATAGGTAATTCTGTATGTTCGTGCCCGAAGTTGTCGCTTAAATGAACATGTTTGACAAAAGGAGCAATTTCTTCTGTTTGTTTAACAATATCAGCTTTATCATATCCGTATCTTCTTAACATGTTTATATGTCCGACATCCCATGTTGCTCCAATCATTTTTTCTGCAATTTTTTCTGCCTCGTTCTTACTAACCCCCTTTTCAACTGCTTTCTCAACAAACTTATCTCTAGATGATTCAATCAGTTTCTTAAGCTCTCCTGCTGTTGATAAAGCACTTCCAGCTGGTGGATTTTCAATTGTTATCATGGGTGCCTTGTCCTTAAACTTATCATAAGCTCTCCACGCAACTTCAGCAAAAGTCTGAGAAGATTTGTCCCACAAAAATTCATTTAAGGGCTTAAACAATCTCGGAGCTGTAACAGCACCTAAAACTTTTGCTCCATCTTCTATAATTCCTGCAAACTCTTGCAACCTAGTTGGATCCCTTTCAATTCCCGCATCGACTTTTTCTTTAATTTTTTTTGCATAATCGTCTAACTTTCTCCTATCTTCTTTGTCAGCATCTCTATAAGCCCTATTATAAAGCTCTCTCAACTGATCATAAGCTCGCCTTAAGAAAGGTTCTGCATGCCCAAGTCCTCTTTCAACACCCTTCACAATTTGTTTTTCTATTTCTGGAAGTTTATCTAAAATTTCTGGTTTATTTTTAACCAAAGAATACATTTCAAGTATCTTCTTTTCTCTTTCTTCCACTCTCGGAATTTCTTTAATTTCCTTCGGAAGCTCTTCTTCGGGAATTTCTCTAAATCTTCCAATTACACTACCAATAAACTCTTCTCCTCGTGTAGCATAGAAATTTATATCACTTAAAGCCTCATTCCAACTTTCTCTATTTATTCTTTTAAGCTCTCTTTGCGGATCAAATTTTCTTTTCCCTTCTGACACTTCTTTAGCTCCTTCTTCTGGAAAATATTTTTCTACATCCATTATCGAGGATATTCTTCCTCTTTGAGGGTCTATTATAACCATAGATCTAGGAACTTCTTCGCCTTTAATTTTCATTTTTTCTTCTCCCCATGGTGGCCCAACTGAAGAATGAAAAGTAACAGGAATATTTCCATTGTCGCTTAACTTATGACTTCTCTCGACAGCAAGCCACATGTTATTTTCAGTTTGTTGCCTAATTGCCTCACTCCATCCTCCTTCTATAATTCCAGAAGGCTCTGCTAAAATTCCATGAACTGTAACTTCAGATCCTGTAAGTTTAGAAATTCTCCTTATCTCATCTAAGTGCTGTTCAGGAATTGCCTCAAAAATACGTGGCTGAATTGCAGAAATTTCTATAACTTTTCCACCGATATTAAGTTTATTGGCAACTTCTCTTATCTGATTTGCACTTCTTGGATCTGTTGTTATACCAATTGAAGAAGCAGGAGCTCTAAAACCTGAAAACAACTCTCCAGATTCTGAATCAAGCGGATACGACGAACCTCCATAAAAATATTCGTATGACATTTTTTTAGTTTTTTCTCTATTTTTAATTGAGTTTAATTTTACTTTTTTATATAATTTTTCTAAATTTATTTTTAAGATACTCTTTTATTCCTTAATAATTTTACTATCTTTTATTAATTAATGTTAAAGCAATTTATATATTTTTTGTTATTTGTAAAATTTATCTTTTCTATTACCTCAACCTTTCCCTTCTTCTTCTCGTAAAAGGCAAACCTCTACTTTCTTCTCTAACTGTTTCTATTGATACTTTATACTGCCCCTCTTCTCTTTCTCTTCTTTTGTCTTCAGTTTCCCAAACTTCTTTTGGTGCTCTTGCAAAACTTCTTTCTCTTGCTTCAAATCCAGTTTCAAACCTCGGCATTCTACCACCCTCAATTCTCCCCGGCATTTCTTTGTCTTCTGTTCCATCCCCATATTTTCCTGAATCATATTTTCCACTATATTGTGGCATGTTGTAAACAACTGCCTGCTCAGGATTTTCACCTTCTCTTCTTCTAGCTTCATCAACAGTCTCTTCTATATTTGTAATTGGCGCACTTGCAACAGGAGTAGGATTCGGAGTTAACGCCGAAATACCTCCCCCACTATTTCCTCCTGAAATAAACTCCTCAAAATTTTCTCCTTCCCCGTTTTCATTAAGCTCTTCTTCATCGAGAGTTTCCTCTAGCTCTTCCTCTTTCTCTTCCTCTATCTCTTTAAATCTAGTGTCTATAAACTCCCTTATTATTTTTCTTGCCATTTCACAACCTAAAAAACTAAAGAAAATAGAATTTATATATTTTTCATTTTCGCTTCAATAAGATAGCTAAAAACATCTATCGTTTTAAAGTCGATATTATCTTCTTTTTAAAATAAAAAAATAAATTTATCACTCACCTTCGCTGTCAATGTCGTCAAGCTCTAGTTCTTCCTCTTCTTCAAATTCCCCATCACCAAGATCTTCCTCTTTCATTTTAACTCTTTTTTTCTGATTTTTGCTAATCTTTTTGCTTTATAAACTTTTCTGTATAAAAGTATATATTTCTCTCCGGAAATAATGTCCTCTTAGTAAAAGTTTTAGTATATTTAGTATATAATATTAATAGAATGACTAAAATGCTGAAATTCTGAACTTTGACTATCGTGAGTTGTTAGTTAAGTTTAAAAATATCGATGAATTTATTAAACAATGAAAAAAGAGATGGTTTTGATTTTTGTAGTATTTTCTATATTTTTTAGTTCTTTAGTTTCAGGGGCGTGTAATGGAAACCAAGTTATATTTAACTTGTCAGCCACAACTAATGCTCATGCCTCATTTTATAATGGCCCTGTAAGTTATCCCACTTCTATCTGTTTTGATGAAATTTTTGGGAATACTTTTCAAGGTTTAAATCCACATGAGTGTTCTACAGATATAGATAATGTTGTTTTAAGATTAAGTGGGACAACTAATGCACATGTAGAGGGTCCTGACCAGACAACTACAAGTTATACAAATGTTTGTTATGGAAATCTTGCCTGTACATTAAAACAGAATCAAGATTGTGTTTTAGCTAACGGAGAAAGATTTGTAGTAGCTTTATCTGGAAGCATAAATGCACATGTTCTTTCCACAAGTTCTGTAGATTCTGCATATAACTACAAGCTATGTTGCAAACAACTTGGTTTTATCAATAATGTAAAATGGACAGACATTAATAGAAATGACATAATGTTTGCAAATAAAAGCGATAGAGTTACTTTGTTAGCTGAGGGAGAAAATTTATTAAATCAGGAAATTGAGTTTAAAGTTTATAATGCTACCAAGAAAGAGGTTTTTAGTGCTACACTCACAGCAACTAATGCAGATTTAGTTTCTACAACTTGGCAGATTCCAAAAGGTGGAGTTTATTATTTTAATGCTACACTAATAAGTACAGGACAAATAAAAAAATCTGCTGATTTGACAGTTTCTGACGAGCCTGAAAACAGTGAGCCGATTGCAGTTATAGTTAATCCGGAAAATGGAGATATATACAGGAAAGGAATTCTAGTTAATTTTAAACAAGCAAGTTATGATTTTGATGATTTAATTGATAAAAGTGTATGGAATTTTGGCGATGAAACTAACTCTGGCAATTTAAATGGGGTGGCAAACACAACTCACTCTTACACTGCAATAGGACAGAAAAATATTCTCTTGACTGTGACAGATGAAAGAGGCGCTTCTTCAACAGATTCTGTTGCTATAACTGTAATTGATACAGGCTTGCCAGGAGATTATGTTGTTGCTATTATTTCTGCTCCTGAATATGGGCAAGAGTTTAATGATTTTAAGATAGATCTTGATGCTACACAAAGTTATGCTATAAACATTGGCAATACAGGAACTGTAAGTTGTATTGCAGGAACTTGCCCAACAAAAACCGCTGATGGAACTCCTATATCTGGCTCTCCAAAACCTTTAACTAGATTAAGTTTTAGGTGGAAGACTGATGAAGGAATAATATTAGATGGAAGTTCTCATAGTGCGCCCCAAGATGTTGAGTTTAGAACTCCAGGAGAGCATAATGTTGACTTAACTGTAACTCTTGATACAGGCAGTTCTTCCTCAACTTCAGTCAATTTCTTTATCCATACACTACAATCTTTCTGTTATTCTGATGACGGATGGCAGACTGCAAATTGGTTTAGAGGCTCAACTTTTGAAGACAGCTTTTATGATTGTTGGAGAGAAGATGCTAATAGTGAATGTTGTCCTGCAGGATATAACTGTGATAAGATAACAGATACTTGCAAATTTAGCGGAATAAATTTCTGTCAAGATTATAAAGATGAGAACACTTGTACTAATTTTGCTCAAAGTGTTGCTGAATATGATGTTTCTGTATCGTCAGGAAAAGTTTGTGGAGGATATGAAGAAGATCCTGATAATCCAAGTTGTTCTTTACATACTACAAATTGTGCGTGTGTGTGGAATGGAACTGACTGCAATTCAGAGTTTGTTTTGGAAAGAGTGTTTTGCGAAACTCCTGGACCTGGAGGTGGAACATGCCAATATTCAGGAACACAGAGAAGTGAGTGTGTTGGTGGGTTAATTACAGTAAGCTGGACAGCTAGATGGACTGGAGATGAGAGTATTTCACATGACTTTTGTACTTCAGGCTTGAGAAGCGTGCCTTGCTTTACTGAAACGATTTTGCCATTTATGAGCATAACTGGAATAGCTGTTGCTGTTGTGTTAGTTGTTATTTATGTTTTTTATACGAAAAAAAGAAAAGTTAAGTTAAATAAAAATTCAGAAGAATAAAATTTTATAAAATGCATTCAATGTTTACAGAATATTAAAATAAAACAATTATTTAATCAAATGAAAATTATAAAAAGCAAAAAGGTAAAATTTTTTTTAGTTATTACTATTCTATTCTTTAATTTAATAATTTTTTCTGGTTTTGTTAGTGGGATTGTTACATTAGGAAATAAAAGTCATAGTATTGGAAGTGTTTATTCGCCTGCCGAAAAGCTGAGTGGATGGATAAATGCTAGCTTCAATCAGGAACCTGTTACAAGCAGGATAGCAAGTAGTTTAGAAGGAGGGATTAACTTATTGGATTTTCTTAAATTGAATAATGCAAATTTTTCATGCACTCCAAAAAGCTGTGAGAAAAATTATGAGCTGAGTGAAGAAAAAAGTTTGAGTCATTTTAGTCTTGGTTATTTGGAGGAAAAGACTCTTGCTTTTTTAATTTCAGGACAAATTAAAAATGTGAATAACCTGACTGTTTTTGCTAGTGTAAGCAATCAGAAAAGTTGCATTAATCCTTTGGAAATTGATGTTCTTGATGATGAAAGTGTTGACTGGAAATCAGATGTTTTTGGAAGTGAATTTGTGTGTGTTTATGAAAGAGGAACAGGATGTTTTAATATAATAGAAAATCCAGTTGAAGTTGCAATAGGACAAACTCCATTTTGTGAAAGAATAACTTTGACTCCTGGAAGCAAATTTAGACTTGGGGCATGGGTTAAAAAAGAAGCTGATGCAACAACTTGGGAATCTGGACTCTTGAAAATGTATATTTATTCTCTTAATTCAAGCATTTCTTCTGGAACATGCTCTCTAACTTCTGGACCTTCAGCTAATGGAGGAGAAGTCTCATGTGCACTAACAAATTTCAAAAATGAAAAGCTGAAAGATTATCATGTTTGCATTAAAGCAACAAAATCAATTGCAGGTTACAAAATTCAGAGCGAGAGTGTAAATCCATGTGGATTTCACTCAAATCCAGGAGAGCAGATAGAGCTTTTTGATTACTATATTTTTGCAAAAGGTGCGAAATTTGGGAACATCGGAAGTTTTGCTTTAAACGCAGATGAAGACGATATTGAAGATTATTTAGAAACTAATTACAACAACAGCTGTTCAACTGGATGCATAATTCCTATAAAATTTAGGAGTTTTGGAGACTTGGACGTTGATGTTACAAGTGTATTTTTATCTTATGATTCTTCACAAGGAGGCATAGAGTTGAAAGAAATTTCAGATGCAGTTGGTTCTGACGCAAAAATAAATTCTGGATTTTTAAAGCTTGATCTAAGTCGTGCAAACTTAACACTTCCTGAAGATTTTGGGGATTATGATGTAGACTTGAATATTAGGGGAGTTAAAATTTTCAATGAGAGTGTGGAAGTGTCTGGAGAAATTGCAATAAGAGGATTGTATCCTACAATTGTCGCAGCTGGGAAGCCAATAGATTTCATACTTGATTTAGCAGGAAAGGCTGTTAGTTACGACTGGGATTTTGGAGATGGCTCGATAGTTCATAGTTCGACGAATGAAACTTCACATACTTATTTGAGAACCGGGCAGTATACAATTAGTGTAGAAGTTGAGAGTGAGAGCGGGGTTGTTGCGCGAAAAAGTTTTACTGTTTCGAGTGTTTCGCCAAATGAGTCTTTGGCTAATCTTTTTTCTGATTATGAAAGAAAAATTAGTGTTGTAGAAGCTGAAATATCAACTTTTCCGTCTTGGTATAAAGAAGTTGTTAAAGAACAGCTCGAACTGGAAAAAATTAAAATAGACATAAATTCTTTGGAGACAAGATACGAATCCGCTAGAACCGATAGTCAGTTTATTGATATTATTTTGAATTTGACAAAAATTAAAGTTCCAGTTTCAATTAATGAAACCGGAAGAGGTGAAATTCCATGGGTTTTTGAGCCTAATAAAATTAATCTGGACAAATTAAAAAGTTTGGGAGCAGGAGAATATAGTGGAAGGGCTGAAGAGTATAATGAATTTATTTCAGGATGGTTTTCTAACAATATAGATTCGAAACTGAATTTTAAATATATAAGAGCTTATTATGATGATGGAGCAATAAGAACTTTCGGTGTTTTCACTTTAACTTTAAATCCTGTTAAAGAGATAGAAAATTTTTCAAATTTTCTTGTAATCGAAGGCGAGGGAATTGTGGTTAGAGGAGCAGAGATCCAAGAATTGGAAGGAGGAGTTGGACTTGCTTATCAAACTTTAGAAGACAAGACAATTGAGTTTTTCTTTTTAGATGAAGTTTCTATAAATGAACTGAAAGCTTATTTAAGTCCTAGTTTAGGTTATTTTCAGATTGTTGGAAAGATTGAGCCTTGTAATTATAATGGAGTTTGTGAAGATAGTGTAAAAGAAGATTGGAAAAACTGCCGTGCAGATTGTAAACCTTACGGAATTGGAATTGTGATAATTATTGTGATTGTTATTTTAGGGGTTGTAGCTTATGTTGTACTTAATTGGTGGTATGTTTCAAGGTATGAGAGACACTTATTTAAGAATAGAAATGATGTTTTTAATATTGTGAACTTTATTAATCATGCAAGAAGTCAAAATATGTCAGAGAGAGATATAAAAGAAAAGCTAAATAGGGCTGGATGGAACAAAGAGCAGATAAATTATGCGCTTAAAAAGGCGAAAGGGCAGAAAATTATACCTTTAGAAGGATCAAAAATAATTTCATCATTCAAGAGAAAGTAGTAAAACCGAAAAATTAAATTTATAAAGCCTGGAAAAGTTGTTGAGGAAATGGTGATTAGGATAATAACCGATTTTTTTAAGAGAACTTTTAACAATATCTTTAGAGGTAAGAAAAATTTTAGTCTTGGATTTTATGGGCCGCCAAATGCTGGTAAGACAAGCCTTGCAAATTTAATATGCAAAGACTGGACCGGAGAGGAAATTGGAAAAGTTAGTCCGATTCCACACGAGACAAGAAATGTTCAATTTAGAGAAAAAGTTGATATAGAGTATAAAGGAAAGAAAATGACTTTAAAGCTGATTGACACACCAGGAATTACTACAAAAATCGATTATGAAGATTTTTTGAAGTTTGGTTTGAATAAAAAAGTTGCGCAGAAAAGAGCTAAGGAAGCTACGCAAGGAGTCGTCGAGTCGATAAAATGGCTTGAAGATGTTGACGCTGTAGTTGTTGTTCTTGATTCTACACAAAATCCTTACAGCCAGGTTAATATAACAATTGTAGGAAACTTGATTGCACGAAAGATTCCTGTGTTGATTGTTGGGAATAAAATTGACTTGAAAAGAGCTGATATTAAAAAAGTCGAGGCAGCGTTTCCTGAATACGATGTTGTCGGAATATCTGTAAAATATGGGAAAAACATAGAGGAATTTTATGAAAGCTTGTTTAAGCTTTCTAGGAAAGTTTGAAATGATGAAGATGAAAAAGTGGTTGCATAAGGAAAGAGAAGGAAAGGTTTTAATAAGCAAGTCAGGTAAAAGAAAATTTAAAAATGTAGATGTTAATTCAGCTATTTTGAGAATTATTAATAGAAAAGGGTTGTTAAAGGAGGCTTCCATTAAGTATATACTATTCATAAAATGGTAAAAAATAAGTCAGTGACTAGCTTAATATTAAGTTTTATTTCATATTCTGAAATAGAAGAGTTGGATAGTGTGAAGAGAGTCAAGAAGTTGTTGGATATTATTCTGAAAAATAGAATTGTGATATTACAGGGAAGACTTGAAGCGACAGAAGAGGCAAGTTTAATTCAAAGCACGATGGTTTTAGTGGGAAGGGTAAAAGATTTTAAAGGTGTGGAGCTCGCAGTAATTCGTCCGAATAATAGTGATAATTTATTAGGAAAGCTGAAATTTGGAATTGCGAGAGCTTTGATAGGTGAGAGAGATTCTCTTACAATTATTGGACCAGCTTCAATAGTGAAAGAAATTAAAAAAGATCCTAGTAAGATTGAGTTGTTGTTGAAAGGTTGAGAATCATTAAGTTTAAGATTATGCTTCTTAAAATTCTCTTTTAAAACCCTATAATCAAATTTTGTATTGTGGGTTATTATAATGTTTTCCTGAATAAAATTGGATAAGGGTACAAGAATTTTTTCTATGATTTGTTTATCTTTTAAATCTGAGTCATTTATACCAGTTTTAACTCTTGTAATATAAGAAAGTGGACATGAGGGTTTTACTAAAGTATAGAACTCCTCCAAAACTTCAAACCAAAACATTTATATACTTACACATATTATAATTAAATAAACATAATATAGGAGGTAATCCGAAATGACAACCCTAACATTAGCTGTACCAAATGAAATGAAAAAGAAAATGGACGAGTTTCCAGAAATGAATTGGTCTGAGATAGCAAGGCAGGCGTTCATGCAGAAGATAGAAGACATGGAGTTTCTGAGAAAATTCAAAGAAAAAAGCAAGCTTTCAGAAACTGATGCTTTAAGACTCGGCAAAGAAGTAAGCAAAGAAGTAAGCAGCAAGTTGCGGAAAATGGCGAGGTAAGTATGGATCTCATCGTTGATGCTAATATTCTATTTTCAGCTTTGATTAAAGACAACCTTAGCTATAACATACTGTTAAGTGGAAAATTCTATTTGTTCACACCAGAATACATTTTCACAGAACTAGAGAAACACAAAGAGGAAATTCTTGAGAAAATAGAACGAACAACAGAGGAATTCTTTAGTCTTGTTGAGACATTGAAAAAAAGAATCGCTATTATTCCTTTTGAGGAGTTGGTTCCTTATGTTGAAGAAGCAGAAAAGCTTACTCCAGATCCTGACGATATGGTTTACTTTGCACTTGCATTAAAACTGAATTGTGCAATCTGGAGCAACGATAAAAAATTGAAAGACCAAAATCAAATTAAAGTCTATAACACACACGAATTAAGTAAAATAAGCGGGCACCACTAAAAATACTGTCTGCTAAAAAGTTACCAGAATTTTTTAGCAAACTTTATTAACTCTTTATTTCTTATAATAAAATGCCACATCAATGCGTGCATTGCGGAAAGATTTATCCACTTCCATCGGAAGAGTTGTTAAATGGATGTAGTGACTGTGGAGGTAAGTTTTTCTTTTTTTTTAAAGATGTTCCACCAAAGAAAAAAATAGAAGAGCAGATTCCTGTGAATTTAACAGAGGAAGAGAAAGTGCAGATTGAAATTGATGTAAGAGAGATTATAGGATTGAACGAAGAAGAGTCTGTGATTCTTGACCTTGAATCTGTTAGAGTACGAGGAACTGGAAAATTTGAGATAGACCTAGTAAACTTGTTTAGTAAAGATCGGCCTTTAATATACAAACTTGAAGAGGGTAAATACATAATTGACTTAGCAAGAACTCTTAAACTTCCTAAAACAAAAAGTGTAGAATAATTTTATTCTAGTTAAATGGCAAAAAACATACACAAGTTATTAAAAGAATTTTTTGAAGAAAAAAAAATTTTAGAGAAAGAAGAAAAGTTAATTGAAGATACTGAAAATTTTTGTGAAAGAATTAGAAGGGAAATCAGAAAACAAAAGATTTCTGCTGATGTTTTTATAGGTGGAAGCCTTGCCAAAAAAACTCTTATAAAGAAAAAGAATTATGATATAGATGTTTTTGTAAGATTTGACAAGAAATATACCGAAGAAAAAATTG
>CAYIIQ010000006.1:0-4269 GCA_964363545.1 Candidatus Woesearchaeota archaeon | reverse complement strand
ATAAAATATGTGCTAATATAGATTTTGGTAATAAAGAAAAAATTCATGGTTCAAGAGACTATTTTAGATTTTTAAAAGGAAATTTTAGTTTTGAAATTGTCCCTGTATTAAGAATTAGAAATCCAGAAGAAGCTAGAAATGTGACAGATTTAAGTTATTTTCATATAGATTATGTTTTAAATGCTATAAAGAAAAATCCTAAACTCTCTAATGAAATTGTATTAGCTAAAAATTTTGCTTATTCATGTAATTGTTATGGAGCAGAATCTTACATAAAAGGTTTTTCTGGATATGCTTTGGAATTGCTGATAATTTATTATAAAACTTTTCTTAATTTTGTAAAAAACTTAAGCCAAATTAAAAAAAAGAAAGTGATAGATATTACGAATTTTTATAAGAGTACAGAAGAGGTATTGATGAACTTGAATGAGGCGAAGCTCGAAAGCCCTGTAGTTTTGATTGACCCTACATTTAAAGAAAGAAATGTTCTAGCTGTTTTATCTAGCGAGACTTTTGCCAGATTTCAGAGAGCTTGCATAGAATTTTTGAAGCGTCCTTCGAAAAGGTTTTTTGAACTAAAAGAATTTGATGAAAAAGAATTTAAGAAAAAAGCTCAAAGAAAAAATTCTTTTTATGTAAAAGTTTTGGCAAAAACAGAAAAACAGGCCGGAGATATTGCAGGTTCAAAGCTGTTGAAATTTTTTAATTTTTTAGTTTTGAGAGTTGAAAAATATTTTGAGATTTTTGGCAAACATTTTCAGTATGATGAAGGAAAAAAGGCCGAGTTTTATTTTATTTTGAAAAAGAGAGAAAAAATAATTGTCAAGGGCCCACCTTTAAAATTGAAAGAAAATGTTGAGGAGTTTAGAAAAAAACACAAAAATGTTTTTATAAAAGTTGATAGAATTTATGCTTTTGAGAAAGTAAATTTGAAACCGCGAGAATTTTTTAACAATTTAAGGAAAAAAAAGAGAAAGTTATTAAGAGAGATGGGAATAGCAGATTTTAGAGTTTTAAGTTAAAAAAAGTTGGAAATGTATGAGGTATATTCTATGATAATTTGATTAACTTGATTTCTCGTATGCACTTACTAGATTGTCCCACGCATTTTCTTCATAATAATTTTCATCGTGACGCTTACCACGAAAATGCAGCATTTTTGGCGGCCTGTTTGGATCCCAATTTGGATCCCATCCCCGTACACATCCTTCATAGTTGATTTCAGATGTTGGCTGAACTGGCAATCTTTCTATAGGATTGCCAAGTTCTAAAGAAACGAAATAAGCTGAGTGATGATGTTCTGGGTTTTCTGCGTATAAATCAACAAGTAACTTTCCTATTTCTCTATCTCTAAAAATATCAAAAATTCTAAATGCTAATTCAGGGTCATCTCTTACTACTTGTTCCATTCTTTGCGGACTTTCTTTTATCCCTCTATAAAACTCGTGAAAATAATTTCCATACATTTTAACTTCTATAATATTTAAACTATTTAAATTTTTTATCTTGACTTTTTATCTTAAGAAAGATTAGTCTTTGTTTTTAAAGAATTATCTTTATCAAATAATTCATTAAATTTAAACTTTACCCATACCATTAAACAACTGAACTAAAGCAGGAGCAAAAAAACTAGAATTTAGCCAGACTGCAAGTTCGTTTTCTTTGTTGTCTGTCTTATTTAGCGAAACTAAAATTTGCTCTCTGTCTACAACAAAAAATTTTCCTTTAACATCTGTTTTTTCAGCTTTTATGTTGTAAAATTGTCTTGATTTTGTTATTTCCTCTTCTGATCCGTTAAGATAGAGGTTTATTTTTATTCCTTTTTCTTTTAACTTTTTGAAGAGCCTTTTGAATGTTCTGGAATTTCTTAACAATTCTTCAGCTGAAATGCAGACTAAAACTTCTTTCTTTGCACTTTCAAGAATTTCCTTCATTTGCATGTAAATTTCATTTTTTCCCTTTATGGCTCCAGAAAGATCTTCTTTTTTGATTAATTCGAAAGACTTTGAGTGCAGTTGTTCTAGCTCTTTGTATTCTTGTGTATCTTTTAAATCAGAAAGAAATTTTGTTTTTTCTTCCGCACCTTTTATGATGCCGTTTTTTAGTCTTTCAAGAACAATTATAGGCTTGACAGAAATGAATTTTACAGGCTTTCCAACCTTTGAGATTGCAAATCCCTGTTTCTCCAAACTTTCAAGAACATCATAAGTTCTGCTTCTTGGAACTCCAGATATATCTGCGACTTCTCTAGCTGTTGCAACTCCTCTTGAAATTAAAGCAAGCCATACTTTTGTCTCATAAATATTTAGGTCGAAATGACCTCTTACTTTCTTTATCAATTCATTGTTTACTATCATTTTTAAAGAACCTCTTATTATATTTCACTACTAAAAAGAGGTTTATAAATCTTTCTATATGTAACTTTTAGAAAGTAGAAACAATAATGGTAAATAGATTTAAGAAATTTCAAAATATGTTATCTTTACTACAATATTTTTCTTTAAACTATTCTGGAACTTGCGAGTATCTTGTAACTCTGTTTTTTCCTGTATTTTTTGAATAGTATAGGGCTTTATCAGCTCTTTTCCTTAATCTTCTTTCACCAATAAACTTATGATATTCTGCAACACCACCGCTTACAGTTACGTTTGAGTCACAATTTCTAACTCTTTCTAGGAATCTATTTGCAGCTTTTTTAGCATCTTCTTCACTACAATCATAAAGTATAACTCCAAATTCCTCTCCACCACCAATTCTTCCTAGATAACTTATCCAGTCAAAATCATTATTCATTCTTCTATCTTCTTTTCTATTATCTTGTTCAATTTGAAGTTGTTCTATTCTCCTTTCTTTTGTTCTAAAACTTGCATTTAACAAGTAAGAAATTATTCTTAACACTTTATCGCCTGCTACATGTCCATTTTGCTTATTGAAATCATGGAAATTATCTAAGTCAAACATAATGTATGATAATGGAACTCTCTTTTTTCGAGCTTCTTTGAGCATATAAGGCAATAATTCATTTTCAAAATAGTCCTTTGCATATAAACTAGTTTGTTTATCGAATACTTGAGGAACACATTCTGCAAAAAGTTCTGGATTTATTTCTAGAATTTCTTCTAATGCTCTCTTACCAGCCCGAGGGTTTCCCATAAATAACTGAGTAATTTCGTTTGCTGTAGCACGAGTACTTTTTCTAGTTTCCATAATCAATCTTCAGAACCAAGCTTTATAAATCTTTCCATTTGTAACTATTATTAAGTAAGAATTTTATAGAAGATGTGTGGCAAGTGTAAAATAAATTACAACACTTAAAATATCTTGTATAATTGTGCTTATAGGTCCAGAGCCATTCGCAGGATCATATTTTAACTTCTTGAAAAAGAAAGGGATAAGCAAGCCAGAAAAAATCGAGGATAAGATTGCAGCTATTATTGCAACTCCAATTACAATTGATAGTGAGAAGTTATTGTAAAATAAAAGACTTAATATTGTGGTTATAGCTCCTAAAAGTAATGCAATTATAAAAACAATTACAAATTGTCTTGCAAAATATCTAGAAAAGTTGAATTTTTTCAAGAAGACAAAATCTCGAATAATAAATGCTTCAAGTTGAGTACCAACAGCATCTGCGATATAAACTACAAGAGGAATGAAAGCTGCTAATATTAGATTTTTTTCAAGAGTTTGACTGAAAGAGCTGATGATTTGAGCTGCAAGAAGTCCACCAAGCAGTCCAATAATCAGCCAAAAAATTCTATGCTTGACAGATTGAAAAATAGGAATCTCGAGAATATTGTCTATAGCTAGATGTGATTTATGTATTCCAGAGATGTTAAACAATTCTTCATGGTGTAATTTGTGGAGGATAAACAAGATTTTTTCCCTAGTTATTACACCGAGAAAAACATTTTTTTCATCTACAACAGGAATGTTTGAAAGATTGTTTTTTAATGAGAGATAAGCTGCTTCTTCCTGGTTATCTGTCGGCATGACTTTCACAAGAGGAGATTTTTTATATATTTTTTCAACTCTTGTTTTTTCCGGAAAAGAATATAAAGCTTTAATTGAAAAAACTCCTACAAATTTTTTGTTTTTATCAACTACATAAACGTAATCAATAATATCTAAGTTTTTAACATGTTCTTCTATAAATTTACGTGTGTCAGCGAGAGTGTTTTGCGGTGTAACTAATGGCACCTTATCAGTCATATGATTCGCAGCCGACCTTTTTGGCCATTTTTGTCTTAGTTCCTCTTTTTTATCAGC
>CAYIIQ010000005.1:9873-29750 GCA_964363545.1 Candidatus Woesearchaeota archaeon | reverse complement strand
CATCGGCATATTCCTACATTAAAGAGAACATAAGAAACAACTTAAGAGAAATGTTGATAGAATGGCGAAAACAGACAGTAATATTTAAAATTGAAAAGCCAACAGATATTGGAAGAGCAAGAATTCTCGGATACAAAGACAAAAAAGGTTTCATAATAGTAAGAGCAAAAGTTTTAAGAGGCGGGCATAAAAGGTCAAGGCCAAACAAAGGAAGAAAAACTAGAAATCTAACAGTAAGAAAATCTTTAAAAATGAATTATCAATTGATAGCTGAACAAAGAGCTGCTCGTAAATTCAAAAACCTTGAAGTTTTAAATTCATACAAAATCGCCAAAGACGGCATACATTATTTTTTTGAGATTATAATGATAGATCCAGAAAGGCCTGAAATAAAATCTGACTCGACAATAAACTGGATTTGCAGACCAGAAAATCGTGGGCGAGTTTTTAGAGGCTTGACTTCTGCCGGAAAAAAATCAAGAGGTTTAAGATAAGAAAATTAAAAGCCTGACTGAGTTTAAAAGCTAGCATAGAAGAGAGAAGCAAATTTACTGTTTATCTTTGCGATATAAGTCTAAGAATATTATTTTATCTTCGCTTTTAATATATGAGTAAGAAAGCCTGAAAGGGGAGATGTATAATTCTCTTGTTCCTTTTCTTGAAAATCTCATAGGTTTACCAATTTCAGGATTATTTTTAAGTTTCTCAATTTTTTTTATTATTCTTTCTTTTAGAGATTTATCTTTAATCTTAGAAAATGTATCTTTAAATTTATTATCAAATGCAACAACTACCATACTATTTCATGAGCTTAATTATTTGCTCAACAATTTTTTATCTCTTTTATGAAATCATCAAAATCTATTTCTTTAAACTCACCTTTTTCATATCTTTTCCAACTTTCTTCTGTTCTTCTTGCAAATTCCAAATCTCCTTTTAAGTTTTTGCTAAATTTATCTATTTTTTTCAATATTATTTGGTCCTCATTTTTCATTATGACAAGTTTGTCACCTTCTTTTAGATCTTTTCTCATCTCTCGAGGAATCACAACCTGCCCTTTAGAGCTTATCTTTGTTATAGCAATATCTTCCATTTTAACCTCCCCCCATCATATAGTAAGATTAATCTTACTAGTATATAAATCTTTCTATTAGTTATTAGTAAAAAAAGTTTGTTAATAAAAGAAAAAGCAAGATCAAACTCACTAAAACCAAAACAGCTATCAAATTCCAAAAGTCGGCCATCCTGTCTTAATTAGATATTCGTGAATTCTTATTCTGGTATCGCTATATTTAAGCAGTTCAGATTTTCCCGCAACCATTCTCAAAATTTTATCTGGATGTTCAAAATAAATTTCTCTCATCTGAAGTCTAGCCATTTTTCTTATTTCGCAATCTTCAGCTTTTCCCCGTCTTTCTATCATTTCAAAAAATTCTTCTAAACTCTGACTTCTGATTTTACGTTCCTCACTGTCCAAAAGATATAAAAATTTATAATCTTTTCTAATACAGAACAAAAGTAAACCACTGCTTTTAAGCAGTGGACAATTCTTTCAGAATTGTCTTTTGTTCTGTCTCCCAAAATCCAAACAAACCATGCACTAAAGTGCATGGTAACACACAAGGATTTTGTGATATTGTTAAAATCGAATTTAAAATATTCAGCAGAGGAGAATTTTTATATTCTCCTATTAGAGAATTCAATGCCCCAAGAAGTTGCATTTTCTGTGGGTTAGAGTACCCTTTCTAGGCTATTTGCGAGATTAGTTATACTACCAAAACAACTAACATCTATTCTTATGATGACTTACATCTTCTAAGAGAACACAAAAAATATTTTAGAGTGAAGAAAAATTCTAGGCCAGTTTTAAAAGGAAATTCTCGGAAAAGAGGAAAAATTCTTAGAAATTTAGATGATGTTCTTCTCTCTCATCTTTCCTCAATCCCTCTCGACTTAGATTAAAAAGCTTTATTAAACTCTTTTTATTATATTTATTAGCTAAAAAGGTAAAATGCTCTATTCAGAATTCGCAAAACTTTACGAAAAACTTGAATCAACATCAAAAAGACTTGAAAAAACAGAAATCCTTGCAGAATTTTTGAAAAAACTTAAACATGTAGAAAACAAGGAAGTTGTCTACTTATTACAAGGAAAAGTTTTTCCCGATTATGACGAAAGAGAACTTGGAATTTCAGATCAGCTAACAATTAAGTCTCTACATAAAGCAACAGGGGTTTCAAATGAAGAGATTGTAAAAGAATGGAAAAAATCGGGCGACCTTGGAACAACTGCTGAAAAACTTGTTGAAAAAAAGAAACAGTCAACACTATTCTCAAAAAAACTGACTGTTGAAAAAGTTTTTGAAAATTTAAAAAAACTAACAGAGTTTACAGGAGCAGGAACTGTAGAAAAGAAAATTTCTATTGTATCAGAACTTCTTACATCAGCTTCTCCATCAGAAGCAAAATATATTGTTAGAACACTACTCCAAGATTTAAGAGTTGGAATAGGAACAGGAACTTTAAGAGATGCAATTGTTTGGAGCTGTTTTGGGAAAGAAGACAAGGAAGCAATAGAAAAATTTCAAGAAGCTTATGACAAGACAGCAGATTTTGCACTTGTTTTTGATCAATCATGTAAAGGCCTAAAAAATTTAAAAGAAGTTTCTCTGCATCCAGGAAAACCAATTAAAGTCATGCTTTTTTTGAAAGTTAACAATATAGAAGAGGCATTCAAAGCTGTCGGAAAACCAGCTGCAATAGAATTCAAATATGATGGTTTTAGAATGTTAATTAATAAAGATGAAAAAGGCAGTATAAAAATTTTTACAAGGAGACTCGTCAATGTTACATTACAGTTTCCTGAAGTTAAAGAGTACATTGAAAAATACATTCATGGAAAAAGTTTCATTCTTGATGGAGAAGCTGTAGGCTACAATCCAAAAACACATGTTTACAGGCCATTCCAAGAAATTTCTCAGAGAATAAAAAGAAAATATGATATTGAAAAAATTCAGAAAGAGTTACCTGTTGAAGTTAATGTTTTCGATATTCTCTATTATAATGGTAAATCTCTTTTACAAACACCATTTAAAGAAAGAAGAAAAATTCTTGAAAAAATAATAAAAGAAAAAAAACTGCATCTTGTATTGGCAAAGCAAATTATAACAGATAAAGAAGAGGAAGTTGAAAAATTTTACAAACAAGCATTAAAGGAAGGTGAAGAGGGAATTATGCTGAAAAATTTAAATGCCCCATACAAACCTGGGGCACGAGTAGGATATGGCATAAAACTTAAGCCAATTGTAAATGAGTTTGACCTTGTTATCATAAAAGCTGAATACGGCACAGGAAAAAGAGCTGGCTGGCTTACATCTTACACTCTTGCATGTAGAGATAAAAACAAGTTGCTTGAGATCGGAAAAGTTTCAACTGGACTAAAAGAAAAAGAAGAAGAAGGAACAAGTTTTATAGAGATAACAAAACTCTTAAAGCCTTTAATTGAAAAAGAAGAAGGAAGAGAAGTTTATGTAAAACCGAAAATCGTATTTACAGTAACTTATCAAAACATACAAAAGTCTCCAACTTATTCTTCTGGCTTTGCTTTAAGATTTCCAAGATTTACTGCTTTAAGGCCTGATAAAAGTATAAGTGATATTGCAAATCTGAGTGAAATTGAAAGAGAGTATAAGAAAAATGCAATTAGATAAAAAAACGATTAAACGAATAATCGAAGAAAGAATATAATCAAATTAACTCCAAAGCAAAAATAATATCTTTTAAACTCTCTTACTGTGAATATTCTTACTCAGTTATGGTGTTCCATACTATGGAGTATATGGACCCGGAGGGATTTGAACCCCCGACACCCGGATATGTAAGGAAACTCAGGTTTCTTGACAATCAATTTTCCTGAATCTCTTTCTACAAATTTAAGAGTCCGGTGCTCTAACCAGACTGAGCTACGGATCCTTAACTTCGTTAAATAGAAAGATGTTTAAAAATATGTTGATAATTTAGAATACTATTTTTTAAATTTACTGGTACTCTCTCCAAGTATGCTTGCATTTCGTACATCTAAAAAATCTTGTTTCTGCTTCATCAGCAGACCTTGTTTGAGTGCTCCAAAAATAAGCTTCTCCATGCTTGCACTTTTGACAAACTGCGGCTGTCGTCGGGAAAATATCAATTTCTTTCTCTCTAACAACTCCAACAGCCTCTTTCTTTTTTATCATCTCGCTAGTCTTTATACTAACTTTTCCTTTCGCATAATAACTACATCTCGCACATCCGTATTTATTGTTTTTCTCCACAAGAACACTTCCGCACTTAGGACAAAATTCCATTTTTAATCCACTTTTTCCTGACTTTTAAAGTTTACTGTTCATCAAAAAGTGATCAATAACTAATCATATAATTGAATCTTGAATCTCTCGTGTCTTTATCTCCTTCTACAATTCGTTTTTTCTCTTTAACATATTCGCCTCTCAATTGTCTGAACACTTCTGCAAGGTATGGCACATACAAATCTCCCAAAACTTCTTTTACATGCGAATTTAAAAGCTCACCAAATCTTTCAACACCGTAAATCTCAACTAAATCAGTTAATTCAGTATTAAGTTTAATTGATAAAGTGTAATTATTTTGATTGTTTAAATCAAGTTGTCCAACTGTTTTTTCTGATATTGGATTTTTTATTGCTTTTTGTGGAGAAGAACAACCTAAAATTAAAGTTGTTAAAGTTACAAGTGTGGTTAATACTTTACTCCTTTGCATTAATTGATTAACAAATATCAATATTATAAATATTCTTGTACTAATTAATATATACTAAAATATATAAGATAAAGAATAAAAAATTATGTAAATAAATAATAAAACTATAAAAAATTCTTTCTGTTTTAAAATCACAAAATTTAAATATCTCTTAAACAATTTAGTTAAATGAATCTTAGAGAAGGAATAACAAAAATTTTACATGCTCTTTACATTGATAAAATATTACAGGAGGGAATAGAATTCTATTATAGGAACTTCACTGATGTGTTTGAACAACAAAACAAAAGATATAAGACATCTTTATCTGAACAAAGGAAACTCTATACTAAAAGATTAGCAGAAGCACAGCGAACAGTTATGCAAGTTAATCAAGATAGATTGTTATGGGAAGCAGAAAGACACGACTTAGTGCAACAAAATATAGGATTAGAACAAAAAGTAGAACAGTTAACTAAAGCTTATTCAGAACAACATGATTTAGCAAAAAGGAGACATCCCGCAGAAATAACCAGCAGACTTCTAAATTTAGTAAACTTATACGAACAAAGTAGTGTCCCAGTGATTCTTGTTGATACAAAAGGAGATATTATTTATACTAATATAGAAGAAGCAACTGGTTTAATATTCAGAAGATTCAGAAGAAAAGTTAGATTAATAGGTAAAAGGTACAATTCTTTTGTACAGGAAAACGCATTCCCGGGCGAAAGTACAAATCCTTATAATGTGAGAGAGATTAAAATAGGCGGGCATATTTATAGTGTAGATAAAACAAAGAGATTGAGAATAAATGGAGAAGTCTACTTAACAAGAATACGATTTAGAAGACTTGGAACTATACAAGAATTCTTAGAAAATTTACAAAGAAAGATAGAGGATAAAATGCACCATAAAGAAACTCTGCCTAAAACTGAAGGAGCCTAGAAGTACAAGAAAATCAAACTTATCACTACAACACACAACTTAACTCATACCAAAAACTCTCGCAAAAACAAGCTTTATCCATCCAAGCTTTGGAATTCTAAAAACTGCTTTGCCAATTAAAACATCTTGTGAAATGGATTTTTCAAAATAAATCTGATCTATGTTGTTGTCGCCTTTTGTAGAGTAAGTTCTGTCGTGTATCTTTACAATTCGATGAATAACAGGATGTCTCTGCTCTGCATTAAAAATTATAACGTCCCCAACTTCAGGATTTTCATCCCCGTAAACAACAATAATATCTCCTTCGTCAAACCCTGTTCTAAATGGCCATTTTTCTGCATCTTTTTTTTCTATTCCTCTTTCTTCATACCATCCTCCTCTCTCTTGCCACCATTTCTCAAAATTATTCTGAGTTAAAAACAAATTCCCGAAAAAACTGCCAGAATGGTGCATGCTTTCTGACTCAACAACAACAAGAGGCAGTTTCGTCTGTAAAAGCAGAGAAAGCATGGGGAAAAAAATAAACTTCACAAATAAAAAAACCAAAATCAACGAAACAATCCAGCTTGCTAAACTATCTCCTTGCAAAAACTGCCAGAATCTTTTAAGATTTTCTTTAAGTTTCATCCTTTAAAATAAGAAAGATAGCTTTTAAATGTTTTTCAAAGATTACACGAATTGTTTTTTGTTCTGTCTCCCAACATCAAAAATCATAGGATTTTTGAGGCCCCAAAAATCCATAAAAGATTTTTGCGGAATCCCAAACAAACCATGCACTTTAGTGTATAGTAACACACAGGGATTTTGTGATACTCGCTGGAATTTCCTCAAAATAGATTGATATTTATATGTGGTTAATAACCAAATCCTGTTAAAACAGAAAGATTTATAAATATACACTTATATGTATACACATAAAATATACACAAGAGGAATAAAAAATGACAGATCTTTTTGACAATACAATTTTATGCAAGAACTGCAACATAAAGATGAAGCTGATAAAAATAGTTAGAAATGGCTTAGAAATGCGGACTTTAATGTGTGAGAATTGTGGAAATAAAATAGTTCATCCTTCTGACGAAATTGATTATCGAGAATTCTTAAATCTAAAGAATAAAGTATTTAAAGTTAAACTGCGTCTAGTTGGTAATAGTTATGCTGTATCAATTCCTAAAGAAATTGTTAATTTTATCCGTGAGCAGGAAAAGATTTTTAATGACATTGTAAGTCTTTGTTTTGAAGATGCAAAAAAATTAAATTTAATGTTTGATTAAAATGGAAAATAAAATTGAAAAAAATGAAGTAAGGTTGAAAGTTGTTGAAGCTCTGCAAGATGATGCATATAAAGGAATAGCTCGAGTTGACACTGAAATAATGAGAAAAATAGAACTAAAAAGAGGGGATGTAATTTTAATTAAAGGTGAAAGAGAAAGTGTGGCAATAGTTGACAGAGCATATCCAGCTGATATTGGAGAGGGTATAATAAGAATAGATGGCATAATAAGAAAAAATACAAGAGCAGGAATTGGAGATATTGTCACAATAAGAAAGGTTGATATAAAAGAAGCAAAAAAAATTAATATTGCACCAAGCCAGAAAGGAATTACAATTCATGCAGATTCTGAACTTTTAAAACAAGGCTTACTTGGAAGAGTTTGCGTTAAAGGAGATATTGTTGTTTTAGGAGGCACTAGAAGAAGGCGCGACATAATGTCGGACATGGATTTTTTTGGAGATGTTTTTACAGAAGCTTTAACAGGAATGGGTGGCTTTGGATTTTCAGGAATGCAAACAAGATTTTTAATAGTTTCAACACAACCTTCACAAGCTTGCATAATAACAGAAAATACTGAAATTGTTTTAAGTTCGAAAGCAGTTGACATAAGTGAAGAAAATTTTCCAGAAGTTACTTATGAGGATATTGGTGGCTTGAGTGAAGAGGTAAAGAAGATTAGAGAAATGGTAGAACTACCATTAAAACACCCAGAAATTTTCGAGGCTCTTGGTATTGAACCACCAAAAGGAGTCTTGTTGCATGGTCCTCCTGGAACAGGAAAAACTTTGCTTGCAAAAGCAGTTGCAAATGAGTCTGAATCTAATTTTGTTTTAATAAATGGTCCAGAGCTTATGTCTAAGTTTTATGGTGAGAGTGAGAAAAATTTAAGAGATAAGTTTGAAGAAGCAGAAAAAACCTCCCCGACTATAATTTTTATTGATGAGATAGATGCAATTGCTCTAAAAAGAGAAGAAGCTTATGGAGAAGTGGAAAGACGTGTTGTAAGTCAACTTTTAACTTTAATGGATGGTCTAAAGTCTAGAGGAAAAGTTGTTGTTATTGGTGCAACTAATCGTCCAAATGCGATTGATCCTGCATTAAGGCGTCCTGGAAGATTTGACCGAGAAATAAATATAAGTGTTCCTGATAAAAAAGGTAGACTTGCAATTTTGAAAATTCATACAAGAAACATGCCTCTTGTAAAAGATGTTAGCTTAGAAGAATTAGCTTCAATCACCCATGGTTTTGTCGGAGCAGATCTATCTTCATTATGCAAAGAAGCTGCTATGAATGTTTTAAGAAGATTCTTACCTAAAATAAATTTAGAAGAAGAAATTCCTAAAGAAATCTTGGAAAGTATAAATGTTACAAGAAAGGATTTTCAAGAAGCTTTGAAAATAGTCCGGCCTAGTGCAATGAGAGAAGTTCTTGTTGAAACTCCAAATATTAAATGGGTTGATGTTGGTGGGTTAGATAAAATCAAGCAAGAGTTAAAAGAAGCTGTGGAATGGCCTATGAAATACCCACAAGTTTTTACAAGAATGGGTATAAGGCCACCAACAGGAATTTTGTTATATGGTCCTCCTGGAACAGGAAAAACTTTGCTTGCAAAAGCAGTTGCAAATGAGTCTGAAGCAAACTTCATACAAGTCAAGGGGCCAAGTTTGTTAAGCATGTGGGTCGGAAAGAGCGAAGAGGGTGTAAGAAAAATTTTTGAAAGAGCAAGACAAGTTGCTCCATGTGTGATTTTCTTTGATGAAATTGACGCTCTTGCATCTCGAAGAGGATTAGAAGCGGGATCAAAAGTAGGCGATCATGTTTTAAATCAACTACTTGCTGAAATGGACGGCTTAGAAGAATTGCAAAATGTAATTGTAATTGGAGCAACAAATCGCCCAGATCTGTTGGATCCGGCAATACTTCGTCCTGGGAGATTTGACAGAATTTTACTTGTTGGGCCTCCAGACAGAGAAGGCAGACTCGCTATAATGAAAATACACACAAAGAATACTCCTCTTGCAAAAGATGTTGATATAGAAAAAATTGCAGAATTAATAGAAGGATATGTTGGAGCTGACATAGGGTCTTTGTGTAGAGAAGCAACAATGCTTGCATTAAGAGAAAACAAAGAAGCAAAAGAAGTCAGAAAAAAACATTTTGACGAAGCAATGAGAAAAGTTAAAGCAAGTGTAAGTAAAGATGCAATGGAAAGGTACAAAAGAGTTGAACAAGAATATCTGAAATCAGCAAGAGCTGCTTTAGAGACAGGGATTCCTTATTTGGGTTGAGATGTTTCTAGCTTGATGGTTGTTAGTTTCAACATTTAGCTATATTGTTCTTTTAGGAGATTTAATTATAGAAATATTTGGTGTTATATTATTAATTATAATGATTTAACATTGGAAACCGAGAATATTATTATTGCATTAAAGGTTGGTGAAGATAGAAAAAGAAAAATTATTTAAAGCTAAAAAAATTAGTTTTGAAAATGAAAAGAGGTAAAATTCGAAATAAAGAGATAGTTAGGCTTAGACTTATTCCTTTAATTGTGTTGTTAATGGGTTTGATGTTGGTTGTGTGGGGATTTTCAGTAGGAGAGTTTGGGAGAGAAGAGGGAGTTCAACTTGGCCCAGGAAGTTGTACAGATAGTGATGGTGGGATAGATTATTATTTAAAAGGATTTTCCGATACATGTGATGAATCTATGTGCAGAAGCAGTTATGATTATTGTAGCGATACCGAAGTATTGAATGAGTATTACTGCGAGAATATCAGTTCATTTGGTATACAACAATATACATGTCCAAATGGATGTTTTGAGGGGGCATGTTTGTTATGATGCTCCTGAATTTGATTGTCCTGGAAAATATTATTCTAGCAATTGTGCAGGACAATGCAAAGTATGACGATTTTCAGTAACAGATAAGCAAATATTTATTAGTCCTCTCGATCATTCACACCAAAACCTCAACTCTATCATCTGAAACAATAATACTATTCTCGGCCTGACTGACTTTTCCTCTAGACTTTTCTACTAGTTGCGGAAATTGCCTTACTGCTTTACTTTTTTCCAGCAAATTTAAGGCAAACAAAGCGCGACTTCCAAACTCTTTAACAAGATACCGACTACAAAAAGGAAGAGTTTTATACTCTTCTTCGATAAATTTCAAAACTTTCCTTGCAAAACTGTCTCTAACAATTCTGCTACCTTGTAAAATATAAATTCCAGAAGGCTTTCCTTCATAAACATTTCCGGTTCCTGTTGTTGTAAAAGGTTCAATGGCATAAACTCCTTCTTTTAATTTGTTTCTGTTAGAATTGTCATGATTAGGGATATTAACGCCTGCATGTAAATCATATCTCTTTAATTCATGACCTGACAAATTTATTATCGGTGAAAAACCATAAGAAGAAATTGTCTTTTGAATAACTTTTCCAATTTCACAAAGTTCGATATCTTTTTTCACAATTTTTAAAGCATTTTTCAATGCCTCTTCACTTGCTTTTATTAAAAGTTTATTTTCTTCTGAATTTTCAAGATCAAGAGAAAATGCTGTGTCTGCAATATATCCATCAACAGAAACTCCAATATCAACTTTTAGTAGTCCTTTAGCAACCTCCTCGTCATTAAACACCGGAGTTGAGTGAGCGGCAATTTCGTTTATACTCAAATTCACAGGAAAGGCCTGACTCCCGCCAAAACTCTTAATTTTCTCATCAATTTTCTCTGCAATTTCAAAAAATTTCATTCCAGGCTTGATTAAACTTCTCGCATATTCGACTGCACTTTTAGCAATCTCACCTGCTTTCTTCAGTTTTTTAATTTCATCTTGGTTCATTTTATTTCATTAATTTCTTTCTCAGGAAAAACATAGTTCTTAAATCCACATTTATTGCACTTCCATTGTTGAGGAATTCCAAAAATCATTGTCAGAGCCATTTCTTTTTCTACATCAACTGCCCTACATTTTGGACAAAATTTTAGACTTATTTTTTTGATTTCAGTTTTTTTCATTCTAAAAAGAACAATTAAGAATCTTATATAGTTTGTCTTACCTTTCCAAATATCATATAAAAAGCTACAATCTCCATTTTACCTCGTGCGAGAGGGGATAGAGTAGCATAATCTTCTCGCGAAATTCCAAACATTATTAAATTTTCATCATTATATAAATTTTTTAAAAATTCATAATAGCTTGTGTGAGATTGAGTATCAGCTTGATCGACTCTTCTCTTAACTTCTTTTCTGATTGTATCTACACACGAACTTTCCATTCTCTGAACAGAATTCTCAAAATTCTCTGGATCTTTTTCCATAAGCTCTTGTAAATTCATCTTATCCTCGTGCCAGTTTCAATTTCACTTTCAGGCTCTAATAAAACAATCTTGCTCTCATCTTCAGAAACAGCTGCCAACAACATGCCGTTACTAATAACTCCTCTTATTTTAGAGGACTCTAAATTTGCAATAACAATAATTTTCTTTCCTTTCAATTTCTTCTTATCATAATTCTTTTTAAGGCCAGCAACAAGTGTTCTCGGTTCACTCTCTTCAATATCAACTTTAAGTTTGTAAAGTTTATCAGAGCCTTCTATCTCTTCAACTTCCAAAATCTTTCCAACCCTTAAGTCTAATTTTTGCCAGTCTGAAAAGCTTATTTTTTCCATTTATTTTCTCGAATTACAACTAGTTTAAAAATCTTTTCTTTTCAATGGATTAGTTGAAAATCTCAACTAAACTGGGTCTTAAATTGTAGGCAATTGCTTTACAATATGCTTCATTTCTTAATTAAAAAATAGTAACAGAAAAGTTTTTAAACAACTATTATATTGTGTTGGCATGGACAGAGAAACAGTCTTGCAATACTTGTTAGTAGGTGTTGGTTTTGTGAATAAAGGAGATTACAGTCAAGGCAGAACCGCACTTAAAAAAGCTAAATCAGAAGCTGAAACAGAACATTTAGATGATTTAGTAGATGCTGCAGAAATTAATTTAGTTCTTTGTCATTTTAACGAAGGAAATTCTTTTTATGGAGAAGGACTTTTTGATAATGCAAGAGAAGCTTACCAAAATGCTTTGAAGGCTTACGAAGAAGGTAAAGGGTCTTTTTTAAGAGTTCCGCAACATGCACAAAAATATGAAGGTTATGTAATAGCAGTTAAGCAAGCTCTTTCTACAATTGAAAGTATGCCACCAATAGAAAAAGCAAGAAGGTTGTATTCAGCTGCACAAAAATATCATAGGTTAGCAAATGATCATTTTAAAGATGCTAGTCAATGGAGTGAGTTAGACAAAAAAGATATAGTAGATGATAATATAAATCCTGGATTAGATAAATTTGGAGTCGCGCGGTTGCCAGATATTTACAATCATTAAAATTTTATGAAGAAAGTAGAGCTTCTGTACCAGAAGCACAGCAAGAAGCTTCTCTTACTACTCAAATGATAATTGACATCTGCAATGCTACAATTGGCTGGGCAATCCAAATTGGACAACCAGATTTCGCTAAATTTTACTTAAAACTTAAACAAGAACTTCAAGATGCAACTACACATCTCCAATAACCTTAGTTCTACTCAAAAACATTAAATTTATAAGTCTTCTTTTTAGTTAATTCTGAATAGTTAAAATGATAACAATTCACGAAGTTCCTGTAGACAAATTTAATGAAAAGCTAGCAGAAGCACTTAACAAAATACCAGAATTTAAAATACCTGACTGGGCAGTTTTTGTGAAAACTTCAACTGCAAAGGAAAGACCCCCACAAACTACAGATTTCTGGTATAAAAGAGCTGCGAGTATATTAAGGCAGGCTTATATTAGAGGAGTTATAGGTGTGAACAGATTAAGAACGCGGTATGGCGGAAGAAAAAAAAGGGGTTCAAAACCACCAGAATTTAGAAGATCAGGCGGAAAAATTATCCGAACGATTTTACAACAAGCTGAGAAAGCAGGCTTTATAATAAAAGTAGATGGAAAAAGAAAAGGCCGTCAATTAACTAAAAAAGGCCTTGAATTTTTAAATAAAGTTGCTGAAGATGTAAAATGAAAGAAGAAAAATGACAAAACACTATCAGAAAAAAATCAAGTTAAGCAAGTTAAACAGAAGAACTAAATGGGCTCCTTTTTGGACTGTTTTAAAAAAATACGGAATGGGCAAGAGAATACACCCAAGCCGGATGACAAAAACAAGAAGAAGTTGGCGAACAATAAAACTAAAACTAAAACCAAGAAGAATCCATAAAAAGCATTTAGGTTAAAATGAATGACGAGGAATTAATTCGATCTTTAGTGCATCTTTTAGTAATAAAAGAGGCTCTTCTTTTAACTCCAGATGCAAGTGTAGAAGAAAAAGCAACTGTATGTAGAAAATGCTTCAATGCCGAATGGGCATTTAAACATCAAGGCAGATTTTATTGTTTTATGCAAGGAGAAATGCCTTCTTGCGCAACAAATCATTGTAAAAATATAAGAAAAGATTGGTATTCTTCTGATCATCCTGAAGGTGAAGATATAACAGCTAAACATTATGGTTGTGGACCTAAAAATTTCCCAGACAATTAAAATGGCAGAAGAAAAAACCGGAAAAGTCATACTTGAAAGAGAATATATTGTCCCATTAAGAAAAAAATGGCTCAAAACTCCAGAATATAAAAGAGTTCCAAAAGCAATCAAAACTCTCCAACATTTTATTGCACGCCACATGAAAGTTGAAGAAAGAGATCTGAAAAAAATAAAAATTGACAAGTGGCTGAATGCAGAAATGTGGTTTAGAGGAATAAGAAAGCCGTACAACAAAATAAAAGTTAAAGCCATGAAATTAGAAAATGGAGAAGTTCTTGTTCAATTAGTAGAAATTCCTGAAGCTTTAAAATGGAAAATTGAGAAAGAGAAAAAATTAAAAGAAGTAGGAAAACTAGAAGAAAAAAAGAAAGAAGAAGTAAAAGAAGTAGAAAAGTTCGAAGAGAAAAAAGCTGAAGAAGCTGAGAAGGAAAAAGAAGAGGTTAAAGAAGAAAAAAAAGCAGAAGAAGCAAAAAAAGAAGAGAAAGAAAAGGAAGCTGCAACAGTTGAATCAGGACTAAAACAGGCAGAAATAAAACATCGAGAAATAAAACACGAAGTAGCTATGAAAAAAATAAAGAAACAGCCTTTGCAGAGGAAGGCGTTACAGAAGTAAGAACCAAAATTTTTAAAAACCCCTATAATTTAAAATGAAATTTCAAAAATATTTAGAAAAATTATCTCTCCTTGCTCAACAACGCCAATGCAACTGCAGCAAAGAAAATTGCAACATCTCTGAAAACAATATCAAAATTCTTTAAATTAAAAACCACAATTAAAAAAAGAGTTGCTGCTGACAAAACTGCAGCATAAAAAGTCTTTTTCTTTGAAAAAAGCCACAATGCAAGCAAAATCTGATAAACAGAAAATACTGTAAGAAAAATTTTTGTGGGAATAATATTTCTCATAAATTGTGGAATAAATCCACTCCATGACGAAGGATCAAGAAAAGCAGCAACAGCGGCATATAAAAATACAACTGCAAGTCCAAACAATAAGAAGAAAGCAGCTTTCTCTTTGACTCCAGACTCTTCTACTTTAAAAGGGTTTGTAAATTTTCCCTCTTTTTTATCTCGCATTTTATTTTCAATTATTCCACAGTTACTTTTCCTCTTAAACTAGGATTAAGATGATCATGATAGCTCCAAGAACCTTTCTCGTTAAATGTAAAAATGTAGGATTCTCCTTTAGCCAATGTTTTACATGCATCAAAAATATTTGTTTCTTCAACTGTTCCACACTTCTGAATGCTTGAGCCAGGATAAACTGTATGAGTTGGATGAACTGCAGAAGCAGGCCAGCTTGCTAAAAATTCTTTATTAATGAAAGTAACACTTTCTCCAGCTTTAATTGTTATTTCATTTGGAACAAATCCAGAAGTCGTAATTTCAACAATATTTCCAGTTTCTGGAGTTGATATCTCTGCCTGCTGTTGCGGATCTTGCTCTCCCGCTTCAGACGAACTTCCTTTAAAATATAACCAATACACTACAATAACTATTATAACCAATAATATAACAACTATTAAAATTTCTTTTTGGCCTTTTTTTACATTTTTCATATTTTAATAAATGTTTAAAGCTTTATAAATTTAATCTGTCTCTATAGCATTTCAGTATTTTAAAATTGATGAAGGCAGTTTTTTAGGCCTTTTAATTATAATTCCTTTTTTTGCAATTTCCACAGAAAAAATTTTAGTAGAGTGTTTTGTTCCCCGCATTTTTAGAATTTCGATAAATCTCTCTCTTTCCGCTTTAATTCGAATAAAATACATAAGCATTATACTATCAGCTTCAAATTCTAGAGAAGCAGAGCCTCCACCAACTCTATCAAAAGGGCTTTCTTGTAGCGTTAAAAGAGATGTACACTGCCAGTTCCTAATCATACTAAATAATTTCAGAGCAGATTCCCTTTTTTCAAGTTCTTTTTCAAAAAGCAGTGCAAAACTTGTAACGCTATCAATAACAAGTCTGGAAATTTTATTTTTAACAACAATTGTTTCTATCTCTCCTCCACCTTCTTCAAGCATAACCTTCACTTTTTCTGGATTGTATTCGAGGAAGAAAAATTTATTTTCCCGTTCATATTTTTCAAGATCCCATCCAAATGTGCGCATATCAGAATAAACCCCATTTTTCTTTTCTTCAAAAGTAACATACAAGCATTTCTCTCCTTTTTTTAAAGCTTCAATTAAAAACTGAATTGCAAAAACTGTTTTTCCGCTTCCTGTTTCTCCAACAATCATATTGACAGAATTCTCTTCAAAGCCCCCGCCTATTAACTTATCAAGATTTGTTATTCCTGTTTTAATTCTTTTTTTATTTAACTTTGCTTTTCTTGTTGCTTTTTTATGACTGACAATATGTTTTTTTACAGCATCAACTTTCTTTGCTGGCTTATTATTTTTACGACTTTTCTTCTTTGTAATTCTCTTCACTTTAGATTTCTTAACCTTTTTCAAGTTCTTTTTCTTTTTAACTTTTTTAACTATCCTCTTTTTCTTTGCCATATTTTAGAATATGATTGAGGGACTTATAAAGTTTACTAAGACGAGAAAAAACTTTCTGAAATAAATCCTCTTAACACGATTCTGATAATAAAAAATATAGAAACAGAGAGCATTATCAGAGGAATTGCATATTTTAATCCTTGTTTTTCCTCGCCTTTGTTTATTAATCCAATTAATAGGCTTGAAATTATATCCATTAATACCATAAAAATGAGGGAAAAGTAAATTATGAAGTGCGGTGAGATTCCAACATCTGTAAATGCAAAAGGTACATTTAAGGGCAGACTAGTTCTTGAAAGATCTGCTGTAGGAATATTTGATGAAATGTTAATAACCACTTCTATAAGTATGGAAGAAAGGCTGAAAAGTATTGGAGCTCCAACTCCGACTGCAAAAAATATAAATATCACATACATTAATACATTGCTTGCAGCTCTTTTTTCAAGAAATTCTTTTTCCCTCATGTTGATAGATGTTTGTTCTAGAAGGGTTGAAATATTCCCGCCTGCATTAATTCCGGAAACTATCAGATAAATTGTTTTGTTTATTCTTTCTGAGTTAATTCTCTCACTCATTTCTTGAAATGCACTTACCATATTTTTTCCAACTGCAATATCTTTTCCTGTTTTTTGTATTTCTTCTGTAAGCGGAAAAAATTCAGGCCTTGCAGAAATCAAGAATGCTTTTTCTATAGTCATGCCCGCTCTTAAATTGCTCGCCATCATTCTTATGAAGTCTGGAAAAACAGACTCCATTTCTTTAACTCTTGTAGAAGATTTTAGAGAAAAGTAAAAGTAGAAGAAAAAATGGAAAAATAAAAATGAAATTATAAAAACTATTATCATGTTTATTCTAAAAATGAAAAACAATGCAAAAGACAAAATTAACGAAAATAAGAAACTGCCGATAACGATTTGATGGAAAAGTTTTTGAAAATCTTTTTTTATTCCTGAATTCTTAATATTTTTTTCATATTTTACTCTAAAAAACCTTGGTAGAAGTTTCAATAAATTCATAGTAAGCTAGGCCTCCTCGTTTTTACAATTCCAAGGAACATTATCTGAACCAGTATCACAAAAACTAAAATTATAACAAAAATAATTTTTACAATATTTGAGGGAAAGTTTATTATGGAAGAAAGAATAATTAAGAAAGTTATTCCTAATGCTGGAAGTATTACCCCCATGAGCATATAAAACATAATTACAGGATTTAACTTAGAACCATAACTCTGAATCTGCAAAGCTTGCTCCTTACTTAGATTGTCAATGCCATCTTTAATAATTTCTGTCATATCACTTCCAGACCTCATACCATTACTTATTTGCCATAAAATTCTTCTGAAATAAATAGACTCGTTTTTTTCAATTAACTTATCAATAGCTTCTAATTGGGGTATCCCTGAACTTATTTCTTTTACAACTTTTTTAAACTCTGAACTTACTCTGCCATAGTTTGATGCTGAAATATTTACCATAATTTTAAATAAAGGTACTCCTGCTTGAAGTTGCACTAAGATATCTTGCATTGCTGGAATTAAATTTTTTTCAGCTTCTCTCGCTTGTTTTGAAGAATAATTTCTCGGATATGCTAGTTGTACAAACATAGTGAAAAAAGAAACCAGACTAGAAATAAGAAAACTATAAAGATAAGGCGTTATGTGAAGAAAATAAAAAACCACTAAAGAAAAAATAAAAATAATAACAAAATTTCTAAATAAGATTCTTAAGCATATCCCGAGATATTCTTCTCGCGTTATTTTTAAATCACTGACTTTAAGATATCTTTCAAGTCTGGAATCTTTCTTTTTTTTAAAGAATTTGTTAGCCCACTCGCTTTTACGAGCAAGTTTTTCAGCATTTGTAATAGTAAAAGGTATTCTGAAACCGCTCATATTAAACTCAAATCATTTTTTTTCATAATTTCATTAAGAAGCCCTTTATTTGTATAGTATAGATTAATTATTTTTCCGACTCTTCTTAACTCTCTTATATTTTTATCAAACATCCATTTCAAAATTTTTTTCTTTTCGACCAAGTCGTATTCTATTTCTGTATGAGACATTGCCGTATGTCTAGAAATGTCTTCCATTAAAACCACACTTTCACTATGTTTAACTATGCTGTCTTTATCCACAGTCCATCTAAAAAGTATGTTTGGAGATACACCTTCTTCTGTTGTGATAAATTCTGAAACTTGATACACTCGCCTTAATCCTTTTCTCCTGTCTCTAAACATTACAATATTCAAATTAACTGCTTTCAAAAGATTGTGAGGGACATTAATAGGAGGATTTGTTAAACGAGAAATAGTTTCAGAAGAAGTGTCAGCATGGACTGTTGCATAAACAGAATGGCCTGTGTGCATTGCCTCGAACAAAACTTCTGCTTCTCTTTGCCTTCTTATTTCTCCGAGAATTATCCTATCTGGCCTCATTCTTAAACTGTTTACTAACAAATCAAGCATTGCAACTTCTCCTTTCCCTTCTGGATTTGGAGACCTTGTAACTAGGGGAGTCCAATACAAGAAATCTGGTAGCATTAACTCTCTTGTGTCTTCCATACTTATAATTCTGTGGTTGGGAGGAATAAAAATCATGCAAGAATTCAGAAAAGAAGTTTTACCACTTGCTGTCCCTCCTGAGATTAGAACATTCATTTCATATTCTATTGCAAGCCATAATAAAGCTGCGACTTCAAAATTAACAGTATTATTTTTAATTAAATCTATTATTGTCCATGGATCTCGGGCGAATTTTCTTATTGTAATTGTGTTTCCCTTGGTTGAAATTGGATTTAAAACTGCATTTGCCCTGTCTCCTGTAACTAGATGTGCATCAAGCAAAGGTGTTAGAACATTAATTTGTCTTCCTACTCTTCTTGCAATTATATTTGCATAGTTGTTTATTTCGTCTTCTTTATTTATTATAAGGTTAGTTATAAGCCAGCCATAACTCTTATGATAAACTCTTACAGGTTCTTCTCCATTAGGCACAACAATTTCCTCTAAGTTTGGATCATTGATAAGAAATTCAAGCTCCTTTAAACCAAGCATTTCCTGCATTAAAAATCCTACAAGATATCTTGCTGCATCATCATCTACTTCAGGAATTTTTTGTTTTATAAGTTTCAGAGCATTTTCGATAAATTCTTTTTTTGTTCTTTCAATCATTTTAATGTCGCTCATTTCAACTGCTCCTATACTAGTAATAGAAACAAGCTCTTTCCTAATATCGTCAAGCAAGGCTTTAGTTCCAACCCCTATTTCTGGAAATAAAATCTTGTATTCTATACCTTTCTCTGTTTTTTCAATTTTTATATCAATACTAGCATTATCCAAATTTATCTTGTAAGATTCTAGCAAATTTGAACCTACCTCATGTTTTTTCGGTTCTTTATACTCTTTTTTTATTTCAGCTTTATTTTTTAAGTGTAGTTTTTTATGACTGGTATAATGATATATCTTAGACTTTACAGATTGATGTTTTACGCGATGGATTTTATGATTTTGCTTGTGTTTTTTCATTTTCATCTTCCAGTTTTATGAGACTATTTCTACATCGGGCTCGGAGAATGCAGAATAGTTTATTTTAATTATTCCTTCATTTTCTAAAATTTTGCACCATTCAAGAGATTTTTCTTTTGAAAGTTTAAATTTTTTTGAAATTTCGTACAACTTCAGTTTTCTTTTTTCTTTTATTAGTTCGTACATAGAATCTAATGGTGTGTATGTTTTTTTCAAAAAACTTTTAGAAGGGCTTTGGGGCATAATTTCTCTTACCTCTTCTGGCTTCTCGTTTTTTCTTACCTCTTCTGGCTTCTCGTTTTTT
>CAYIIQ010000005.1:0-9773 GCA_964363545.1 Candidatus Woesearchaeota archaeon | reverse complement strand
TCTTACCTCTTCTGGCTTCTCGTTTTTTCTTACCTCTTCTGGCTTCTCGTTTTTTCTTACCTCTTCTGGCTTCTCGTTTTTAGTTCCTTTGATCTTTGTATTTTTATATATCATATAGGATTTAATAAGGAAAATGAAAATAAATAGTAGCAATATAACTAGTAAAAGTATAGACAAAAGATTCAGGCCTGTTAGAATATTTTCTACAATAACATCTTTTACAATAAACGCATTGATAGTCACGTCTGAAAGGACAGAGTTTGAATTGAAATCTGATAAGCTAAGGCCAGGATAAAAAAATAAAGCTAATAAGATTATTACAAATAAAGAAGTTAATATCAAAATTGAAACTTTCCTCTTTTTCATTCTTAAACTAGCTCTTTTTTTAATTGACAACTTTTATAAACTCTTTTTAATTTAAAATAAAAAGAGATATATAAACTTTATCCAAATGGCGAAATCGCAGGCCGCAACTGAATATTTGATGGTTATAAGTTTTGTAACTTTGGCGCTTATTATAGTCATTTTTCTGACAAATTTTTATTCTGAAATTACAAAAAACAAGATAAGTCAAAGCCAGTTAGAAATTTCTGTAAACAAAATCATTTCCTCTGCAGAATCAGTTTATTATGCAGGCGAACCTTCACAAGTCACAGTTCTCGTGTATTTTCCAAAAGGAATAAGTAGCATGACTTTGGAAGGAAAAGCCTTAATAATTGAAAGAGAAACACCTTTCGGCATTTCAAAAATAGTTTATCTTTCCAGAGTAAATTTAACAGGAAATATTCCAATTGAGGAAGGGACAAAAAAACTTTTAATAAAAGCAACAACTGATAAAGTGGAGATTAGTTAGAATGCAGAACCAAGGTTCCACAACTTCTATAAGATTAAGAAATGAGGAAAGCCAAGGTTACACAACTTCTATAAGATTAAGAAACGAGAAAAGCAAAGGTTTCACACTTCCTATAAGATTAAGTCAGAGTGTAAGATGAAAAATAGTAAGATATCTCAAGGCACTATAGAATTCGTTATTATAACAACAAGTATAGTCTTCTTTTTTACTCTTTTCTTTCTAGTAATTCAGAATAATCTCGAATTAAAAGGTAAAGAAAGAGAAGAGATTGTTGTAAAAAATCTGGCTCTTTATATTCAAAATGAAATTGAGATAGCTAAAAAAGCCAGTAATGGATATATGAGAAGTTTTGAAATTCCTGAAGAAATAGAAGGAAAAGAATATGGTGCTCAGATTATTGACGGACTTGTTTATGTCAATACAACAAGAACTGCACTCTCAATTGTTGTTGGAAATGTAAGCGGAGATATTCAAAAGGGTGAGAATATAATTAAAAAAGAAAATGAAAATGTCTATCTCAATCAATAAAGGACAGGTATGGAGTCTTGATTTAATTGTAGCTGTAACTATTTTTATCTTCGGTTTAATAGGGATATACTTGTATGCATTAAATATAAATTATCACCCAGAAGATATTCAGAATTTAATGTACAAAGAGGGAGATTTGATTTCTTCTCTGATATTATCAGAAGGTTATCCTGAAAACTGGGAAACTGATAATGTTAAGGTTCCTGGAATCTTGACAAATAATCTAATAGACAAAGCGAAAATTGTAAATCTTTATGAGCTTTCAAGAACTAATGAAGATTATGAAATGTTAAGAGATCTTCTTGACACTAAATATGATTTTTACATTAATTTTAACAGAGATATTATTATTAATGGAGAGAGCGTAAGTGGAATAGGAAAGCCTGGAATAAATTTAGACAAGACAAGTTCTGGTTATTTTATTAATGTGGAAAATCCTGAGTTTGTCATAAAAGTCACAAGAATTACGATATATGAAAATAAACCTATAAGATTAGATTTTTATGTTTGGTAAGATGGGAAAAATATGAAAAAACAAAAAAGAGGATATTTTTACAGTATAGATGCTTTAATAGCACTTATTATAATTTTCGGGGCAATTGCTTTATTTAAACCTATACAAAAAGAAAATATAAGAGAGTCGACAGTACAGTACGACATTTTAAAAGTTTCTTCTAATCTTAAAATATCAGATTTGCAAAATGACGTAAGAGTTCAAACTATAATAATAAGAGATAATTTGACAAATTTGAATAATAGTGTGTCAGAGCAGTTAGTGGAATTTAATGCAAAACAAAGTTTTGATTCTTCTAAAGAGTTGTTTGATGTATTTTTAGATTATGTTTATACAAATGAAAATCCAAATGAAGCTGGTAAGATAACAGAGAATGTTGGATTGTGGGTAGATGATAGAATTGTAACATCAAAGAACTCAAGTGCTTATGAAAATGCTGATATAATTTTATCAGCAAGAGAGGTTGTGAGTGGATTCAGTGGAGAGAATCCAGGTGAGTTTAAAGGTTATTCTGCAAGAGCTTTTTTATCCCAAGTCTCACAGACAAAATACTTTTATTTTGGTGGTTATATTGGAGATGGCAATATTTCTGCGATAATCGAATACAATGGAACAATAAGGTCTGCTGATATGGAGCTTGCAATCAACAAGCTTTTTGAAGTTCATATTAATGGTAATTATATCGGCAGTTTCACTGGTTCAAGCGATTCTTTAGTTCCAAAAAACTATTCTCTACCGATAGAATATTTTCATGATGGTCAGAACTTAATTGAGATTAAAAATAAAGATTTATTTATTGCTGGTGGATTTATAAAAATAGTTTATGATGCCACTACTTTCGAATTTGAAGAGAAAAAATATTTACCTGGTGTGAGGGGGATAATAAATATTTATGATTCTGTTTCTATTCCAACACAGCTTGATTCTATGGAAGTTTTCTTGCATTATAATAGTCCATATAATATTTTTTTAAATATGGGAAACAAAACAGTTTACTCTGGAAATAGCAATGGTAATAACTTAACACTCACTCTTGACAATTCTTTTCTATCATCTAATTTAGATTATTTGAGTTTAAGTGGAAAAACTGTTCCAGTAAGACTCTCGCTCAAAGAGTTAAGATTTACTGCAAATGAAGGAAATGCTGATGTTATTTTGATAACAGATTTAAGCAGAAGCATGAACAATAGTTTAAGCAATGAGAATGTTTTAGGTGTTAGAAGGGGTTGTAATGATAATTTACTTTTTGATTCAAGTACTGCAAGAGTAAGTCTAGCACAATGTTTTGATAAAGAATTTATAGATATAGTTACAGGTGTACCTGGAAACAGAATTGCTTTAGTTGGATTTTTTGGAGATCCTAGCTCACCAAATAAAGGAAGAGCAAATAGAACTTTAATTTTTTTTAATGATACAGATTTGCTAAAAAAATTTATAGAAGATTATAACGGAACTTTAGGATATGGGGGCGGAGGTCAGTATGCAACATATAATCTGCCAGTAGGAGGAGGATGTGTGTGTTGTGCTTTGAATTCCGCATACAAACTTTTTGAAGCAGACAGCAACAAATCCACTCGAAAACAATTTGTTGTTACAATGTCTGACGGTCTTCCTATATATAGATGTAGAACTGGTGGAAGCGGGGATTCTGCATGGCAAGGAACAGATACTGGTTGGCCAAATGATGAAGCAACATCTCCAATCTCAGCAAGTTGTGGAACTGGGCAAACTACAGAAGCTCAGCAATCGCAATGTACTGGCAATTTAGACACTAACGATTGTAAACTTGCAATTCTTAATGCAAACTGGAGTTCTTGTCGACTTCGTGAAGATCCGGCTCAAAAAGTAAATGCAACTGTATATTCAATAGGATTTGGACCTGTAAGCCAGTGCGATTGGGCAAATAAAACTTTGAATTATATTGCTGAGTGTGGAAAAGGAAAATATTTTACAAGCGACAATGCAACTTTGTTGGAAGAGTTTTACAGGTCAATTGCACATGAAATTGTTGAATTAAGTTATGTTGAGCAAATCGGATATGCGAGTGGAAAATTTAACCAAACAATTATCTATCCGGATTCTTATATATTGTTGAAATATTCAAAGCCGATTTTTTATGGTTTGGCATTTACACGAGAGTCAGAATTTATAAATACAATTTCAGAAGGAAATTTTACAGTTCCAGAAGATTCTGAAATTGTGGAGGCGAGGGCTGTTTCGTATTCAGGAGCTAAGTGGACAGATATTGTTTCTATTAAAAATATCTTAGATACGGAATGGAAAATTGTGTTTAATCTTTCAGAATATGGCTCAAGTTATGTGAAGCTCGGAGATCCTTATACGATAAATATTCCAATAAGCGTGATAGGCAAAGGAGAAAATAGTGTAAGAGTAACTACAGGAATAAATCCTCAAAATTCTTCTGGAGGTTCTGCTTCAAACAAAATAATTTACACCCTCTCAAAACCCGGATTTGCATTTTCTCCTATACTTCCGTCTGCAGTTGGATGTATATGGACGATAGAATTTGAAGATTTGACTTCGATTACTCCAAGAATTCCGTATAATTATTCTGGAGAGCAACAATGCTCTTATACTAGTTCAAGCATAAGCTACAAACTAAATGACGCAATGGATGCTGCTGTCTATTTGCTTTTAAAAAATTTAGACAGTGACTTAAATGGAAGAGTTGACTCTAAATTTTCAGAAACATCAATGAAAATAGAAACAGAAGAGATTGCAGAAATTCCTTTTGTGTGGGGGAGCGAAGTTGAAATAAGGGTGTGGAGATAAGAACCTAGGTTCTTATCAACTCCTATAAAAACAAGTTAGGTGGATGTTAAGAACCTAGGTTCTGGAAGTCTTGTAAAATATATTAAAATAAAAATTAATATTTTCAATATTTTTGATAAATTAAAAAGAGAGATAAGGAAATAAAATGCAAGAAAAAGCAACTAGATAAAAATTGTTGACAGGATATTTAATAAGATTATCATATAAAATATTCATGGGAAAAGATATATAATTGAAATTATTATATAAAAATATTACTACAGCATCAAATAAATTTTGACACAAACAAAATAAAAAATGATAAGAAAAGAAAAGTTAGTTAAGGATTTTATTATAAAGAATAAAAAGTCGCAACTTTTTATACTTATCTCTATATTTATTCTGATTTTATTCTTAACATCTTATGAAATTTATAGTATTACACAAGACAGAGAAACTGTTAGAAGAAGAGTGGAAACGATGGATTCGTATGTTTCCTCTTTGGACAAGGATTTAAGCAGGCTTTTGTATGTTTTTGGTTTTAGATTCTTGTTTGTATCGCAAAAATATATCATAGAAAACGGAAAATACATGAACGATGTAACAGATATTTTCCAGGAAGCTTTTTTTAACAGCACTTTTTATGGAAATCAATCTGACATATTAGAAGGCGCAGGATTTGAAGGAATTGTAGAAGCTGTAAATAACAATGCGGGAAAAATAAATCTTGAAGTAAATATTACAACTATTAATGTTATGATAACGCAGGAAGACCCATGGCATGTTGCAATAACTTTTAGTGTTAATTTAACAGTTAAAGACAAGTCTGAAATTGCATCTTGGACAAAACAAGAAAATGTAACAGCTTATGTAAGTATAGAACAGTTTGAAGATCCTTTTTTTGTTATAAATAGTGGCGGAAAGGTTACAAGAAAAATAAACAAGACAATTTACGGTTTTGAAAATATTGTTAACCTTAGTAATCACTTAAATAACGACAATTATATTGCAAATTCTGATGCTCCAAGTTTTTTGAAAAGACTTGAAGGAAATTTTTCTGCCGATGTAAATGGAGTTGAAAGTTTTGTTGATTTACAAGAATTTTCAGACCAGGGCATTTCAACTAGAGATAAGAGCGTTGTGGATCATGTTTACTTTTCTATCATTGATCCTGCTTCTTGTAGAATTAGCGGAATGCCTTCTTGGTTTAAGATAGACTCAGAGCATCTTGTAGTTTATAATGTGGCGTGTTAGACTTTTTTACATATTTTAAAGTAGGTATTGGTTTATAATTTAGGATTTATAGTAAATCTTTTTTTAAAGAGATTTACTTTCTAAAAATCTATTGAACAACGATAGATTTAAATATCTTAAAATCCTGACATAAAAAAGAAAAATGTTCAGTAAAAAGGAGGTATAAAAATGAAAGGCAGAAAAAGCCAGGCAGCAATGGAATTTTTGATGACTTATGGATGGGCGATTTTAGTAGCGTTAATTGTTGTTGGAGTATTATGGCTTATTATAGGAAATCCTTCAAATTTTGTTGGAAACAAGTTTACGATGAGTGATCCATTGATAAGCAATGCTTTAGATATACAAGCCTCAGGAATTACGATAGAAGTAAGAAATGGTTTAGGAGAATCTTTAACTGTTACTGGAGTTAATATTACAAACTGTGGTTTACTCAGCACTACAACAACGATTGCAAATAGCGCTTTACAAACATTTACAGTTACATGCTCACCTACATTAATATCAGGAGACAGATTTAGAGGTGATGTCACAATATCATATACCAAAACAGGAAGCAGTATCACACAAAGAGCAACAGGTAGTGTCAACGGAAAAGTTACATAACTTTTTTTTATTTTTTTATTTTTTAGAATTTTTATAGATCAAATTTTATGAAAATTGTAAGTATAAAAGATTTTTTTCTTCATAAATCTACATAGCTTATGAATTTTAAATAATTAATTTAATGCAACTTATTTAAAATTTGAAAAACCTTATAAACATCTTATTTCTTTGATTTTTAGAAGAGCCTGTAGCTCAGTCTGGTTAGAGCACTGCTCTGATAAGGCAGGGGTCCGCAGTTCAAATCTGCGCAGGCTCATTTTATAGAAATCTTTATAAATCTCCATAAATTAATAAAAATATGAAAAGAGGGTTAGTATTATTTTTAATTTTAGTTGTTGTAGTTGCTTTAATTTTTAGTATTTTTGTTATTGCTCAATCAAGTTCTGATAATTTTGTAACTGTGCAAAATGGTTTTTTGAGCGCGAGTAATGCAAGTATTGGCGATTTAAATGTGAGTAGTAAATTGATCGCGAGTAATGCAAGTATTGGCGATTTAAATGTTAGTGGTAATGTCGGAATTGGAACTCAAGCTACAGCTACAGATAAATTAACAGTTTTAGGAGACATAGCTATAACAGGTACAGGTAAAGGTATAAAGTTTCCTGATGGTACAATTCAAACATCTGCTGCTATTGGTATTGGTGGAAGTGGAAATGTAAACACAATTGCGAAATTTACAGGAGCAAGTACAATCGGAAATTCTGTTATTACAGAATCTGGTGGTAATGTAGGAATTGGAACTTCTACTCCTGGAGGAAAACTTGGAATTGCAACAACAGCCGGAAATACAGGCATACGGCTTGATATAGATACAGGATCAGGAAATGCTCCATTTATATTTTGGAAACCAAATGCTTCTAACAATAACAGATTTGGTATAAGAGCTGATACTCTTGCTTTAAGACTTGGATATGTGCCAGATGGTGGAAGTTTTTTTAATTATTTAAATATAGATACAGCTGGTAATGTAGGAATTGGAACTGTTACACCAAGTGCTAATTTAGATGTTGTAGGAACTGTAAAGGTTAGTAGTCTCTCTACAATTAATAAGATAGTATGTGTAAAATCAACCGGAGTTTTAGGTATTTGTTCAACTACAAGTGATGCAACTGGCTCATGTACTTGTGTATAATCTATTAATCAACTTCAATGTTTTAGAAGGTGAAAAATAACGAGTGTTAAAAAATAATTTTTAATATGAAAAGAAAAATAAAGAATGATGGAAAAAATAAAAAATATTTTAAGATTGTATTGATTTTATTAGTTATACTTATCGTGATATTAATTTCTTATTTTTTTTATAAAAGAATTCCTAAACTTTTACCTGCACCTTCTGAATGTCTAAACGGTTCAAGTGTTGTAATTCAAGTAATAGATCCTGGATTTAGTTTATTAAACGAGTCAGGATATGTCATAAAAAACAAGTCCTCTCTTAGCGTGGCGATTTTTAACAACAGCGGGAATATTTATCTAGCAGGAAGATGTAATTTTGATGCTAATTGCGGTTCTTCTGAGAGTTTATTTGTTGTTAAGAATAATTTAGGAGAGGTTGTTTCTTACATCGATTCAAATGGAAATTTATGCATAGAGCAAGGAAGTTGTTCAGGTGGAGCATTAGATTGTAATATAATATCCAGCGGATTTTTAGTTAAAGATGCAACTGGAAAAAATATAAGTTATGTAGACTCTGCAGGAAAATTATGTTTAGTAGGAACATTATTTGAAAATCAAAATACTGCTAATCTTTACACTTTAACATTTCCTAATGGACAGACTACTTATAAAAGCGTGACAATAAAAATCAAAAAGATTTTTGATGATAGAACAATAAATGTCACTTTAAGAAACTCAACAAATACAACCAGTTCTATAATTAGAAATGATGAGAGTATAATTTTTAGTGGTTTAGAAATTAAGAATATTGCTATAAACTGCATTACATCTGTGTCTACAGCTGGTGGTGGAGAAACAGATGGTGGTGAAGAAGGTGGAGTAAGTGTAAGTGATTATCAGAATAGAACAACAAATGCTTCTCAAAATATAACTTCTAAACAGACCCCATTTATTCCTCCTAGCGTAAATCGAACTACAACCCCTACACAACAAGAAAATGTTTCAACACCTCCTCAAGAAAAAGAAAGTAGCGGGGGATTTGTAATATTATTAATAATAATAAGCTTTGCTATAATTGCTGTAGCTATAATACTTTTTATTGTTTGGAGAAAATATAGAAGTAAAGAAGTTGACTTTCAATCAAAATTTGTTGTGAATCAGTGAAAGTTAAATTCATAAACTTTTTAAGTTATACTTTTATAAAATTGAAGTTAATATAGCTTATTTAATAAAATATTTTGAACATGAAAGATTTAAATAATAAAAGTTGCTAAAATAAAAATGCCGAAGCAAAAGAAATCTGGAATTTTGAAATATCTGTTGATAATCATAGTTATAATCTTTTTTTTAAATATTTTTCTTGGCTTGTTGAAAGGAAAAGAAAATTTTGGTGAAAGATTTATTTCTGAAACAAAATTTTTAGGCAAAAATGCAGATACTGAAAAAAGATTTTTGAAATTGGATAATGCTACACTTGTTTCTATAAACTTGCCTGCTGTTGATTCCGAAGGTAATGGAGTTGTTACAACACTGACTGTTGAGGCTATTAAAGGTAGTGGAAGAACGGTTGTTGATATTGAAAGTTTATTGTTCTGGGCAGACACTCAACAAAGTATAAGAATGGCAAGGTTTGTTGCTGAGAATTTCACTGGTACAAATCCGAGTAAATACGATTTAATTTATAGTGTTAATGCTAATGCAAGTTTAATTGGGGGGCCGAGTGCTGGGACGGCTATAACTATAGCTACTGTTTATGCTTTGAGGGGAGAAGAGCCAAGGAATGATGTTATGATAACTGGGACAATAAATCACGACGGAACTATGGGTCCTGTGTCTGGAATTTTGGAGAAGGCAAAAGCAGCAAAAGAAGGCGGAGCAACTTTATTTTTAGTGCCTTTATTGCAGTCAAAAGATATTGCTTATGAAACAAAAGAGCATTGTCAAAGTTTTGGATATACTGAAATATGCACAACTGAAACAATTCCAAAAAAAGTTGATTTAGAAGAGGAAGCTGGAATTGAAGTTGTTGAAGTTTCTAATATTAGAGAAGCTGTTGAGTATTTTAGGAAAGTTTAGAAGAGTGAGTTTAAAAATAATTTTTATATGTCCAATTTAAATTAATCGATATCACAAAAT
>CAYIIQ010000004.1:29772-31609 GCA_964363545.1 Candidatus Woesearchaeota archaeon | reverse complement strand
TAGGAAATCAAGGGGTTCCAACAGACAGACAGACAAACCAACAGACAGACAGACACATAATCCAACACATAAATTCAACACAAAATCAACCAAAAAACACACTAAACAATCTTGAAAAAGCTTCCGAAATACTAGCCAGTTTAGATAATTTAAAAAAAGAAATACGGCTTAAATTTAAACGTCTCACACATCAAGAAATGATTATATTTTCACTTATTTATTCTCTCGAAGACCAAGGGATAACTGTAGATTATAAAACTCTATCAAATAAAACGAACCTTTCAGAAAGCTCTATTCGCGATTATATCTCAAAAATATCGTTGAAAGGAATACCTGTTATTAAAGAGAAGTTAAATAATAAAAGAGTTGTACTTCTCATTTCCCAAGATCTTAAAAAACTTGCCTCTCTTAATACAATCCTTAAATTGCGAGAAATCTAAAGTTAAGCGGTATAACGAATAAATGTGTCTACTTCTTCCCACCCTTTTTTCTTTCTCTTCACTCTTTTAGCTTTATTGAGCTTAATTTGCCAATTTAAGCCATATAACCTTTAATTCTTCCTTTATTTTCTTTAAATTCAATTACTCTCTCTTCCCCTCATTTTCTAGATTTATTTGATCTCACTTTTCCCTTTTTTTAATAATCTTCCCCCTCTTTTACTCTTCCCCCCCCACATTTATATCTCTTTATTAGCTTATCTCTCTCTTTTCTACATAATCTTCTATTTCTAGCTTAATTTAACTCTCACTTTTCCAGTTTCTAATCATTTTTCCCAACTATCCTTCGCCAAGTTCGCCTTTATTTATCTTTTTCGCACTTTCTTTGGCTTTATCAACTCTCACTTTTACACTTTTAAGGAGCTTTTCTTTTATCTTGTCTGGAATAAAAACTCTCTTTTTCCCATTTCTTTCAATTACTTCTTCAACCAAACTTTCACTTTTCTGTTTTATGCTATTTATTTGCCCCCTGATTGTAGCCCTACTTTTTCCCATCATTGCAGCAAGATCATCATAACTTAACTTTAAATCTGTGTTTAAAAGTACTAAAATTATTGCTCTTTCAGTTATACTAAAACTTGATAAATTGCCATAAACACCTGTTTGAACAGGTGTTTGAACACCTGTTTGAACAGCATAAACAGCTGTTTGTTTATTAAACACCTGTTTGCTTGTTTTAAACAGCTGTTTAAACAGCCTCTCATCTATAAAAGAAAGAGTATTTTTTAATCCTTCAACATCTTCATTTATCGACGATAAATCCTTTCTTAAATCAGAAATATCAAATTTCAACTTAGAATATTGTTGATCAAGGTATTTAATCCACTCGCTTAAGTTGTTTATATCTTTTTTAACAGAACTAAAACTATTTTTTACTTCATCCTTTACTATTTCTACATCTTTTTTCCTTCCAAAAAGCCACTCAAACATGTAATCTTACATAATCTTAACTTTATAAACTTTTCTTTTTCATAATTTACCGATGATAAAACTTGTAAAAAGTTATAAAAATTGATCATTTTTTCCATCAAAATAAATCTAAAAATATAGCTAAAAATCAGGCTGTTTATCACTTTAAACAGCCATAAACACCCAAAAATTTAACTTAAACAGCTGTTTAAACACCATTAAACACCCATTTATCAACGATAAATTAAAAGTAAAATAAAAAACACCTAAAACAGCTATTTTTGATGATTTTTGATAAGATCTTGGTAAAAATACTCATAAAAACCAAGTATTATTTTTCCAGAATTTTTAAAAACAATAATCAAAAATCTTAAAAAACCAAAAATCTAAGAATTAAATAAGTTCGCTTTAAAATTATTACTTAATCTTTA
>CAYIIQ010000004.1:0-29672 GCA_964363545.1 Candidatus Woesearchaeota archaeon | reverse complement strand
AATCTTTAATAATTTATCAAAAGGAGGTTAAAAAATGGCGAAGTTAACAGCATGGCTTGTAACTCTAATCGGTGTATTACTAGTTCTAGGACTTTTAGTGCCAACTACATTTGACATGGAACAAGCTTGGATTAAATGGGTGATATCCCTGGCTGTTTTGGTTATAGGCATAGGCAAATTAGTCAGAAACTACTCAAGTAAACGGAGATAGTTAATTAAAAGAGATTAATTTACATAATTCTATGAATTTGTTTCTTTTAGCTGGAACTTTAAATTAAACTTATTTAAAAGTTCGGTTTAAACTGTTTAAAAGAAAGGTTATTAACTTAACTATAAAAAATTAATAATGGAGAGTTATTCTCAAATTAAAATAATAAGAAATCCTCCTTATGAGAGCTATTGTGAAGATATTAACGAAGATGTTTTTATAAGAAAAGATGAACAAACTGGAGAAGTTATAGGCATAGGTATTCTTAATTTTAAAGAGCATACAAGAGACTTAAAAGACATTCTTATTAAAGGGCCGCCAGTTAAAATCAATTTTGAATCTATAGAAACAAAACAGAATTGAAATACAGATTAAAAAAAACAACGAAGCTAAAACTTTCAAGCATAAATGAAAAGTTTTAGCTTGTATATAAAGTTCAGTTTAAAAGTTAAAAAATCTTAAAAAAGTTAAATTATATAACAATAATCTTTAAATAAATTAAAGAATTTAATTAATAATGGAGAATTCAAGAAGTAGTTTAACAGAAGAACAAAAAACATACCAACAGATGTTAAAAAGCCTTTTTAGTTGGCGAACAGATAACGGAAGAGTATATGTTTCTGAAGAGTATGGAGATTATTGGAAAGTAATAGAATTACAGGAAAAAGGATTTATTCACACACATCTTGAAAGTATAGAAGGTGTAGTTTCAGAAGGTTGCTGGTATCCTTTCACTGACAAAGGTCTAAGATTGTACAATCATGAATAAACTTGATTAAAACCTCAAGAAATTTCTCTTTAACCCCCAAACACCCTAAAAGTTCGCACAAGATACAAAGGCAGTAGTTCTGTAAATCTATATGCGAACGTATTTCTATAAAGTGGGCACATAGATTTTTATATGCGAACGGATTAAATTTTTTATGAGTCTAATTATTTGCAAAAATTGCAAGAGACAGATTGAACATCACTCAAAAGGGATGTGCACTACTTGCTATAAAAAATTAGTTTGGATTCCTAAAAAAAAGATATGCAAACGATGTGGCAGAGAAATTCCAATTCACGCGAAGGGGTATTGTAGAGGTTGTTACAATTTTGTTTTTCATTTAGACAAAACAAAAGCGTTCTGGCGAAGAAAAGTATATAATATTGATATTGAAACTTACAGAAGAAAAACAGAAAAATGTATTATTTGTGGATTTGATAAAGTTATTGATTTACATCATTTAGACGAAAATAAAAAGAATAGCTCTGATGATAATCTTATAGGCCTTTGCCCTAATCATCATAAAATGTTGCATGATTATAGATATAAACCTGAAATTTTACAGCAATTAAATGAAAAAGGTTTTAATGTCTCAGAGTTCAAGAAGGAACTAAAAAGAGGATTTTTTAACTAATTTTCCTTATTTCTTTTATGCTAAAACTTTCAATCAAAGCCTAAAAGTTTCAGAATATCTCAAAACAGTTTAAAAGTTCGGTTTATTTTTTAATATTTTTCTTAATACATAAATTAACATTAGGCCCATAATCATAAAAAGTAATGAAAATATTAAAACAAATAAAGCAACATTTTCTTCTAATCCAATCCCAACACTAGCTGCAGTTATTGTTTTCCCAAGATTAAGTCTTACAATTTGACTTTCATTTTCTCTACTTAAACTAACACTTAGCCAACTTCCAACTCCTACAGAACTACTTTCTCCCCTATAAAGAATAACTCCAGAATACTCTCCTTCTTTCACACCCGTTACACACACTTCAATCTCAGTTTCTGTGAAATTTTCAATTTTCTTAGGATACTCGAACTCTATATCAAATCCTTCTTCTTTTAAAGTATACTTGGTTAAATCTCTGTTATTCTCTTCTGACATTTTAATCTCACCTATTAAAGAAACAATTTTAGAAGAAAAAAGTTTTATTTTTTCACAAATTTTCTGATTTACATTTCCCTCAAACTTTACATCTGGAGGCGAGATTCCAAGCTCTAATGCTGAAACACCAGACAACAAAATATTTAGAGAAATTAAAATAAAAAGTGCAAGTTTCATTGTATAAATTTAAGATTCCACAGCCCAAAATATCACTTCTGCTCTATGTCCTATAATATCTTCTGTAATATCCTTCGGATAACCACCTAAATCAAGTTTTACATAGAAATATTCATCTTCAAACCCTCCGATTTTAGAAGGTTTTTTAATTTTCAAACTCCACTCCCCAATTCTTTCCCATGGCTCTGCCACTCTTCTCTGAAACTCTAAATAACTGAAAATTACTTCAGAAGCATTAGCAAGTTGAGGAGTTATTGTTACATTTACATTTCCGGTATTTTTCACATCAACTTTAATCTTGTCAGTCTCCCCTCCACGAGTCAAATTTCCAAAGAAAAGATAGTCTGGAACCTCTATTGACACAAAAGGTTCTTGAACATTTGCCGAAATATTTGCTTCAACAGTCATAATTTCACTGTCTTGCGCCACAACAAAACCAATCAAAATAAGAACAAGAAAAATTAACAAAAAAACAAGTTTTCTTGTTTTTCTCTCTTTTATCATATCCATACTAAATAATAGAAAAACCCCTTTTTAAAATTTTCTTTTTATCTCAGGAACATTCATAACATCAGCAATGTCTTCTGTTTTCATCCCTTTTTTCTAATAATCCATTTAAGTTTCGATTAGTAAGCTTCTTCAAAAATACCTTCTTCAGCACCTTTTAATGTACCAGAGAACCTTAACCAATAAATTTATATACTCACCTATAATCACCATTTATACAAGAGCGAGTTTTTAACGAGTTCTTAGTTAAATTGAAATATATAAGGAGGATTTTAGAATGCAACCCTACGGTTTAAGACGCGGAGGCGGAGGATTTAGATTTGGCCCACGACAAATGCATAAAACAACTTGCAGTGAATGTGGAAAAGAAGCAGAAGTTCCTTTCAAGCCTATTGAAGGAAAACCTGTTTTTTGCAGAGAGTGCTACATGAAAAAGAAAGGTATCACACCACGAGCACCACAACAAGAAAAAGCTGAAGAAGAATACTAAATCTAAACAATAACTTTCTATAAATTTTTTTATTTTTATTTATTTTTCCAACATTTTTCGAGAAATCTTACCAATTAAAGCAAAAATTGTTGAATAAAAAATCAAGTTGATAAACCAGTGAAGGATTAAAGTGCTGAATGAAGATTTCAAAGCAAGAGGAAGACAACATATAGAATCCGGCAATATCTCAATTAAATCAATTAATGACGGAAAAAAATCTGGCAATGAACTTGCGAAATTCAAAGGTATAAAATAGAAAATTGCAAGATAAACTAAACTAACAACTAAAAAAATAAACAAAAACTGTTGTAAGCTAACATCTTTTTTATTAATTATTTTTATTAAAGAAATTTCAATTAAACTTATTACAAAAGTTAGAAAAATTATTGAAACGAAAACAGAATTAAGAATTATACTTGAGATCTTAAAGAAAAACATAAAAATCGATATAATAAAGTCAGTTAAAAAAGATCGAAAACTTATCGTGACTGTAAAAAAAACTATTAAAAAAACGACTGACAAAATAATTCCAGAAAATAAAGCAAATTTTTCAGACCAACCGACTTCTTCCCAACCCCTCTTTTTCATTCATAAAATAGTCAATTAAACTTTAAAAACTTTCTTGCCGTAACATAAATTTTAAATACAAGTTCGTTTTACTAAACAAATGGAAGAAAAAGAGGAAATTATAAACAAAACAAAAATAGAATTAAAAATAAGAGGATTTTCAGAATATACTATTAGAAATTATTCATGGTTTATCGAAAAATTTCTAAAAAATTCAAAAAAAAATATTGAACAGCTCAGTGAAGAAGATGTAAAAAATTTTATTGCCGCAATCATGGAAGAAAAAGCAACTTCTACAATTTCTCTTGGATTTTCCTCTTTAAAATTTTTTTTCAATGAAATATTAAAAAAACCTCTTTCCATAAAACTCCCAAAAAAAGAAAAAAAACTCCCAGAAGTTTTAACAAAAGAAGAAGTTAAAATGCTTGTTGAAAATGCAAGCACAAAAAAATCTAAACTGATAATTCTTTTGCTTTACTCTTCAGGTATAAGAGTTTCTGAACTTATTAACTTAAAAAGGAAAGATCTAGATTTTAACAGTAATATAGGGTGGGTAAGAAGAGGAAAAGGGAAAAAAGACAGAATATTTCAGCTTCCAGACAAGATAATAGTTTTATTGAAAGGTTATTTTGAAAAAACTCCCGAATACACTTACGTATTATCAAAAGAAAAACCCCTGACAACAAGGAATATACAAAAAATAATTAAAAAAATAAATATAAAAACTGGAATAAATAAAAAAGTAACACCACACATACTGCGTCATTCTTACGCCACCCACCTCCTTGACTCAGGAGTTGATATTAGATATATTCAAACTCTTCTTGGTCACGAAAATCTTTCTACAACCCAAATCTACACCCATGTTTCACATGAAGCACTTAAAAAAATAAAAAACCCTCTTGATAGTTTAGAGATTTGATTTGTGATTATTTAATCTCATTAAGAAAATTGCTTCGATGCCATTACAATCTATATTAATTGTGTTTATAAAATTAGTGGTAATTTCAATCGTTTTTACAATTTCTAAGAAAATTCTTATCTTAATCTACCCCTTCTCAAGTTCTTCAATAAGCTTTTCAATATCAACTCCTTCTATATCTGAAATAAAAAACTCTAAATTATTAAAAAGTCTGTTTTGTCTTACATCCCCAATAAAATAAACCTCTTTGCCTAATAAATCTTCTCTTTTATTTATAAACTTCTCTTCAATCTCATTTATATTTAACCCTAATTTTTCTATATTCTCATGAAAAACAACCGCCCTTATATTTCCATTTCCATCATCTAAAACTAAAGAAATAAGAGATCTTTTAAGCGGCAAAATCTTTCCGTGCTTTTCACAAATACTTCCATCCACACTTTTTATAACTTTTCCATTGCATTCAGGACAAACTTCAAAAAATCTCGGTTCAAAAACTTGCACAATTACTGCTCTAATCTTAACACTCTCCCCGATCTTCAATTCAGAGACGCTTCTCTCATAAAATATCTTTTCTGTTTTTATATTTTCTATCTTTTCTTGACTTAATTTTATATCGGAAAAGCCAGTCAAATGAATTTCCATATTTCTTACATTAGCATTTGTAATTTCAACAATATCATTTTCCTTTATCTCTTCTTTTTCTATTAAAGAAATATGGTTCATGTCCCATAAAACACATCTTACATTTCCAGTTTCATCTGCTACAATAAAACTTCCAATTTTTCCTTCTCTATCATTTTTCTTATACCCTCTTACAGGAAACATTCTAATAATTTTTCCGACAACATTAACTTTTTTCAAACCATCTAACAACTCGCTAATTTTCATTTTCTCTTTTTCAAAAGAAATCCCAAGTTCAGAAGCTATTATTTGAGCTGCTCCCTCTCTTGAAATTAATCCAGAAAGCTTTGCTCTTTTTGCTTCAATTAGTCTATTTATTTCATCTATTTCTTTCCCACTAGCTTTTGCAATTCTTTCAACAATATGAGAATAGTTGTTTATCATTAGCTAAATAAAAAAAGTTAGTTTAAAAGGATTGTTGTAGGAAAGATAAACTTTTTAAATCAATTAAAACAAGAGATTAGATGGGAATTGTAGCTTTAAAAATTAAACTAATGCCTTCTTCGCCAGACTTGGATTTAAAAGAAATTGAGGAAGAAATAAGAAAAAAGTCTTTGAAAGCTGGAGCTGTTAATATAGAACTTTCAGAAGAGCCAATAGCCTTTGGGTTAAAAGCAATAATTGCCACGCTTGCCTGGCCAGAAGAAAAAGATACAGAAATTATCGAGAGCGTTTTAAAAAAAATTCCAAATGTTTCTTCTTTGGATGTAATAGATTACAGAAGAGCAGTTGGTTAAATAAATATCAGGAGTAGAAAATGCTTTCTACAGATGATACAAAGAAAATAAAAAAAGAATTATTTAAACAGATAAATTCGTGGCAAGTTGCAGATGAGCAGAAAGAATCTACAAAGAAAAAAATTCTCGCAATGTCATCAGAAGAGTTAGAAGATTTTCTAGAGAGAAACAAGATGATTAAAAACCAGGAAGAAGAAAAATGTATTTTCTGTCTAATAAATCAAGGAAAAATTAAAAGCTACAAAATTGCAGAAAACTCTGATAGTATTGCCGTCCTTGAAATTAATCCTGTTAGTGAAGGCCATACGATTATAGTCCCAAAAAAACATGAAAAATTCCAAGATATTTCTTCATATTCATTTGACTTGGCAAAAAAAGTTGCAACAAAAATCAAACAAGAGTTAAACTGTAAAGATGTGAAAATTTCTACAGACAATGTTTTTGGGCACGAAATCATAAATGTAATTCCAGTTTATGGCAATGAAACTGGAGAAAAAAAGAAAGCATCAGAGCCAGAGCTTTCAAGTTTGCAACAAAAATTGAAAATTGATGAAAAACCTGTAGAATCGGAAAAGTCAGCTAAACCAAAGAAAATTGAAAAATTCAGGCGAAGAATACCATAAATAAATCAGAATAGAAAAAGCTATTAAAAACACTGGCACAAAAGGAATTCCTTGTTTGATTAAAACCTTTTTCTTATACTTTTTCAACAATTCTAAATCTTCTTCATTTAACCCTTCCCAGTAAGGTTTTATCTTTTTCTTTTTTATTCTAACTTCTTCATAAAGCCAATCTCCTATTGTAACATCTTTGACATCAACATATTTAACTAAACATGCTTCTTCCACAGCTTTTGCATAAACATAAAGTATTGGAAAAAGTAAGATAAGGAATGGAAATACAAATAAAGAAATTTCTTTAATAAAAATAATAAAAATAAACGACAAAAAAAAGAAAATTAAGGAAATTAAAAATAATCTTCTTTTTGTTTTAAACTGCCTCATAAATTCAGATGAAAATTTTTTTGTATTTAAAACAACTAAAACTAAACTATAAATCAATCCATAAATGCTTCCTACAATAAGCAAAAGCAAAATAAACACGATAAAAATAAAAAAATTTTGATATAAAGAAGAAGTAAATGGCAAGACAGAACCAAGAGCCATTAAAAGTTTAGCATCTCCCCCAGCAAAAACTCTTCCATAATAAAACAAGTATGCAAAGCCAAAAAAAACTCCAAATCCTATTACACCATTTAATAAAAACCAAAAATCAGCGTTCAAGACAGAATAAAAAAGTCGAAACGCAAAGGCAAAAACAATTAGCGAGAAACTCAACCAGTTTGGAACCTCTCTTTTTTTCAAATCTGATATTGAAGCAGCTAAAAGCCAGATAAAAACTAAGATAAAAAGGAAGATTAATTCGCCCATTTAACACAGAGCCAAGTAAGTTTTATAAATTTTCTTATAAAGATTAATTTTATTTTAAGTAACTTTTCCCATAAATTTATAAGCTTTTCTCAGAAGTCCTATATTTTCCACCTTTTCTATATGGATGCCTCTTTCTTTCTTTTCTTTTGTCTTTTCCTTTCCTTCTTTTTTCTTGGTATGTATAATCCATTTTAACTAAAAACATTGTTACAATTTATTCCACACTCTAACTTTAACCTCTCATCTTGGTAAGTTATGTTTTCCTTTACGTCCTCAAACTTTATATTTCTTTCAACACAACAAAAATCATACTCTCTTTGAGTTGAGCATGCAACTTCAAGACCTTTTTTATTGTACATATGTTAGAAAAGAAGAAGGAGTTTTTAAATAGTTCGGGACTTAATAACAATTAGTTAAGCAGGGCACGGATTTTGAGGACAAGGGCTAATCTTATTTATCTCTACCAAATACTTACATGAAGCACTTGTAACTTTTGCGTCATTTATAATTATTTCAACTCCTTTTATTTCATGTGGAAGATTACAATAATCATAAACATTTTGTGTCGTACAAGCAACTTTACATAAATTATCAATTTGCCCTAAATTAGATGAAGGATTCAACCAAGGCAAAATCGTATTCCAACCCCAGCCAAAACCTACAACCAAAACTACAAGAACTATAACTCCAAGTATAATCAATATAACAGCTGAAATCGGTAATCCTTGAGCTTTTTTACTCATCATTTTTTCCTCTTTTTCACTTATATATCAATAATAAAGCTTTTTTAAATCTTTCTACAATCCTCTTCCAGTAATTTCGCTTAACTTTATTTTTCTCTCAACACTTATAACAACTTTCTTCTCACTCCACCACCAAAATCCACTTTCTTCTTCAATACTTCTTGTTATTATAATTTCTCCACTTCTCAAAGCAATATGGTATCCACCCTCTTTATATTTGTCTGCAGTTGTACTTAAAGTTTTCACCAAGTCGCTAGTCAAGTTGTATGTAACTCGTAAATCTTCTTCTATCCATTTTAATCTATACAAAACATCTAATCTTTTAAAAATACTCTCTTCTTCTTTTGAGAAATTCTGTATAAAAATAACAACAGCAAAAACACAAAGTGCAAGAACACCAATTACAAAAATTACAACTGCAAGACTCGCCTTTTTTGTTTTTTTAATTTCCATCCCAACTTTAAAATCCTCTTTTACTCTTTTTGCAAATCTGTTATATCTACATTTTTAATCTCTTAATCTGCTTGTGTTTCCATACCTATTTTTACTTTCAAATTATTAAAACTCATTTTCAACTCACCTTGTGTTAATAAAAATGCAGACTCACTTTTTTTCTCATCATAATTCTCCAAGCTATTATAAAGCGTTTCACTTTTCCATCCGAAAACCAAATCTTTCAAACTTTTTACAGCCGAGATCGAGTATACGGCAACTAAAAAAATCAATAAAACTAAAAAAATCACAATTGTTCCAACTAACCATGTTATTGTCTGTCCAATTGCACCCTTTTTATTTTTTTTAGCTAACATTTTGCCCTACTTTTTTTATTCCAGTTAAAATTTCAAAAACTAATTTTCTATAATCTTTAGTTACAGCATAAAACCTTCTTTTAAAGCAAGCTGGAAGTTTTTTATCTTCAGTTTGCTCTTGCAACTCACATCCAAGAGCAATATCAAAATTTCCAACTCTAAATGGCGCTACAATCTCATTACTACAATTACTATTTTCACATAAATTAAAATCATAAACTTTAACTTCCACATAGTACTGCCTTTCGTCTTGATAAAATTCATTGATATCTTCAAAGTTTAATCTACAATTATCAAAAAACTCGCTTTCAAATTCTCTCTTGTTTTTTTCCCCAACCGGGAAAATTCTACTAAAAATCCAGTCTTCAACAAATCCACTTTTAATTAAACAATCAGCAACTTTATCATTCAAAACTTCAGCTTCCACACTTCTTACATCTAACTTAGAAGAATAAAACATAGAAACTGCAATTACAAATGCCACAACCACCATTGTCATAATTACAAACCAGTATAAAAACAAAATTTTTTCCCCACCTTTTTTGCTTTTCATTTTACTTCTACAACAAGATTATTTCCTTCAAAATAAGTTTTAACTTCTGCGCGAGTGAAAAAACTGTATTTTCCTTCGTTTTTATCACTTAATCTTACCACAACCTGATTTCCTTCTATTCTTACAATACTCTCTCTCGCTATCTTTTTTTCCTCAGCCATTTCAACCAACTTATCAGCGTTCAAAACAATTTTTGTTTCAGGTTTTGAGGCATCAATTACCAAAACAATTTGTTTTGCAACATTTTCAGATGAGGGGTTGCTTCTTAATAAAAAGAAAGCTAATAGAGAAAAAAACACAACTGTTAAGATAATATAAATAATTTCTTCTTCAAGAATTTCAGATTTTTTATTTTTTAACATTTTTAGATTAAGGCAATATATCCCATTCCTCGCACTCCAACCCATCTTTTCCTAAAGCTTTTGAACTCTCCTCTAAAAACATTGGTTGGATATAATTTCTATCAGCTTCTGAATACCACCACCCAATACTCCCTCCGATAGCTGTTCCACCACCAATAATTGCTACACCAACAATTCCGATTCCACCAGTTAATACTCCAAATAATATAACAGGTATGGCAATGATAGCACCTCCCAAATAACCCCCACCCAACACCTCCCCCCAACTACCAGTTTTCATCATTGCTGTTACAAGCACATATTTTTGAGAAGGCGTTAAATAAACATTATTCAAATTTGCTGTAACTCCATTTTCTTCTGCTGCTTTTACGAGAGCATCATAAACTTTCTGACTTGAATCTACATTAAAAAAATACCTCAAAAAGCTTTCATCTTTGTATGGAATAGATTCAGAATCTACATCTTTAAGTTTTGTTTTTTCCATAGATTCAAGTAAATCTCTATAATTTATCTGCGAAATTCCAATATTTTCTTGTATACTTTTATCAAAGGTTACTAAATCACATATACCACAATAAGTATAAGAATAAAATCCCTTTGATCTGTAATCTACTTTTCCCTCACCCATCATCCACCAGCACTCTCCCATTAATATAATTAACTCTTTTTTCAGTTCTTCCTCGTCTTTAACTTTAATTACAGAATCGTAAGTTGCACCTTTTTCACACTCTTCTCCTTTTTTTGCAGTTATACAAACTTTTTCTGTTTTGCAAGTTAATTTTATAATCTCTGTGCCAACAGGAGCACTTCCTCGAAGAATAACAGATGTATGACACACTCTTTTGTCTAAACTTTCTTTTGGATTCCATGAGATATAAAACAAAATACCAATTACAAGGGCAGCTACTAAAAGAACTATTCCAATAGACATACTTATTGAAATCGTGCCTCTTTCTTTCATTCTAGAAATAAGAAAATTTACTTCTTAAATTTATCTTAACCCTTTAAATAAAAACCAAATAGCACCTAAAGCAATAATAAAAAATATAATCCATAATAATATTTTAATTAACTCTTCAAAATTTCCAGCATAACCTTTTTTAGATATCATTTTTTTCTTATACTAGTTTTAGTTCCATCATAAGTTAAAATAAGATCAATTCCTTTTTCTATTCCAATTCCTTCCTCTGCTACACTTACAGAATAATCAATTTCTTTACAAATTCCTTTATCATTTTCACAAGCTATCCTAGTAAAAAACCAACCTTCATCAGGACATATACACAAACACTTATCTTTACATTCTGTTATATCATTTTTATTTTGATATGAAATTATAAACCAGTTTTTTGGAACAAGTATTGTAGCCTCTGTCATTCCACTTTGCTTTGCTACACTAATTCTTTCAAGCATATAGTTCAGAGAGGATATGGCTTCATTTTTTGCATCTCTTTTTTGAATTAAAGAGAATAATAAAACTAATAAACTAATTAAGATAGCTAATCCAAAAATAGATAATATCACCTTTACAATCATTTCTCCAGGCAATAAAGTTCCTTTTTTATTTCTCATTCTTTATAAAAAAAATTATTCATCAAAATTGCTCTATGAATTTTATTTAGTTTTGGATAGTCTTGAGTCCAGCTATTATCAATTACAATCTCATTATAATCTTTGCCTTGTAAAAATTTTCCAATTTCTTCATCTTTACCCCAGCTATCCCATTTTACCTCTTTTCCTTCCAAATACCAATCAGTTCTTTGAGGAGAAGCACTTCCACTTTCTCTTAAATAAATATAATTTTTTCCATCCTCTTCTCTTAAATGTCCAATATCATTTGATTCACCAAATTCATTTATTAAAATATTATTTATTTCTTCTTCTGTATAGTAAGTTGCAAGACTTTCAATATATTCTTTAGTTATTAGAAATTCAACTCTTGCAACAAAATTTCCTTCATCTTTAAAATCTGCTGACTTTCCTTCGATACTTTTTCCATCTTTCAATAAAACAAAATCTGCTTTTTGCTCTTTACATCCTCCATCTCCAAAAACTTCAGTAGAATAAACACTTTGACTTTTTTGACTTAGTTTTCCAATAGAAATTTTACATGCTGGAATATAATTTACAGATTCAATTTTTTTTAATATTTTTCTTCCTTGTTTAACTTCGTTTTCTAAATAACTATTAGATGTTCCAGAATCTATTCTTTCTTCTGCATTATAAAGAGTAAGCCAATTATTTCCACATCTTCGATAAAATCTTGTACTTTCATCTAAAACTTCAACAATAATTGTTCCTTGTTTTGTAGGCTCTTCCTCATTCGATATAGGATTTCCTAATTTTGCTAATAATCTTAATGAATTGATAAGCTCAGCAAAATTATAAGGAGTAAATTCATCTACATTTTCTGAAGTAATTTCATCATCTGGAAGCTTAACAGAATACCAATTATTTTGAAATTTTTTATAAAAAACAGGTGAGCCTAGACTTAAATATACAATAACACTTCCATCTTGTTCAGGTTCCTGACTTGCTCCAGATTCAAATTCTGTTTTTCCAATAAATTCTACAATTTCTCTTTTATTTTCGTTTAAATTTTGAAACTCTAAATTTAATAGTCTTAATTGCGTTGTTGGATAAGCCAATTTATACCATCTTCCACACTTTCTATAATAATCTCCAAGTTTTTCATCTACAACTTCAACAATCACAACCCCATCTTCTATTGGTAATTGAGAAATTTCAGCGGTTATAGGCTGTATTAAAGGATAATTTCCTTCTCCTTGCCAGTCAATCCCTTCACTTCCAGCAACTCCTCCAGGAACTTTAATTTCTTGATTAAAAAAATACTCTTTTTTCTCACATCTTTCACACGACATTTTTACATTATATATTTCAATTTTTGTTACATCTGTTCCAGATGTGTCGTATTCACCAGCTTCACCAACACTAAAATATGGAGAAAAGTATTGCCATGTAAAATATAATAATATAAAACCCCCAATTACAACAATTGCCATCAAAATTAATTTGATAGTGTTATCAATAGTCTCTCCTACCATTTTATCCTAATCTAAATAATTTTCTTATTTGTTCTGAAAGATTGTAGTTATAGTATTTTACTAAAATATAATAAAATAAAAACATGAAAACAAGTAACCCTAAACCAATTAAAAGCCACCCTAAAAAATCTATAACAATCCCTCTTTTTTTCATAATTTAACGAAAAAACCTAAATTAATAAACTTAACCTTTATACTCCCAAACCACCAATTGCAATTCCAGCCAGAATAGAAAGCGCAAGAACTGAAATTAATGCTATAAAAAAATAAATTATAACCCCTCTTTTCAAATTTCTTCCAGTTTCATAAATTTTTCTTAACCTATCTTCTCCAGAATCAATTGTTACAAGAGTACTTGAAAGTATGAAGATGCTTTGAATAATAAAAATTCCAATAGAAAGTTGTAAAAAGTATGGGGGAATCATTTTATCCAAGTTAAACATGTCAGTTATTGTTCTTAAAGTGTCAATATTTACAACTCCTCCATCACTCTGCAACTCAAAAAGAGTTTGAAGTCTGTTTAATATACTAGTAATCATTCCTCCTAAACCAACAACAATTCCAGCTAGTAAAGGAGAGAGAAAAACCATATTGCTTTTCATATCACTAACAACTTCTGCTAGTAAGTCTCGCAATCTCTCATTTATTTTGTGTATATTTTTAACATATTCTGAAATTGACATTAAACTTCTTGCCGCAACTTGCAAACCTTTTTTTACAGACTCTACAAGTATTCTCATACTTGACGAAACTATAGCAGACGGATAATAAATTATTGCTCCACGCTTTTCATCAAAAATCGCATTTTCAACTGACATGCCAAGTTGTTGAATATTTGTTGTTACAGCTCTAAAAAATCCTTCTGTTTTCTGTCCTCTTGTTGAGTCTATGAGGTAAGAAAAAGCAATTTCTGCCGGAATTCCATCCCCAAGTCTATTTCCCAACTGAAATAAACTATTTGTAAACTCTTGCTCCAATTTTTTGCTATCTTCTCTATATTTTATTATCTCTTTTGTTTTCATATTGTAAGCAATCGAAAAGAAAAGTGCAATTCCAAGCGGAATAAACAGACTTAAAATTAATGCTATTGGACCAAAAGGACCTATTGTTTGGCCATTAACTTCTTTAAAATCAAAAATCTTCGCATCACCAAAAAAACTTATTCCTAACTCTGACAATCTATAATCTTTTTTCAAATTAAGCAACTCTGGAAAACTTGTAAACTGAAATATAAACGGCAAGAGACCAAGAATTAAAAGAGGCAAGACCATAAAAAATGCTATTACATAAGGTCTTTTTCTTTTGAATTTCTCGTAGTTAGGATTTAATTCTAAGGCTTCTGTTTCTCCATAACCTCCGGGTCTTTTTAGTAACACTTCAGACATAATATAAAAAACAAAAAAAGGAATTATGAGATTGAAAAAAACAAAAAGATGATACCACTTCACAAGTCCTTTCAGTAGTGTAGATGCAAAAGGAACAAGTACAATACCGAGAGTTGGCAAAACAACTCCCAACATGTAGGTGTTTATTATAGGAGATCTTATTTCTCTTGAATAGTTCATCATTTTTTCATAAACTCCGTCCAACACAACCTGTAAACTTTTCTCAAGAATTTGTATTCTTCTTTCTTCACTTGGCTCATACAAACTTGACTCAATAAGATGAAAACTTTCTACAAATTCTATGTTGTCATCCCTCCATACCTCTAAATAGCCTTCTAAACTCTCTTTTATTGTTGAATACTTGCCAGTTTGAACATCCCAGAAAACTTTTCTCAAGTCAAGAGATAGAGGAGGTTGAAGTTGAGAGGCAGCAAAAGCAATTGCTCTCTCCAAATTGCTTGTATGTCTCATATAAATAACAACATACAAAATACAAGGTACCATCTGACTTGAAGCTTTTAATCTCCACTTGTTTGCAAGTCTTGCCGGCATTTTATATAGATAATAAAAAATAAATAAGGAAGTAACAAGAGTAAGAAAAACCAACAATATTGAAAAAACCCCCTTTGTCAGAAATATTATTATTGTAAGAAGAATACCTAAAAAGAAAGTTAAAATTAAAGCGACAACAGCAAGAGAAATTGCCTGGCTAGGAGTTATGTCAAGATGTGTTATTTTCAAATACTTTTCAATCTTTTCTTCATCTTTTTTTGAAGCTTTAACTTTTATTAAATTTCCTAATTTTTGACACCAATTTTCATATTTTGTCAGTTCAGGCGACATTTCTCTTTTGAACTGCTGATATTCTCGGCTAAATTTTTCAATATCAACCTTGTCTTCAGAAATCTGTTTTCCTAACTTTACATTGTATTTTTTAAACAAGTCTTCTACTTCCATAGTTTCCTCTTTTATCTTTTTAATAAGAATGTTTTAATTTATAAATCATTTGATTTGTAAGAGCTTGAAAAACATCTTAAAAAATTAACGTAATAAAAAAGCTTTTTAAATACAATTCTACTAATCGAGTAAGCCTCTGTAGCTCAGTGGTAGAGCGGCTGCCTTGTAAGGCTAGACCAAGCTAGCAGAAATTCATAGAATTGCTCAATAGGTCGCAGGTTCAAATCCTGCCAGAGGCTTTTATATTTCTTATTGAATTTTCCTAGGATTGACTAAAAGTCATAGTTGCCTACTTGTGTAGACCGAAAGATATTAAAGTAATATCTTATTCTCTACTATGAACTCTCACTCCTCCTCGACAACTTCGGCCTTCCCACCATCTACTAATATTCTCGAAATTTCTTCTGGTAAGTTTGCAATATCTCCTTTTTCATAAGGTCCTAGAATTTCTTTATCTAGTCCAACAAACTCCTCAACATCATCTTTAAAAAGAAGAAGAACATTTTTCAATCTCTCATCTTTCCCACTTAACACATCATTAACTTTCTTATCACTTTCTTCCAAATTCTTCACAATTTTATCAAACACTTCCTTCTCAAAATCGAGCATATTTTCAAAATCCCTTTTACTTATCCCAGTTTCTTTTGCAATAAAAGCCAAATTCAGCAACTTTTTTCTCCTTCTTAAAATTAGTTCCTTAAATATAGAAATTGCATTTTCTAGCTGTTTTTTTGTCTTAATAATGGCATCTGAAAACAAATCTTCTTTTTTTCCAACAACTTCTTCTTTCTCTTTAATATAGTCAGATACTTCTTTTATAAAAGTTTTAGGCAGTTTTTGTAATTGATCAGAATACCTTTCTCTTCTTAAAGCTTCATAAATATCATTATATGTTATCATTATTTTAATAAGTTTTCTTAATTTAAAATCATTATTGTAGTGCAAAACAAGTTCTTTATTTAGAAATTAACTTTTTACAAATCCTACCATCTCCAAAAATTTATCACTTTTAATCTTTCCTAATTTTCCTTTCTTAGCTTCAAATTCAGAAAAATTTTTGTTACTGTTTTTTTTCCATTCACAAAACAAAACTGGAACAGGGTCATTTGAATGATTTTTCAGAATGCATGGAGTAGCATGATCTGGTGTAACTAAAATTTTAATTTTCCTCTTCTCTGCAAATTTTTTTAAAAAAGAAAAAAATTTCCTGTCGATTAATTCCACCATCCCTTTTTTTTCTAAAGGAAGTCCGTCATGCCCAGGAACATCAGTCTCCTTAAAATGAATATAAAAATAATCGAATTTCTTTTCATTATTTTTTATTGTTTTTATTGCAAACTCACAAAGTTTTGTTAATGCTTCATACAGATTTTTATAAACATCATACTCTTTCATTTTAGGATAATCTAGTGAAAAAACTTCCATTCCAGAAGCTTTTGCAATTCCAATTTCAAGTGGCATAAAAGTAATGGCTGCCCATTTATTGAATTTTCTAATTTTTGGCAACTCGTTCGATGCATCTCTTGTTAAAATTACATTTGCAGGTAATAAACCTTTTTTTCTCCTTTCATTGTTGATATGGTGTTTGTTTAAGACTTTAAAACTCTGCTCTACAAACTCATTTATCTGATTAGCAGAGAATTTGCTATTTTCTTCTTCATCTAACGGCTTTGAAAAGTTTAATCTATCTTCAAATTCTGTTTTGTTTTTCGTGTTATAAGCTGGATCTGTGTTTGTAACATTGTCTGAAAACCCTCCCCGTAAAATTAAAACTCCTCTATGTTGAATGCTGTTTACAAATTCAAATTTACAAGAAAGTTTGACTTCTTTATTCATTACATTTGCCAAAATATCTGCTTCTTTTGTTGTTAAAGTCCTTCCACTTCTTCTATCAACAAGGTTTTTATCTTCTAAGTTGTCTATTGTTGCAAAATTCGTTCTTAATGCAAGATCTCCTCTGTTTAGTTTAATTCCCAAACCAATAGCCTCAAAAACTCCTCTATATCCTATAATATGCCCATTTCCGAGTATTGCTAAAACAGCAGAATCAGATTGTGGAACCATTTCATTGAACATTCTCATTTCTCCAAACTCTGAATAAGAAGAAATATAGTCTAAGTTAGGTTTTTCGGCAGCTTCTAGAGGAGTTTTATTTTTTAGCTGTTTACAGGGAAAATCAGCTAACCCATCAATAATAACTAATACACCTTTCATCATTAAACAAATAACTTTAAATTTATAAATCTTTCATGGCTTCTAATAACATGTTTGAAAAATTAAAAGACAAGCTGAAATCTTGGTTTAAAAGTTCAGAGGAAAAAATTAAAGGAGAAGAGAAAGATGATAAGTTAACAGAGAAACTTACAATTGAAAAACCAAAGGAAAAAATAAAAGAAAAACTAAAAAAGAAAAAAAAGACAAAAAAAGAAATCAAGGAAGAGCGAGAAGTAACAGAAAAAGTTTTGGAAGACATTCATCAAGAAGGTTTAGAAATTAAGTCAGTAGAGGAAAGGGTAGAAGAATTAGAAAAAGTAAAAAAGTTAGAAAAGCCTGTAGAAGAAGGATTTTTTAGAAGATTATTCAGTAAAAAAGAAAAACCTAAAGAGAAGATAGAAGAAGTGTTTAAGTTAGAGAAACCAAAAGAAGTGGCAGAAAAAGAGGGATTTTTTCAAAGAGTTGTTTCAAGATTTAAATTTAAAATATCAGAAGAGTACTTTGATGGGATTTTCTCTGACCTTGAAACTTTGTTGCTGGAAAATAATGTTGCTTTTGAAGTTGTTGAAAGATTAAAACAGAATTTGAAAAAAGAACTTGTTGGCAAGGAAATTTCGAAAAATGAAGTTGAAAATGAAATAAAAAATGCTCTGAAAATTTCAATTGAGAAACTGATTAAAGAACCTTTCGATCTTGTAGAAAAAATAAAAGAAAAAGAAGAGCCTTTTATTATCATTTTTTTCGGAATAAATGGAAGTGGCAAGACAACAACACTAGCAAAACTCGCTCACCTTTTGAAAGAAAAAAGTTTTGGCGTTGTAGTTGCTGCTGCAGATACTTTTAGAGCAGCAAGCATAGAACAACTTAGTGAGCACACAAATAAACTTGGAATTAAAATAATAAAAAGTCAGTATAATGCAGATCCAACCTCTGTTGCTTTTGATGCAGTTAAATATGCAAAATCACATAAAATTAAAGTTGTCTTGGTTGATACAGCCGGGAGAATGCACACAAAAGACAGCTTAATGAAAGAAATGGAAAAAATTTGTCGTGTTATAAAACCAGACCTGAAAATCTTTGTTGCAGAAAGCATTACTGGAAATGATGCAGTTGAGCAGGCAAAAATTTTCAATAATGCAGTTGGAATTGACGGTATAATTTTAACAAAAGCAGATGTTGATGAAAAAGGCGGAACAGTTTTGTCTGTGAGTCATGTAACTAACAAGCCAATCCTATACTTAGGAGTCGGCCAAAAATATCAGGATTTAAAGCCATTTAAGAAGAGCGAATTTATAGATAGTTTGGGATTGTAAGTTTAATGCCCCCACGAGATGATTAACCTTAGGTTAAGGTTCTCCCGCTAAATTTAAGATTTTTATCGACGCTGACTAAAAAGCATTAAAAAAGTTGAGGGATAAAATTGAATGAGGTTAAACTCTGCAAAAATGGGTAGTTAACCATGAGTGGAAAATTATATATACCGGTAATCCAATTAAATTTTATGATGGAAATTGAAAAAATAATGAGACAAATTGATGAACTGCAATTAGCACTTGGTGCTGAAAAGACTATAGAACTAAGCAGGGGTCATTATGAGGAGCGAGAGGTTATAGACTATCCTGAAGAGACTGGAAGAGGTCATGGTATGACTACTTGGGATTATGCAGCAGGAGATTCTTTTCTCCCAAGACATAAAGAACAAGTTTATGTTCCAGATACTCAAAATATACCTGATAACGAAAGAAGAGTTGCTGCAAGGACAGAATTAAATAGAATTTATGCTAATTCTAATAGCCCGGAAATAAGAAAAAGAATTGAAGGTCTTGTAGCTGAGATTCATAGAAATCCATAAGAATTATGCAAATCATTCCACGATGCTAAAACGAGCTTTTGTCGAGAGATTATTAACCTTAGGTAACATGCCCCCACGAGATTATTAACCATTAGCCTTTAAATCATTCTTTCGTCAAAAATTAAAAAAATAACTCATAATTCAAGTTCTATACTCCATAAAACCTATAAACTATTAAAACATGCTTAAAACATGCTAGAAAAACTTTCTTCTACATTAAAAAAAGTAACAGATAAAATAGCTGGAGCTTTATTTGTTGACAAAGCACTCATAGATTCTGTTATTAAAGACTTACAAAGAGCTTTAATAGAAGCAGATATAAATGTCATGCTGGTGAAGGAGATAAGTGAGAAAATAAGAAAAGCTGCCATAGACGAAAGAGTTAAAGGAGTGGAAAAGAGGGAACATATAATAAAACTTATCCACGACGAGTTTCTTCAAATTCTTGGGGGAGAGAAAAAAGAACTTCAACTTAAAAAACAAGCAAAAATTATGTTAGTTGGTTTATATGGAACTGGAAAAACAACAACAATCGCAAAACTCGCCAATTACTATTCAAAACGTGGTAGAAAAGTTGCTATGCTCGGTTTAGATGTTTATAGACCAGCTGCAACAGATCAGCTTGAACAACTTGCAAAAAAACATAACTTGCAAGTTTTTATTGATAAGACCGAGAAAAATCCAGAAAAAATATATAAAAAATTCGAAAATGAATTAGAAAAATACGATTTAATTTTAATTGATACAGCGGGAAGACACTCTCTTGACAAAGACTTAATTAATGAAATAAAAACTCTCGAAAAACTAATTAAGCCAGACTATGTTATCTTAACAATTTCTTCAGACATTGGGCAAGCAGCTAAAACTCAAGCACTTGAATTTCAAAAGGCATGTAAAATTAATGGTGTTATTATAACAAGAATGGATGCAACAGCAAAAGGTGGAGGAGCTTTAACAGCATGCAAGGAAATAAATGCTCCTGTATTTTTTATCACAACCGGTGAACATATCCACGATTTTGAACCCTTTAACCCATCGTCTTTTATTTCTAGAATCTTAGGACTTGGAGATTTGGAAACTTTACTTGAAAAAGTAAAATCAGCTATAGATGAAAAAAGTCAGAAAAAAACTGAGGAAAGATTAAAAGAAGGCAAGTTTAATTTGCACGATTTTTACGAACAAATTAAAGGTGTTGAAAGTCTTGGAACACTTGATAAAATTAAAGAGATGATTCCAGGTTTCGGAAAAGCAAAAATTCCAGAAGGAATGCTTGAAAATCAAGAAGTCAAAATGAAAAAATGGAAACATGCAATAGATTCGATGACAAAAGAGGAAATAGAAAATCCAGAAATTTTAGAAAAACAAACTTCAAGAATTGCTAGAATAGCAAAAGGCGCTGGTACAGCAACATCTGATATTAGGGCAATGTTAAAACAATATAAAATTATTAAAGAATTTGTAAAAACAGGCAAATCTTTAGATATTTCTGAAGCTGGTTTGCAAGGTTTTAGTCAGAAACAGTTGATGAAATTTGCCAGAAAGTTTGGAAAAAAGATGAGAATTTAAAGAATAATAGTTTCTTTCTAGTTTAAGTTTAAATAGAAAAAGGTATATATATCTTTCGGTTTATTGAAATTTATGTCAAAAGAAAAGATAATCCAACAAGGAGCAGAGGCAGTTCTAATACAAGAAGGCAGGAAGTTAATAAAGCGAAGAATAAAAAAATCTTACAGAATTCCAGAAATTGACGAAAGACTTAGAAAACTAAGAACGCGAAGTGAGGCAAAAATTTTAGAAAAAGTAAGTAGTTTAATTAAAGTTCCAAAAGTTATACATTCAAATGAATCTGATAAAGAAATAGAAATGGAGTTTTTAGATGGTGAGACATTAAGCGATGTTTTAGATTCTTTCAACTTGAAAAGGCAAAACGAAATTATGAAAAAAATCGGGAAGAGTGTAGCAAAACTTCACGCTCATGATGTAATACACTCAGATTTAACAACTAGCAACTTTATTTTTCAAGAAAAAGGAGATGAAGTTTATTTTGTCGATTTCGGCTTAAGCTTTATTTCAAAACGAATAGAAGATAAGGCAGTTGACTTACATTTGTTAAAAGAAGCTTTAGAAGCAAGGCATTTTAAACACTGGCAAACATTATTCAAAACATTTAAAAAAGGTTATGAAGAATATAAAGATTCAGAAAAAGTTTTTGAGCAGCTTGAAAAAGTTGAGAGTAGAGGAAGATATAAGTTTAAGATATAAAAAATGCAAATTCAAAAATCTTTTTTTTCACACGATGCCTCAATTGTTGCAAAAGAACTGCTTGGCAAGGTTTTAGTTAGAAATCTCAAAAATAAAATATTAAAAGGAAAGATTGTAGAAACAGAAGCTTATTATGGAGAAGAAGATCCTGCATCAAGAGCAACAAAAAATGGCGATTTGCGAGAAACAATGCTTTCATCTCCTGCAACAATTTTAGTTTATGGCGTGCATAACAATTGGCTAATTAATTTTGTTACAGGAAAAAAAGGAAAAGCAGAAGCTGTTTTGTTGCGAGCATTAGAACCTTTAAACTTTAATGAAAAATGTTCAGGCCCAGGTTTATTGACAAAAGCTTTAAAGATTGATAAAAAATTTCACAATAAAAACATTAATGAAAATAACGAGTTGTGGCTCGAGAATTCAGAAAAAAATGAAAATTTTGAAATCCAAGAATCTTACAGAATTGGCGTTAAAAAAGACTTGTCTAAAAAATTAAGATTTTATATTAAAGATAATGAGTATATAAGCAGGAAATAAAATGAAAAAACTAAAAACAGCAGTTCTATTTTCAGGAGGCAAAGATTCTTGTCTTGCATTATACTATGCTTTGAAATTTTCTGATATGAAATGCTTAATTAGTTTAATTTCAAAAAACCCTGAAAGCTATATGTTCCATACACCAAATATTAAATTTACAGAAATACAAGCAAAAGTAATCGGCTTACCGATTATTCAACAAAAAACAAAAGGCGAAAAAGAGCTTGAGCTGAAAGATTTAGAAAAAGCAATTAAAAAAGCAAAATCAAAATATAAAATCAAAGGCATAGTTACAGGAGCAATAGAGTCTGTTTATCAAGCTTCAAGAATTCAAAAAATCTGTAAAAAACTAAAAATAGAGTGTTTCAATCCAATATGGCAGAAAGACCAGTTTGAATTGCTGGAAGAAATAGTAAAATTAAAGTTTGATGTTATTGTTGTAGGAGTTTTTGCACAAGATTTAGAAAATTTTTTAGGAAGGAAAATCGATAAAAGTTATATTGAAGACATTAAAAAAATTCATGCGAAACACAAAATTAATCCTGCAGGAGAAGGTGGCGAATTTGAAACTTTCGTTGTTAATGCGCCTTTTTTCAAAAAGAAACTGAAAATAGAAAAAAGCCATGTAAAAAAAGATAAAGAAGGTGGCAGAGTTTTAGTTTTTGATAGGCTTGTAATATAAAAATATAAAAATATGACAGGGAAAATCTTAATAATAAATACATGCAAAGAAAAACTGCATTATTTTGAATTTGTCAAACCAATTGAAGATATAATAAAAAATATAAACGAAAAATACATAACACTGCACTATTTTGAACTAACAAAAAAAGACTTAGAAAAAACAGATAAGATAATTATCTGTGGAACTTCATTAAAAGATATGGAATATTTAAAATATATTGACAAATTCAATTTCTTAAAATCGATTAATAAAAAAGTTCTAGGAATTTGTAGTGGAATGCAGATAATTTGCTTAATTTTTGAATGTAAATTAGTTAAAGGCGTGGAAATAGGAAAAACTTTAGTTAATTTCCCAGAAAACTTTTTAGGATTGCAAGAAGAAAAAGAAGTTTATTCCTTACATACTCTTACTATAAAGGAAGATAAAATATTAAGAAAAAATTTTAATATCTTTTCAAAATCAAAATACATACAAGCAATAAAACACAAACAAAAAGAAATTTATGGAGTTTTATTTCACCCAGAAGTAAGGCAAAAAGCTTTAATACTCGAATTTATAAAATATTAAGATGGTAAACAAAGAACTGAAGCATGTCGCAATTATTCTCGACGGCAATCGTAGATTTGCAAAAAGGTTAATACTAGAACCATGGAAAGGCCATGAATATGGCGCAGAAAAAGTAGATAAGCTTATTGAATGGTGTAAAGAACTTGGAATTAAAGAAATAACATTATATTGCCTTTCTGTCGAAAATATCAAAAGTAGACCTAAAAGCGAGTTAGAATTTTTATTTAAGGTTTTTAGAGATAGCTTTAGAAAATTAACTAGAGATAAAATAAAAGAAAATCAGATTAAGATAAGATTTATAGGAAATCTTGCTTTACTTCCGAAAGATTTAGCTGAAAAATGTCAAAAACTTGAGAAACAAACAAAAAAATATGAAAATTTTATTGTTAATTTTGCTCTTGCATATGGTGGAAGAGAGGAAATTATAGAAGCTGTTAAAAAAATAATAAAAAGCAAAATTAAATCTGAAGAAATAAACGAAGATATAATAAATAAAAGCTTAGGTTTAGAAGATGAACCAGATCTTATAATAAGAACTGGTGGCGAAAAAAGAACTTCTAACTTTTTACCATGGCAGTCAGTTTATAGCGAGTGGATTTTTCTAGAAGAAATGTGGCCGGAATTCACAAAAGAAGATCTTATAAATTGCTTAAATGAATACAACACTAGGAAACGAAGATTTGGAGGATAAAAATGATCTCAAAAATTAAGAGTTTTCAAAGAAAAAAACTAAAAAATGGCATAACAGTTCTATTTGAAAAAAGAGAACTGCCAGTTGTTTCTTTAAGCATAACAAATCAGTTTGGAGCTTCTCACGAAACTTCTGAAATTAAAGGCATTGCACACTTTATGGAACACCTGTTATTTACAGGAACAAAAACTCGAACACACGAAGACATTTCACGAGAAATTGAAAAACGAGGTGGCATTCTAAACGCTTTCACTTCTCAAGACGCAACAAGCTACTTGTTTAAACTGCCTTCAAAACATGTTTTTGTTGGCCTAGACATATTGTCAGATATGTTAAAAAATTCAACATTTAATCATGAAAAGTTCGAGAAAGAAAAAAAAGTTATAATAGAGGAAATAAAAATGTATCATGACAGTCCACAAAGACATATTTTTGACAAAATTCTAGAATGTTTGTATGAAAAGCCATTTGGCGAAGGTATTATCGGCTCAGAAAAAACAATCCCTTCTTTAAAAAGAGATTTTGTTTTTAGCTACTTTAAAAAAAGATATCTACAAGGAAACTATATTGTAACAATTGTAGGTGATGCAGACTTTGAAAAAGTTTGCAATTATTTAGAAAAAAATTTTAAATCTGAAAATGCCAAACTTGAAACACCAAAAATTATAAAGAAAAACTCTAACTATATGGAAGAAAGAGAAGGGCTTGATCAAGCACATTTTGTTTTTGCAATTCATGCACCATTTGCAACCGATAAAAAAATACATGCTCTTGAAGTGCTAGATGCATACTTAGCAAACGGTATGTCTTCACAACTTTTTTTAGAAATTAGAGAAAGACGAGGACTTGCATATGCTGTCAAAAGCTCAATCGAAGTAGAAAAAAATTACTCTCACTACACAATATATGTTGGAACAATGAAAAAAGCAGTACCAGAAGTAAAAAAATTAATTTTACAAGGTTTTCAAAATGTTAAAAAAATGACTGAAAAAGATTTAAAAGAAGCTAAAGAAAGAGTAATTGGTTTAATTGATGTAAATTCAGAAGAAAGTCTTAATATTATGAATGAGCTTGTGTTTCATGAAGTTTCAACAGGCGATGCACTTAACTATTACAAAAAAGAAGAAGAGATAAGAAAAGTCACTCTTAAAGAAGTAAAATCTCTTGCGAAAATAAGCTCTTATAGTACTGCAGCCATCGTTCCTAAATAAGATGCAAATCATAAAAGTCCCAGGAATAAATGCTTTTGGGAGAACAAATGGATGTAGAGAAGCTGGAAATGTTATTATTAACGAATTGAAAAATATTTGGACAAATGAAAAGGGAAAAACAATTGATGTAGAAAAACTAGATTTAGAAGAAATTCACCTAGATAACAAAGATTTAAAAGAGCAAGAAAAGCTGATTTATGAAAATTCAAAAGAAATTATTTTAGAACAGGACAAAGTTATTTTCCTAGGAGGCGACCATTCAATTTCCTATTCCTTATGCAAATCTTTTTTTGAATATTGCAAAACTGAAAATGAAAAACCATTTCTCATAATTTTTGATGCACATCCAGATTGTATGCCCCCCGAACTCGAACCTTCACATGAAAGCTGGTTAAGAGCTTTAATAGAAGCTGGTTTTTCTAGTGAGAATATTCTAATTATAGGATTGAGAAATTCCGATATACAAGAAATTAAATTTTTAGAAGAAAATAAAATTAAGCAGCTTTCTATTAATGAGATAAACAATAACATTGAAGAAGCAACAGACACAATAACAGAATTTTCTAAGGGAAATCCTTTGTATATTTCTTTCGATATAGATATTGTTGATCCTGCATTTGCACCATCAACTGGTTATTTAGAGCCAGGTGGCTTAACTTCTAGACAAGCAATTTACATAATGTCAAGATTAAGTCGTGTAAAAAATCTTAAATGTTTAGATGTTGTGGAAGTTGATATAGAAAAAGATAAAAAAACCAACTTTATAACTTCAAAGCTTGCTGCTAAGATTGTTGCCGAGTTTCTATAAGATTTTTAAACCATAGTCTTCTATATGTTTTATGCGAAAAGAGTTGATTTTACTCATAATATCAGATATCTTAATTGTAGGAAGTTTTGGTTTAATTGCTCCAATTCTTGCAATTTTCATAAAAGATGGTATTAGTGGAGGAAGCATTGTAGCTGCTGCAATCGCAACCTCAATATTTTGGCTTGTTAAGTCAATTGTTCAGATACCTCTTTCGATATACATAGATTCAAAAAGGGGCAAGCTCTCTTTTCTTATAGTTGGTACATTATTAGTTATTTTAGTGCCAATAATTTATGCCTTTTCTCCAAGTGTAAACTTTATTTATCTTGCTCAAGGCATTTATGGTTTAGGAGCTGCGATGGCTACTCCAACCTGGCTCTCTCTTTTTAGCATGTATCTTAACAAAAAACATAGAGGACTAGAATGGAGTATATGGAGTACAAGTATAGGAATTGCACTCGCATTCGCAGCTTTTTTAGGTGGTAAATTAGTAGACCCTTCTGGTTTGAACATAGAATTTAAATCTCTTTTTTTCATAGTTAGTGCAGTTTCTTTTCTAGGAATGTTGGTACTTTTTTTAATAAGCAAGAAGAGTTTAGAAGAAGTTAAAAAAGTAGAAAGCTATTTGCTTCCAAAGATGCTTCATAAAAGATGAGAGTTTTTATTTCTGTAGACTTACCAGAAAATGCAAAAAAAGAGATCTCGAAAGCCATTAAAAAAATAAAAGATATGGATTTAATAAATGCAAACTTTGTTAAACCAGAAAATTTACACTTAACTTTGAAATTTTTAGGAGAGATTTCTGAATCTGAAATAGAAAAGATTAAAGAAAAATTAAGCTCTTTAAACCTTAAATCTTTTATTGCAAAACTTGGTGGTTTAGGATTTTTCCCCTCAGAAAAATTTTTAAGAGTTTTCTGGATTTCTATTGAACCTAAAGAAAAATTTTCCGAATTATCAGAGAAAATAAATAGTCTTTTAGGTAACAGAAAAGAGAGATTTGAAAGCCACGTCACTTTAGCAAGAATTAAGTCTATAACAGATAAAATAAAATTTTTGGAAGTTGTTAAAAATATAAGAATTCCAGAACTTAAATTTGAAGTTAAAGAAACTAAATTAAAAAAATCAACCCTTTCTCCATCAGGCCCTATTTATGAAGATATAGAAGTATTTTCTTTAATATAAAAAATATTTACCCTATTAACAAGTTAAAGAGTATTTATATTCTTTTCGTTTTTAATATATTGTTTTAAGTGTAATTTTTTTTATAAATCATCTTTAATTAAACTTATTTTAATGGATAAATATCGAATAGAAGAACTTGTTGAGAACGCAGTTTTTGCAATTTATGAGACATCTTGCTTAGCATATGTCATTTGTGATTCAGATTTGGAAAGTACAAGAGAATTTGGAAAATGTGTAGTAAGTAAAATCAAAGAAATTAATTTCAGGGTTTCAAGAATAAGAGATTGTTTTGGAAATCCTTATTATGTTGGTTCACCCTTTCCATGCTCTTGCGAAATAAGAGAATTAGATTTTAATGATCCAGAATCAATTGTTGATTATGTCAAAAGAGAAAGTAGAAGAGATAGATGTTTAATCTTAGTAGCTCCAAACACAAAACTTCCAAAATATGGAGATGATGGAGAAATTTCAGGGATAGAGTTAAATTTCTTTAATAAAGTTCGATCAAAAGTCTAAAAATCTCAGCTTTTTTTCCTATTTCACTTCGTAACTCTTCAATTGGTATGTTGACTATATTTTTTATCGTCTTATATTTTTTCAAAAGCTTTTTAGCAGTTGAAGGTCCTATACCAGGAAAGCCTTCTAGAATAAATCTTAACCGCTCTTTTTTGCTTAATGCTTTTTTCTTTACTCTCCATGAAAAATCTTTCTTTTTCTGTTTTTTTGCAAGTATATAAATAAATTTCGCACTATCTTCATAATCTTTTGTAAATATTATCGGAATCTCATGTTTCAACAAAATTGAAAGCAAAAATCCTCTAATTGCATTACCATTTATTCCTTCATCTCTGTCGTTATATAACTCTTGCTCTTCTATTCCTTCAACAATCAACAAAGGTTTAGGATATTGTTTTATTTCTTCAAGCTGTCTTATTAATCTTTTGTTGAGCATACTGCTAATAAAATCAGAAACTGTTTTCCTCTCAATTGCTACATCTTTTATCAAAAAATCTGCAACAGGAAGATGTTTAAACTCAACTTCTACTCCTTTATCAAATAATTCAGAAATAAGAGGTGAGTTTTTCTCTCTTATATCTGCTATTACTTTTACAATTTCTTCTTTTTTCTTTTCCGCTTTGGCAGAAAAAATATCATGAAATTTTACCATTTTCAAATAATTTTTTTTGCGGCTCTTCAGAACTTTTTTTTAAATCTTCTTTTAAATTGTTTATTACTTCATACATCTTTTTCTCTTTATGAAATGCTGTCCAGTAATGTGCTTCATCTCTTGTTCCTCTAGTTATTAATATTATAATTTTTCCTTTTATAAGTCTCGCAGTTCTCCCAGCTCTTTGAATTTTTCTTATTGCAGAAGGAATAGGCTCGTAAAAAATTACAAGATTAACTTCAGGGATATCTAAACCCTCTTCACCTATCGAAGTTGAAACAAGCACATTAACTTTTCCAATAGCAAACTCTCTTATAAGTTCTTGCTGCTCTTTCTGACTTAATCCAGTTTCGTTTTTTCCTTCCCCTTTCTTTGCCTGCCCAACAAAAACTCTTGCATTTACATTATTTATAGAGTTAGCCTCTCTACAAATTTTAGTTACAGTATCTCTATACTGACAGAAAATTATTACTTTGTGTTTTTTCTCAATTTCTTTATTTAAAACTTCTTTTAATTTTTCAACTTTAGGATGCTCAATTTTTTTTGAGATTAAGTCTATTAGAAGAGTGTAAGCTTGATTGAATTCTTTTTGTTTGACTAGATTAACAACACCTTTACTTTCTTTTCTTTTCGCTTTGTTAAATAGTTCTCCCATATAGGACTGTAAAGAAGAAAGCGTCTGTGTTTCAAGAAGCTCAATTGCATGCTGAATTTTTAATGCTTGAGCACATGATGACGCTCCAGACAACAAATTAAAATGAGTATTTCCAGAGCTTATAATCTTCATTATTTTTTTTTGTAGCTCGAGCAAACTTACTTTTGTTGGCCTTTCAAACAACAACTTTCTATTCTTTAGCTCCTCAACTTTCCTGTCGAAAATTTTCTTTAACCATTCTCTCACTTTTGAAAATTCTTCAGGAAAATATATTTTAATTGTCTCGAATTCCAGCTCTTTTACATACTGCTTTACATCTACACTTTCTCTTGTTCTTATTTCAACTTCGTCTATGCCTAAATTATTA
>CAYIIQ010000003.1:9310-32115 GCA_964363545.1 Candidatus Woesearchaeota archaeon | reverse complement strand
TAGATAAAGGAACTCTACTTGAAATTATTCGACAAGCGAGACTAACAAAAGAAGATTTTATGAATCTTTTGTAGCCATACCAATGAATATAATCGCTGTTAAACTTTCCCGATAGTGATTGAATTTTAGTGCAACGTTCGGCGAAGCCGAAAAATTCAAAGTAAAAAAATCGGCGTATAAAGTGCGAAGCACCATTAATTAAAGAAAGATATTCTAGAGCCGAAGCAATTTTAAGAGGCAAATAATACAGAACAAAAATAATAAAATCTACTTCCTTTCATCAATCATCTTCTTGATATCTCTAACAAAATCATCAATTTTAACGCCATATTTCACTTTGCCATCTTGAGTTCTGACTGCAAGTGTCTTTGAGCTTTCTTCTTTGTCTCCGATTAAAACTATGTAAGGTATTTTTTGCATTGAAGCTTCTCTAACTTTGTTGTTCACTGTTTCATTTTCCAAATCCATTTCTGTTCTTATTCCTGTTGAAATTAAATTTTCAGCAACTTTTTCAGCAGTTTTTGTATTTCTATCTGTGAAACTTAAAACTTTAACTTGAACTGGAGCAATCCATAAAGGTAAATTTCCAGAAGTATGCTCAAGCAAGATTCCTATAAATCTTTCTAACGCACCATAAATAGTTCTGTGTAATATGATTGGCTTTTCCTCTTTATTATTTTCATTGATAAAGGTTAAATCAAATCTTTCAGGCATTTGAAAGTCAAGTTGGATTGTTGCGAGTTGCCAGCTTCGATTTAAACTGTCTTTAATATTAAAGTCTATTTTAGGCCCGTAAAAAGCTCCCTTGCCTTTTTCTAGTTTGTATTTTATTTTCTGTTTTTTTAGAACATTTTCGAGAATTTTTTCTGCAGAATCCCAAATTTTTTTCTCGCCAAGGAATTTTTCCGGCCGTGTTGAAAGCTCTACAGCATAAGAAAAATTAAATTTTTCATAAAATTTTTGGACCAGCTTCAGAATATTTTCAACTTCTTTTTCAAGTTGTTTTTCTTTGCAAAAAATATGTGCATCGTCTTGTGTGAATCTTATTAGACGAAATAATCCTGCCAAAACTCCCGAGAGTTCTTTTCTATGAACTACTCCAAGCTCTGCCATTCTTAATGGAAGCTCTTTGTAAGATCTAACTTTTGACTTGTAAACTAGTATTGCTCCAGGACAGTTCATGGGCTTAACTGCAAAAACTCTTTTTTCATACTCTGTCAAAAACATTGCATTTTTGTAATTTTGCCAGTGTCCTGAAATTTTCCATAATTTTTCGTCCATAATCTGGGGAGTTGAAATTTCAATATATCTAGCTTTCTCATGCTCCTCTCTCCAGAAGTTGACTATCTCATTAAAAATTATAAGCCCTTTTTGATGCCAAAAAACCATTCCAGGAGCTGATTCATGAAAACTAAAAAGATCAAGTCGTTGTCCGAGAATTCTATGGTCATTATCTTTAAGTTTGCTTGTATCTAGTTTTGTGCGAGATATTTCTCTAAGAAGATGTTTATAGTCAAAATCTTCCTGTTTTTCTAGTATTTCGGTTTTAATTTCCCGCGATAATTCAGCAAGAGGATGACCTTTACATTTTAATTCGAACTCTTTATAATAACCAAAAGGCGCTCTCACAACCTCAAATTTTTTTTTCAACTCTTTCTCTGATTCCTCTAAAATTTTAATGGCATTATCGGGAGAAGAAAGATTAGAAGATAAGTGAGCATAAGGGTAAAGAACGATTTTTTTTACTTTAACCTGATTAGCAATTTCTTCAATGTTATCTGTAAATTTTTTTACAGTTTTAATACTATCGCCTTTTTCAATTGCTGTTAGAATTACGAGAGCTTCATTGACTTTTTTCTCTTCAAACTCTTCTTTTTTCAGCTCTACCGATTTCAAAGCTTTCTTTATAGGTTTGAATTTTATATAGTCACAGTGAAGCGAGATGAATCTCATGATACGAAAAGGTTGAAGAGTTTTTTAAATTTATCTACAAGTGTATTTTATATAATTATTGATGAAATTAATGATATTTATGAATGAATTTTTTATAGATAATAATATCTCACTTTCAAATTTTATTATTTTTTAACTTTTTATAGCAAATTTAATTTTTATTGAAATAAAAATATCGACGATAATGAAAATCAGAATTTCATATCAATTTTCAATTTTTTGAAAGAACAAAAGATTTAAAAACTTATTTTTACACTATTTTTATATTATTTTGCTTTATTTTTTATTTTATGCAAAAAAATAGAAAGAAATGAACCAAAAAATATTTTCAACGAGAGAGGTAAGATACAGAGAAAGTTTTGCCATTTTGAAAATGGAGTTGACAATTTTTAATATTTTTAGATATAGTAGTACTAAATTCTCAAAAAATTTTTTTAATGACAAATTTTTATTTTCGTCAGAATTTTTTGCAAGGGAATAAAATGAAAAAGAATTTTTCTAAGCAAATTTCACACCAGATTTTAATATCAGAACAAAAAAATTTGCTAATTGGAAATAGAATTCCTAAAGATTATTTTATGACATCTGGAGTGGGAGAAAGCGATAATGATGTTCATGCAGGTTCTTATCATTTGGCATTAAAAGAGGCGGGAATAGAAATGTGCAATATACTTACTTATTCTTCAATTTTGCCAGGCATTGCAACAGAAATTGAAAAACCTTCGCATTTAGTTCATGGTTCTGTTATGGAAACAATAAATGCAACTGCAAACTCCGAAAGTGGTCAGATAGCCACAGCAGGATTAATTTTTGGATGGCTTTATAACAAACAAACGGGAGAAAAGTATGGTGGATTAGTATGCGAATATAATGGTCATGATATAGAAGAAAAAGCAGCTCGAAATTTAAAATTAAGGCTTAATGAGTTGTATACAAATGGATATTCAGAAGAGTTTGACTTACAAGATATAAAAATTATAGTTAAAAGCTTTGTGCCAAAAAAGAAATATGGAACAGCAATAGTCGCGATTTGTTTTACAAGTTATGTTTATCCTGTTATTCAGAATGGCGTTTAAAAAGTTTATTAGATATGTTTTTTGGCTGAATTTTTATTACTCAATTTAAATGAACTTTCTGAAATAAATTTATAAGTAAGTTCTACTAATCTTTTAAAATGAAAGTAATGGTTAATGGTTTGCCAGGCAAAATGGCAAGCGAAGTTGCAAAACAAGTATTAAAAACTGAAGGACTTGAATTAGTTACATGTGCTTTAACTGGTTATGATATAAATACTACTTTGCATCAGATTGGAGATTTAGAAATTACTCTTGTAAAACCAGAAGCAAGGGAAAATTTTATTGCTTCAATTCAAAAACCAGAAATCTCTGTTGATTACACGCATCCCTCTGCAGTTAATTCAAATGCAGATTTTTATTGTAGACATAATCTGCCCTTTGTTATGGGAACAACTGGCGGAGACAGGACTGCCTTAGAACAAAGAGTTAAAGATTCTGATATTGTTGCAGTAATCGCTCCAAATATGGCAAAACAAATTGTTGCTTTTCAAGCAATGATGAAATACGCTGCTGATAATTTTCCAACAGCATTTAGTGGATATTCTCTTGAAATTACTGAAAGCCATCAAAAGGGGAAAGCAGACACAAGTGGAACTGCAAAAGCAATGGTTGGCTATTTTAATAGATTAGGCATTCCATTCGATATAGAACAAATTAGGATGATAAGAGACCCACAACGACAAATCGCAATGGGTATTCCTGAAAATGTATTAACAGGTCATGGATGGCATACTTATACCTTGAAATCTGAAGATGGAAGTGTTTTATTTAGATTTACTCATAATGTAAATGGGAGAGAGACTTATGCAGAAGGAACAATTGATGCTATAAAATATTTAAGTGGGAAAATTGCAACAGGTGAAAGAGGAAAGGTTTACTCTATGATGGATGTTCTGAAAGGCAAATTGTGATGATGATAAATAAGTAAGAACAGAGTTTGAAATTTCGTTCTTACTTTTTCCATATAAAAATCTTAACTTTTTTTGGAGTTACGTCAGGCCTATCAAGTGTTGTGCTTATAATTCTTTCTGATGAAAAAACTTCTTCAACATAAAAGTTTAACTGGCAAATATCTTTTATGTTACATACTTTAACCTCAAAATTAAAACTTGGAGGAATTCTTTCTGCCACAAAAGTTTTTATGTCTTCTAAATCATTGTCTAAAACTTTATTTCTTAGTTCTATATTATCTGCTATCTCATCTAATATAACTTTCAAATTATAAATTTCATTTATTTGGTTTGGATTTCTAATGTTAGAAACATATACAAAAGTAAAAAATCCAGCAAGTATAGTAACTGCTATAAATGCTTCCAGAATTCTTATCCATCCTTTTTTGCTATTGGTTTTTATTACCATGTTTGAATGTTTAAAATACCATATCTGAGAGTTCCGTTATTATAAAGTATTTGTATTGTTATATCTCTTGCTAGAACATTAGGTTGTTCAACTCTTTTTCTTGCAACTATAATATCATTGCCTCTTGTATCTTTTACTATGAAAGCAAACTCCTTTGTAGTTGGTATGCCTAGTTGATTTTTAAGGTTTTCATAGTCGTTAGTATAATCTTGTTTTAAATTTTCTAGTTTTTCGTAGGAAGTCAGGTTATAGTTTCTATACAAGCCAAGATGATAATTGGAGCTATCAATCTCAGTACAAGAATCTTCAATAAATTCTTTTTCTTCTAATTTTTCGGAAAAATATACATAAAAGAACTTTTCACTGATAGAATAAATATAAATTCTTTCATTTTCTTTATCTGTTTCTGCATTCACAATCTCTCCATCTTTATTCTTTACTATTACATTGTCAAGATTAAGCTCGTAGTTAATGAAAAAACATTCTTGAATTTCGATATCTTTGTTTAAGTTTAATGTAATAAAGGAGATGGGTGTTAAAGTTACAGATTTTATTGACGTCTCTAAAATATTTAAGTCTGTGTCAGTATATTTTAAGAAAGTTGTCGGCCTGAAAATAGCGAGAAGAAAAAGCGAAAATCCGAGGAATATTATAAAAGATAGAATTATCTCTAAGTGCGACGCTCCTTTTTTATTAGTTCTTTTTGTTTTTTCCTTTATTTCTCTTGTCATTAAAAAAATGCTCCTGCGCCTGTATGGATTAAAATTGATATTGCAACCATAATAAATGAATGTTTTATTCCTGCTTTTAGGTTTCCTTCTGATAGTTTTCCAATAATTAAACCTGAAAAAAATCCTTGTGTTACAAGCAAGTATACAAGAGGTTTTGAAGCATCTTGTGGAGAGAAGCTTCCTATCGCAAACTCGCCAAGTTGCTCGCCTCCGGAAATTTCAGATGTTATAGGAAGAATTTTGAACTGCATTATGAGCATGATTACTATGAAAACAAAGAAGATTATGTAACCTTGAACAACTAAGTTGTATATAGCTGCTTGCCTTTCTTTTTTAAGTTTTTCAATCTGGTTTACAGATTCTGACACGGATTCTAGGATTTCTTCAATGTTCCCGCCAGACTTTTCTGCCTCGCTTATTAGAGTTATTGCTTTCTTTACAACACTGCTGTTCACATCTCTTGAAAATACTTCCAATGCTTCTTTAACAGGAATTCCCATTGAAATTTGATTTGCAAGTTTCTTAACATGAGGAGTAAGACTTCCATAGTATTTTTCTCTGACATTTATGATGCTTTTGCTAATAGGAGTTCCTGCTCTAACATTCTCTACAAGATTTCTTGAAAATTCAAGAAACATTTCATTATTTTCTTTTTCTCTCTCATTTTCCAAAACAATTGTTATAACAAAAGGCAAACCAACGATTATAAATGCTATTCCTAAAATAAAATAAAAAAGATTATCCTGCCAAAAAAGAAATACATCTACAATTGTAATTATTATCGAGATTACAATTCCAAGTATATGTCGCTTCTTAAACTCCATTTTACTTTTATTTAGTATGTTGTACGTTTTAGTTGAAGTATAATTATAAATATAAAATTTATTAGTGAAACTAATAATACAATAACAATAGCGAGAGCATCTAAGCTTAATCCTATATTTATCTGGCTTATGTTCATTAAAACTAGTAGAAGTGAAATTATCATTGGTGCAGCAATCACAATACTTATATAAATATCCATGAAAGTTTCTGCAGACTTTGTATCTTTTTCTTTTTCTAATTTATAATCGAATAACAGAGTTTCAGCTCTTTTGTTAAAAAATTCTTCTAAGCTTCCTCCACTTGAAATTGTTGTTGATATCCCATTCAATAGTTCAGAAAGCTTTCTGCTTGAAGTTTCTTTAGCTATATTTCTTAATGCTGTAGTAAGGTCATAACCGTAAAGATTAACTTGTGTTATTACTTTTTTCATTTCTTTATTTATATTTTTATATTCTGAGCTGAACGCTACTATTTTGAAAATTTGTGTAGGTTCTATACCGCTAGTTGCAACTGCGGACATATGAAGTGTTACAAAAGGTAACTCTTCATTTATATTTTTCTCAATTGCTTTTTTTTCTGCAAATGGATAAAAATAAAACGATAAAAATGTGAACAATGGAATTAAAACTGTAATTAAAAAATTTTTTGCAACTGATGTTAATTCAATAATTTCTACGATATGTAAAAATGGAAATTCTAAATTGATGGCATAAAAGAATGAAAAAACAAAATATGCAATAGCTACTAGAATTGCCAGCAAAGTAAACAAAAAAGTAAGTGATATGTAAGTTACAAGTAAGTATGGTAAATTAGCCTTTCTTAAATTTAATTCCAGTTTTTTAAAATGTCCCTTTTGTATTAAATAATCTGATAAACCAAAAAACAAGGTATTTGCAACCTTCCCTATGAAACTAGATTTTTTAAATTCAAAAATCTCTATTTTTTCAGTCGGTTTTTTCTGCTTTTTTATTCTTTTTAGTGCTTCGTTAGTTAAATTAAGTTCGTTCAGGAATTTGTTTCTATCAGATTTTTTTATCGTAACTCTTATACCTTCTTCAAATATACCTTCTTTTCTGACTTGTCGAATTTCAGCAAACTCGGTTTTGACTGGCTTTTCACCAATAACTGGAAATGGAGAAATTGACTGAACAATCAAGTAATTTGAGTTATTTATTATTCTTAGCTGTTCAATTAAAGATTTTATTGTTTTTTTAAGAATTTCTTTATCTACTTGTCTTTCACCAGTAAATTTCTCAATATTTTTCAACTGGCTCAAAAAAATGAATATCTCTCTTACAATTTCTTTTTCTATTTTAATATTGTCTTTTAGATTTTCTAGTGCCATTTTTCAATCAAGTCAGAAAGTTGCTTCTGAAAATTTAGAATTTCGACTTTTGTTTTTTTGAAATTTTCTATATCTCTTTTATTGTAAAACTCTTCAAGCTTTTTTGTTGCATCGTATTCGAAAGAAATTATTTGTGCGAGCAGATTCAGCTCTTCTGAGTCAATCATTTTATCTTTCTTCTCCTTGGTTTGTTCCAGTATGGGGACTTACATTTAGGGCATACTAAAGGCTTTTCTTTTCCGCGTGGAAGCCATTTATGTTTGCATCTTTCACATAAACAGCCTTTTATTGTTATTTCACCCATTTAGCCTCTTTCTTTTAATTTATTTTATAATGTCTTAGAAGTATATAAACTTTACTATATTATTAATGATAATATATCTTTGGTATAATACAGAAAACAAAAGTAAACTGCCACATTGTTTTCTGTCTCCCAACATCAAAAATCTTATGATTTTTGAGGCCCAAAAAATCCATAAAAGATTTTTGCGGAATCCAGACAAACCATACACTAAAGCTGATAACACACAAGGATTTTGTGATATTATATTATCCCATATCTTTTCAATATAGCTTGCGGATCTTTATAATACTCATTAATTTCTTGTTGAATATGCTCAAAGCCAAAGACTTTTCTTTTATACCATTCTATAAGAAGTCTTGTACGAATTTCAAATTCTCTATCTATTTCTTCTTTAGTCATGCCATATTTCAAAGCAATTTTTTCAAGTGCTCTGCTATCTCTTTTAAAATAAAACTTATTATCCGATGGATTCCAGACAAAAGGTGTGTTTGTGACAGCAACTCCTTTGGGATTTACATTTACAATTTCCACAATTGATTTTAATTTTCTTGTTTGCTGTTTGTTGACTATGGCATGTGTCATTATCGCCACAATATCTAAAGTGTTAACAAGAGTTGGACTTAGTTCTATTGGAGGGGTTTCAAGTCTTCTTATTAAAGTTTCAACAGAATCTGCGTGCATTGTTGAAATTGAGGCATGCCCCGAAGCCATTCCTTGAAATAGAACAAAGGCCTCTTTTCCTCTTACTTCTCCAACTATTACATAATCAGGATTCTGCCTAAACGAGTTTTTTAATAAACTAAACAAATCAACTTCTCCTACTTTCCCAACTCCTATTGCGCTTCTTGCCACACTTGGAAGCCAGTTTTCTCTTGCGATGTTAATTTCCCTTGTATCTTCAATACTAACAACTCTTGCTTCTGGAGGAATGAAAAAAGCTAAAGCATTCAACAAAGTTGTTTTTCCGCTTGCTGTCCCACCTGTTATAAGTATATTGGCTTTATACTGAATTAAAATCCAGAAATATGCCAGCATTTCAGGGCTTAATGTTCTGAAGGCAATGAGTTGTGGAGGCGTCCATGGCGTTTTTGTGAATTTTCTGATTGTGAATGTAGGGCCATGAGTTGTAACATCTGTTGTATAAGTAGCATTAACTCTGCTTCCATCTGGTAAACTTCCATCAAACAACGGAGAAGCGTAACTTATATATCTACCACATCTTTGAGCTAGCTTCTCCACGAAACTCGCTAATTTGTCAACGTCTTTAAAGACTATATTTGTTTTCATGTTTCTGTAGATTCTATGAATTATGTAAACTGGAGTGTCAATTCCGTTGCATTCGATATCTTCAATAAAATAATCACTCATTAAAGGCTCTATTTCATTTAAGCCGACAAAGTTTCTGAACAAATAATAAAAAATCTTTTTGTAACTTTCACCGCTTAGTGTTAAGTTAAGTTCTGATATTAGAAGCTCTGCCATTTTGTCGATATATTCTATCATGGCTTCGATTGTTTTCTCGACAAGAACATTCATGTTTATTATCTCTCTCATACTTGATTCTATCTTGTTAAGAATTTGTTTTTCTCTTTCGCTCAAAAGAGGCTCTTCAAGTTCATAGAGCACTTCTTTTTTCTTGTCGTCCCAATAAATGTGTGAATATGCGAAAGGAGAGATTAAAGCATATCTTACATCAATTTTTGATTTGTCTTCAAGTCGCGGAAGATGTGGAATTGTTGGTTTTAAATCCATAATTATTTCTTCTTGCATTTTGCCTCTTTTATTTAATGTTAGAAGAGTGAGTGAATATTTAAAGTTTACTTAAGATTTTCTTTGGTCTTAAAAACAAATCTGTCGCAATAATGGGTGATCGTTCTTAATTAGAATGCAGGTGATAAAGCCAATTTATTAAAATTTTAGCTCTTTCCACTTGCAATATTCACAAGTTCCATTAACTTTTTGCAGTTTTCCATTTAAAATCTCACAAAAGAAATCTCTTGTAACTCATTAACTCTGCCTTGATTTGAAACTGAAATTTTGTAGGGAGAAGTTGTTGGAGGCAAGGTTTGTATTTTATCTTCGCCTTCAAATGTTATGTTTATGCCTTTATTTGCATAATTCAACAAAAGGGTAATTTCATACTCTCTTCCTTTTTGAATTGTTGTTATGTTTAAATTTCCTATAGTTATATTTTCTCCTGACTCACTTAATTGATATTTGCTTCTCATCATGAAAAACACTTGGTCACTGTCTCCATCAACTGTTAGCTCTCCTTTTTTAATTGCTATGTTAAGTGTTCTAGAATTTCCTGTTCCGTAAAATCTTACATCATCAATTTGTTTTTCTATTTCACTAAGCATTGTCTGGCTTTGCTCAATAATAAGCTTGTCTTTTTTCTCATCTATTGCTGGCTTCAAAAATGCTAGAAGCAATCCGATAATTGAGAGCGCGATTAAAGTGTAAATTACAGTTTCAATCCAAATTTGAGATTTGCTCGTTAATATTGAACTTGAAGAGTTTTTTTTATTTTTTGGTGATTTGTCTTTCATTTTACATTTTTTATTATGTTTGATTATGGAATTTTATTTTATTATTGTTGAGGGCATTGTGGAATTATAGCAGAAGATGTTTTGCAAATTTTTCCGTTTTCTAAAAGAACTCCAATTTCTGCATTTGTGACGTCTGCCTGTTGGAAGTAGTATGTTCTTGCTTCGCCGGCTAAAGGAATTATAAGATTTTGTGTAAGTGTGTTAGTTTCATCATACATCTGAACTCCAGCCATAATTCCTGGTTTAATTTCGTAAGAAATAGAAGAAGCTCCTGACAATAAACTTAAAACAAATCCACTAATTTCAATATCTTCTAAACCTCTTTTTACCATTATTGTAGTGTATGTTGAAGTTGAGCAAGTAAAATCAGAATCTACAATTCTTAGATGATCTCGTGCTTTGAAACATTGTTCACCTTCTGTTAAACCCCCTCTAATCATGGGAACAACGAAAGAGTAAATTAAAACTACAGATGTAACGCTAATTAGAATTAATAAGATGGTTGCTATAACTTCTGATAATCCTTTTTTTCTAAGCATTTTTTAGTTAAGTTTTATTAGTATTGATAATCTTTGAGATATTCAACACCTTGGCAATATTCACTTGCATATTCTTAAAATTTTAAAATAATTTTTCTTCTCTTTAATTAATAATTCGTAAATTAATTGATGTGATTGCAACAATCTTTTTTAGCTTTTTTTAGTTTAGCAATTTATAATAACATATTATCTTTGTATCTTAATATAACTTTTCTACTAAATTTTATTTTATCTAGGGAAGTTTTGCAATAAATTCATTTTTGCAAGTATAGACTACTTTGTTTTGATCACCTTCAACCAGAATTGCTGGATAAACTTTAATTTCGTCGTATGTTCCTATATCAATTTCAACTGAAGAGCCTATTAAAATTTTTTGTGTGTCTGTTTGTCGAGTTTCTGTTCCTCCCGAAACTTTTATTATTTCTGTATTAAACACAGGAACATTGCCTTTGTTTGTTATTTCCAGTTTTCCTGCAGTATATAATACATCCAAATCAACTTCCACACATGCTTGATCTGCAGAAAGTATTGAGCCATGAACACTTTTTTGTCCTACTTCCCCAATAAATCCTCTTATCCATAAAAATACAATTACAGCAAGGACAACAACAATTGCAATAAGAAGTACAGTTGCAATTACGGGACTCACTCCTTTTTTTCCTATATTCATGTTAATATTAAGAATATTCAGTTTAAAAATTTATTCACTTTCTTTTCTTTGTTCTATTATTCTTTCTAACTCTCGAACTCTTTCTTTGCAAGCTTGTTTTAATCGGTTGAATACATCATCCACATAACACCATCCCAATTCAAATGGGTGGGTTAAATGATAAACATTTACACCAGCTTTAAACAAAAAAGTTTCACTTGAGCAAATATGTGCAATTTCCCCGAACTCTCGTGATAATCTAGGGTGGTGATAAATTCTTATTGGATCAATTTTATATCTACAATCATTTAAGAAAGCTTGTTCTCTCCTTCCATGCCTGTAACCTTCTACGAGATTCTTTATTAGACTCATATATTTAGGTAAATTTTATTATTTAAAAATTTATGCGTGAACACAATCAACTTCCTGGGTAACAGCTGCTTTATTGCAGAAAACTGTTTCTTTATTTATTATTCTGAATGGTATGAGCTGGATTTTTGCGATTCCGTTCCAATTGCGGTCTGCATAATTGAAAGTACCTTCGACCTTAGCTTGTGGCTTTAAACTTTGTGGTATTATCTGTTCAGAGCCTATGAAAAAAGTATGTTGTCCGCTGGCTAAAGCGCCTGAACAGCGTATCTCTTGAAGATTTGTTGTACTATAACAACTAATTTCCTCAAGCGGACGGTTAGGCAAAACATCTTCGAGATTTGTCGCTTTAATTATAAATCCATCTATTGAAAAAAAACCTGTGTTTTTAAGTGTTAATATTATTTTATTGTTTGAAGAGCAATCATAATCTATTATTGAAATAGAGGTTTCATCATTACACTCTAGATTTCTTCCTGGAAGCTGTTTTTGCAGCCATAAATATACAATCAGGCTTATAGAAAGCGCAATAACAATTAGTAAAACATAGCCTACAATCACACTTATTCCTTTTTTATTTGTCTTTTTAAACATCATTTTCCTTCTTCCATCTTAACCCTGGCTTACAAATCCTTCGACTTTAACAACAAAATAAAAATTTTCTCCTTTACGTAGATTGAAGAGATATTCGAGATTTTGGAAAGTCAGAACGACTTCTTCTTCACCCTCCGGGACTTTTATTGTAGTGGATTTGAGAGAATTAACTTCCGGCGAAATGCCAGATGAAGACTGACCAAAACCTATACTAACTTCTCCCCCACTTACACTTGTCAAATTTAAAACATGAATTTCTTCTTGATCTCCATAGATAAAAATCCAGTCGCCTTCAATTCCTTGTTGTATTGTGTAATCATAGTATTTTTCAACCCAGTTTTCTACAAGCACGTCAAACTCTTCTTCATCATTAATTTTATAGATTCCATAATCAATTACTTGACCTGTTTCAAGTTTCAACTCTTTTCCCAAGTCATAAATTTTGGTTGATTTTTGAGGCCCTATAACATAATTTTTTATACCAACAAATCCTATAACAACAATAATAATAATTATTGCAGCAATAATGTAAAACTGGCCTCTTTTTATTTTTTGCATATCTATTAAAAAGATTTGATGTTTATAAGAGTTTTCTTTTTGGAGCGAGCCGTTGAAAGAAAATTGTGATAAGTGCTTATTCTGAATTGAAACTAATATGTGTTAAGTGAGGGTGAGCGTTAGCGAAAGTGCGTAGCGTCCCAAAATTCGTAGAAATTTTGAGTTTTAGGTGCAGTAAGTTAGGGTGGGAAAAAGAGGCACTTTCGTTACATTAATAAATACAATCTCTTTTTATTAAAATATGAAAACAATAATCTTTCATGGAAACAGAAACAAAAAAGAGATTGCTATTACTTTTGATGATGGGCCTTGCAAAAGGAGTTTAGAAGTTCTAAAAGTATTAAGAAAAGAAGATATCCCTGCGACCTTTTTTGTTTTGGGGAAGAAGATTAAAGGGAATGAAAACCTAATAAGGCAAATGATAAAACAGGGGTGCGAGGTAGGAAACCACACATATAATCATACTAGTTTGATATTCAAGACGCCAAAGAGAATGGAAAAAGAACTATTGGATACAGAAAAAGAATTAGAAAGACTAAATATCAAGACTAAGTTAATGAGGTGCCCTTATTTTATTTGTGGTTTAATTGCTTTTTTTCTTGCAAAAAAATTAAATAAGAAGATAATATTTGCAGATTTAGATAGTCGTGATTGGACAAGACCTGGAAAAAAAGCAATTGTGGAGAGGGTTTTAAGAAAAGTAAAAAATGGTTCAATTATATGTTTTCATGACTATTTGGAGGAAATTGGAGAAAACAAAGAAGTAGTTCCTGCAATTAAAGAAATAATTCCGAGATTAAAGGAGCAGGGATATAACTTAGTAACGATTTCTAAACTCCTTGCTTAGAAAGTGCCTCTTTGGGCGGGCAAATAAATAAGCACCTAAAATTTCACTTAATTTGTATTAGTTACCATCTATAGAGGTCGAGCTGTAGGCGAGGGTGTAATATGGTAAAACGCCCGCTTTTTGAGTTGAAATTACTTTTCAGATAGTAATTTATAAGAGAAGCGTTGTAATATTTTTTCTTCTTTTTCGTAAAAAGAAGTTTTTCGTTTCAAAAATTTGACTTGCGAAAAGCTTAAATAACTACATACTTTAAAGATATTAAGGTATCAGGGAATGCCTTAAGTCTTCGGACATCCCGCACTGTATCCCAGTTGTGTTGAACACTGGGAATTTTATCATGACAAAAAGGATTTCTGTATACATAGATGGAGCAAATTTTTATGGTGGTTTAACTTCCATAAATAAACGATTTACTGACACAAAATTTGATTTTGAGAATTATGTAAAATATCTGATTGGAAAAGAAAGATTAGTTAGAATAAATTATTACAATGCATTAGTCAAAAAGAAAATTAATGAAAAAATATGGAAGAAACAAAGTGAATTTTTTGAAAGGCTGCGTAAAATTCCAAAATGTAAAGTCACTTTATGCACAAGAAAGTCACGCCTTAATATTTTGGGAGAAGAATATCATACAATAAAAGGTGATGATATTGCGCTGGCGTTAGATATGATAGAAGATTGTTATAACAATAAGTTTGACAAAGCCATTTTTATCTCTGGAGACGGCGATTTTGCCGACCTTCTAAATAGAATCAAGAAAAAAGGTAAGGAAATTGAGATTTGTTATTTTGAAGGATGTATCGCAAATATTTTGCTGAAAAAAGCCGATAGCAAAAAATTAATCGATAAGAAAACCGCGAATAGATTTTTTTATAGGGAAAAGGAAAAAGATAAAAAGAAAAATTAAAAAATTACCCTCCAAAATCCTTTTCTAACTCTTGGAGATTGATTCTCCTTTCAGTCATCGGGTCTACTAACGGCGATTATTTATAATTAAAATCACTTTTCAGAGACTTATCTTGCAAATCCCAAGTGCAGACTCGAGAGCTTGCTTGATAAGAACTATTAAGCTACCTTTATACTAACTCCGCCTTGCTACCCTATAAGCACCCTAACTCCTGTTTAGGGCTGCTCCGATCAAGGTCTGACCCATTTCGCAAGAGCAAGATCGAACAGGACAAGACATCAGCATCAGCATAAAGACTTAATAGCTCTTGTCTCACTTACTCTCTTGCAGCTTGCCATAAGTCCATTTGCAAACAGCGGAGGACTAACCCGCTAGCCTAGTCTGCATTTAAACTAGTCAAGATAGGTTTTTAAGGTTTGTTATACTTACTTTGTAATAATTACAATAGAAAGATTTAAAAATAAGGAATGTGAAAAGTGTATGTTAAAATGCAATATAAAAACATGTACAGAATACCCAGATTTGTTAGAAAATTTGGTATGGGGAGTTTAGTATTTATAAGTTTTAGCGCATCATGCTCTCCAAATTTACAAGATATTAATTTACAAGATATTGTAAGTAATACATCAACTCCAATTCCAGTTGCAACTCCACAACCTACACATCTTCCAGAATGTTCTGATGGAATTGACAATGATGGAGATGGCTTTACTGATTCAGAGGATTCTTATTGTGGTTCACCAACACACTTTTCGGAACAATATGGTGGTGGGTTTGTTGTGAAAAGTCAAGATTATTAAGAATACCAACAAAACTCTTTTCATATTTGTTAAAATCTTATTTAACTAAATAAGCTTACCCATACAATCTATTTCTTCTAACAATTAATAACAATATTATAATCCACATTATACCTGTTACTAAAAGAAAATATTTTGTATTCTGATCAAGCGTGAATCTCTTAAATCTCTGTTCTTCTTTTTTTCCGTCAAGTTTAATTTCTTCAAGATCTGTTTTTTCACTAGCTTCTTTTTTGCAGTCTTCAACATAAATAATTTCGTTTTGGCTTTCTTCTTTTCCATTATATAAAACTTTAGTTGTTAGAGTATAGTTGCCAGGAGCGGCATTTTCTGGAATCTGTAGAGTAAGAACTTCTGTAGTTTCATCATCGTCACCAAATTGTTCAAGCTCAAACTCATCACTATGTTCTTTAACGCCAAGCTCTTTATTTTCTACAGCGATTTTCACATCTTCGTCGTTTTTTCCAGTATTAATAAGATCGAATATAACATCAACATAATCCCCACATAAAGCTGTTCTCGGCTGTATTTCCAGCTTTTCAACAGTTATGTCGTGTTTCTCTCTCTCTATATCAATTTTTACGAAGCCTTCATTACAAAAATCTTCATCTTCTGTTTCAACAAAAACAAATACAGCATATTTATTTTCATCGTCTAAGTCTTTCTCTATCATAACATCTGCATCGAATTTTTCACTTTCACCATCATCAACTTCTAAGCTTGTGTCTTCTTCTTTCACCACTTCATCTTCTGTCAAATCGTAAAGGTAATAAGTTACATCAAAGTCCATGTCGTCGTTAGCGTTATTTGATATTTTAACAGTTAAATCAATATCTTCCTCAACCTCAAACTCTTCATTTTCATCTGGAGATTTTATTTCTAATTCAATCTGATTGCTTAAATTCCCACATCTTTTATCAACATCTTTAAATTCTGGAGGAGCTTCAACACAACTTCCTTTACAACAATTATTTTCAATAGTGTCTAAATACTGTCCAGAGCATATCTGATTATCTTGACAGATTGTTCCTTGTTGATCTGAACAACTTAAAACATCTCCTGCCCTGAAACTTGAAAATCCTGTTGTAATAAATGTTAGAGTTCCGGTTAGATTATTGTAACTAATGTTAGTACAAATATTTGCAGGACATACACTTGTTATCTTATTGTAATCTAAGGTAAATGCAGTGTTGTAGTATATTGTCGGCGTTTTATTTTGAGTTAATCCGTAGAAAGTTAGTCTTGCAGGCAAACTCTTTAAAACTGTAAAAATATTTGTGTCAAGAGATATTAATGCTTTTTTAATATCAGAGAATCTGTCAAAATCTACAACATCTTTTAAATCAACTGGAACTAAAAATTCTATTTTTCCAAGGCCGGTTTTTTCTAAGATTAGGTTGATAGCTGCTAAATCAGATTCGCTTAACAAAGAAAAGTCTGTTGTTGAGCCATTATATGTTTCAGCTATTGGAATTTTGCTGGCTTTTAATTGCCAGATTTTTTCAGTTTCATCTTGAAGGTCAGACAAAACAATTTTAATTTCGTAATTTCCTTCTCCTGTAGATATAAAATCAAAATTATTACCAAGAGTTTCAAGATTTCCATTTATATACCACCTTGCTACTACATCAGAATTTTGGTTATCTATGTCATGCCATGTTACATTGAACTCTTGATTTCCATTTTCTTTTATCTTAAGATTAGATGTTGGGAATGAAGAATCAATTATTGGAGCGTCATTTACATTTACAACCTCAATATAAACAACTGACTCACTAAATGTGTTTTTATTGTCGTATACTTTTATTGTGCAAGACGCACTTCCAAAAAAATCATTTGCAGGTTTAATCCCAAGTCTGTCGCCACTTATACTACAATCTAGCTGACTTATTTTTTCTTGTGAAATTTCAATTTTCGAAATACTTCCATCATTGTCAAATGTTGATATAATTGTAGTGTCACTGAAACTCGAATCTTCTATTATTGTTATATTTTCTATTGGTAGAATATGTGGAGGCTCATTTGTACCCAGTACTGTTACCTTTGCAATTTTAGTGACCTCAAAAACCCCATCACTTACACTTACATTAAAATAATATACTCCTTCATCTGTATAGCTTGTCTGCCATGTTAAGATGTTGTTATTTTGTGTAAATCTCGAGTCGTTTATAGAGTATGTTAAATTATCATCATCAAAGTCAGTTGCATTGATTGTTATTACAATTTTTTCATTTTCATTCACAATTATATCTTTAAGATCTTGTAGTACTGGAGCGTCATTTATTGGATTTATTGTTAAGTAAAAAGAGTTGCTTTGAGTTTCAGCTTTAGAGTCTGACGCTTTTATTATAATATTTTCACTACCGTACCAATCTTTTTTTGGAGTGAAAATTGTAGTATTTCCCGAAAATGAGAGTGTTATGTTGGAATTTCCACTTGAAGTGTAAGTCAAAGGATCTTGGTCTGGATCAGAGAAATACAAACCTAAATCAAGTGTTGTTGTATTATCTTCATCCCAATTCATATTTGGAAGAGTTTGCAATAGTAATGGCTCTCTATTTTTGTTGTTGACTGTTATTTTTATAGTCTGGCTTGTGATAAATGTTCCATCGCTTATTGCTAGAGTTACAAAATAAGTTCCTGCATCTTCGTAACTTGTGAGCCATGTGAAAGTATTATTTTCTTGGCCGAATCTTGTATCATTTATTGAATATGTCAAAGGATCTTGGTCTGGATCAGATGCATTAACAACAATACTGACAGTTTCAGTTTCATCTATTGTAACATCGTTAATTTCTGAAACTATGGGCGCATCTGGCTCATCAATTATGAAAGAAAAGTTTTGTGGAGCGAAAGCAGTGTTTAAGCTATCATCACATCTTATGTTCCAGATGTAAGTTCCGTCATTAATATCTGTTGCGAAAAAGCTTCCAACTGCTCCATTTTGTATTATTTGAAGAGCTAAAGGAGTAAAGCTTCCATTTATGTCAGAATAAAAAGTGCACAATAATTCTGAAGCTAAGTTATCAGTTGGTGTGTAATTAAAAATAACTTCATCGATATTAAAGAAGGTGTTATTTTCAGGGGTTAGTAAAGTTACTACAGGTTTAATAGTGTCGGCATCATTGCTAAAGCCTTTTGTGTTTGTTTGAAATTTCCAATCTGATTCGTTGTCTGTATCAACTCCATTTGGAACTCTTGACCATGATTCTTCGTTGTTGTCATTGTCTTCAAATCTGAGAGTTTCATCTACTAAACTCCCGGTTGAATCGTAAAGAGTTAAAAATTCTCCGTCATTGTTTAATCCAGAGATATTAACTGTATAATAACCATTATGAAGAATAATTGTAGATACTGGAACTTTATGTTCTAATTTTGGAATTGAAAGTCCTTCCCATATTTCCCAATCTGAAATATCTATACTTATATTTCCAGGATTGTAAAGCTCAACCCATTCTTCTCCGTTAATTCCATTAATCTCAAATTCGTTTATTACAATTCTTGGTAAAACTATTAGCGTAATTTCTCCACTGTCTGATAAAATTCCATCAGTAGCAGTTACAGTTAAATTATAAGCTCCTATGTCTCCTATTTCAGTCTGCCATGTGAAGATGTTGTTATTTTTTGTAAATCTCGAGTCGTTTATAGAGTATGTTAAATTATCTTCATCAACATCAGTTGCATTTATATTTATAGTTGCTAAATTTCCTTCGACAACATAAATATCTTCTATTTCTTCTAATACTGGAGCATCGTTTATTGGATTTATTGTTAAGTTTACAGTGTTGCTTATTTCAAACAATCCGCTTTGATCTTCAGCGTGGAAAATTACCCAGTCTTGTCCATACCAGTTTGCAGAAGATGAGAAACTCACAATACTTCCATTAAACCACAAGATTACATTTTCATTTTCTGATGTTGAGTGAATCATGAAAGTTAAGGCATTACCTTCAGGATCTTTAAAATAGTTGCTTAAATTTATAGCGCTTAATAAATAGCTGTCTTCGTTCCATTGCATGTTTGAAATATTCTTTACAAGAACTGGCTTATCGTTTTGGCAGTTTTGATCTTTATTGTCGATAATTTCTGTTGCTTCTGGATTTATTGTTGGGTCGTTATCATTACAATCAGTTCCGCCAACAACAACCGAGTTATATCCATCGTTATCAACATCTTCTAAATCTCCTCCTATACAATCATTGTCAACTCCATCATATGGAATTTCAACTGCTCCGGGATTTATGCTTGCATTGTTGTCATTACAGTCTACATCAATAAAATACCTATCTCCGTCTCTGTCAACTCCTTGCAAAACCCATTTTATTGTATTTTTGAATAATTGTTTTGATTCAGTTGTCCAATAGCGTGTTTCTGTTATTCCAAAAAATGCGATTCTTGCCCCTGCTGTCCCGCTCCTGTATAAACTACCATTTGGCTCTATTATTCCTACCAATGGATTTGCATCGAAATTGTTTGTTACAATAACTCTCTTTATTCCAGAAGCTCTATTTGGGAGTTTTGGTAAGTAATAAGCAGGAGTGTTATAAGCATTATACAATTGTACAGGACTTATTAATCCTTCATTTATTGTATTATTCTCGACAAAAGCACCTTTAAGATAACTATTTCCTGAAGAAATGCTTCCAACATAATCTGCAAGTTTCCACTCTTTGATATAAAATGTGTTAGCCACAAGACTTTTTTTAGTAGTTATAGGAACATATTCTTCATTTGTTATGGGTTCGTCTCCAATTAAAATCATGTTATATTCTGAAAAATTTGTTGTTTGAATAGTATTGTCGTCAATTAAAGTATAAGTATAGTTAAGTTCGTTAATTACTGATATAAAATCAGTGTTTAGGTTTGATGTATCTTTGACTATGTAAGCAATGTCGGAAATAAAATTGTTTGAATTGCCTCCACTTCCGGTATTGTTCTCGCTACTATTCTGCCCTGAACTAGAATTAGTTGAATTATTATTATTTGGTATGCTATCATTTAAATACGTACAGCTTAATGCTTGACATGAATTTGGATTTGCTTGATATCCTAAATCCGTAACGCAAAGTTGGCATAGAGTTGCACCGCATGTATAAATTACTTGTCCTGTTATCGTTGTGGCATTCTGACCTCTTGACAAACATAAAAGCTGATATGAGCTAACAAAGTTTAAACTAAGTAAAATACTAAAAAATACAAATATCAAAAATGTTTTTTTTATCGCCATTTTTTTCTCTTGTTTTTTTTATAGATAAAAATTAAAACGACTAAAACAATAACTAAAATTAATGTGGTTGTAGTAAGAAAAATAAGTGCCAGTGAGTTTGTTCCAGTTGCAAGATTTTTTATTGTATTAAAAACAGAGCTTACAACTTTATTTTTTTTATTTTCTTCCTCTTCTAAAACTTGGCCATCTTCGAAATTTTCTGCAGATGCTATAACTATAACAGTTGAATGAAGGCCAACTCCTGATTCTTCATATTCGAGATTTTTGAAAGCTACATTTATATTTGTTTCAGTTGTTCCGTTTTTTGTAACATGAATTAAAAATTTAGCTCTTCTTTCTGCACCAGTCTCAAGTGTGAATTCTTTGTCAAGTAGCTCTATACTGTCTTTAAGATCTCCTGAAACGCTAAGATTTATTCCAACTTCAACATCGTTAACATTTCTCACAAGAACATATTTTTCAATTTTATCTCCAACATCTACATTTCTTATAACCATTCGTGAATTGCCGATAGTTGCTGTTAGTGCAGTTACAGTTGTTAATAAAACAAAAATTATAAGTATAGTTAATAAGCTTGTTTTAAAATATCTCATTTTTATATGTAAAATTTAAGTATATGTTCTCACTTTAAAGTTACTCTATGCTATTTAAAGATTTATATTTTCTATTTCATAACTTTATTTATCTAGAAAAAGTGGTAAATAAAAAGAAAAAAGAAAAAAATTATAAAGCTCTGACTCTTTCGTCATAAATTATATTACTTCCCTCACTGTTTGACCCTTCTTCGTAAATATCCATTAGAGAACCGTTTGTTAGAGTTGTATCTGGTGGTAATATTAGCATATGTCTGCAAGATTCTGGATTTGTCCATAGCCGTGGTATGTTAGTGTCATACATTCCAGCTACATTTACTAAACTGCTTCCTGCAATTGCTACAAGATAATGATCTCGTGTTCCTGGCGAAATTCTGTAATTTTCTGGATTATTCAAATTACCATCTAGATCCTGTCTTAAATCTGCAACTCTTTCAGATCTAAATGTACCGTCTGAATTTTGCCATACTTTAAAGAGTTCTATATAAAATCCTTCATTAACATCTTGTACATCTGGTTTAGGAGGTTGATCTTGTAATCTTGGTAGATTAAGACACGCAAATTCTATTAGTTGCTCAAGTGGATTTGGTGTTGGTGTAGCTGTTGGTAATGGCGAGGGTGTTGCTGTTGGAGTAGCTGTCGGACTAGGACTTGGTGTGATGTAAGGTGTAGGACTTGGACTTAATGTTGGCGTTGCAGTTGGTGTAACATATGGAGTAGGACTTGGACTAGGTGTTATATATGGAGTTGGCGAAGGTGATGGACTTGGTCTTAATGTTGGCGTTGCAGTTGGTGATGGTGTAAGTGTAGGTATAGCAGTCGGTGTTGGACTTGGAATTAATGTTGGCGTTGCAGTTGGTATAGGAGTAGCTTCTGGTATGAAAGTTGGAGTAGATGTTGGAGTCGCATAAACTTCTTCCTCTAAATTATCAACTCTTTCACCTAATTCATTAATTTGTCCTTGTAAACATCCGCCAATACCTATCCATTGTAGAATTTCGTTGAAAATATGAAGTTCTGAAAATCTCGCGCGCCCTGATTCTTCAGATTTAGCTTCAGTTCTATATTGTGGATTAGTCGCTCTAATTGCTGTATATTGTAGATTACTCGCTCTAATTTTTGGACTATTTGTTCCAAATGCAAAGAATGCTGAAAGAGCCGTAATCGCTATCCCTTTTCTTCTAGTGTTTTGTCTCATTTTTTTACCTCCTTGTTAAATTTAATTGCTTTTTTAATATTATTGTGTTGTATAGGTTATGATTTAATTGTTATAATGGATTATTCTGTATTGTCGAAACTATTTATGCAACCCGGATCAGCTGGCCAATCTACAAATGTATCATTATCATTATCTTTAGTATCAGAACATTGAGCGAAGTTGAAAGGAAGTTCAGAGTTGTCAAAGCTGTTAGTACATCCAGGATCTGCAGGCCAATCAACAAAACTATCTCCGTCGTTGTCTCTTGTATCACTACACTCTGCAAAATTAAATGGTAGTTCACTATTATCAGATGCACTTAAACAACCCGGATCAGCTGGCCAATCTACAAATGTATCATTATCATTATCTTTAGTAT
>CAYIIQ010000003.1:0-9210 GCA_964363545.1 Candidatus Woesearchaeota archaeon | reverse complement strand
CAGAACATTGAGCGAAGTTGAAAGGAAGTTCAGAGTTGTCTTGATTATTTAAGCAACTTGGATCATTCAAGTCAACAAAACCATCTCCGTCGTTGTCGATTGCATCTTGGCATTGTGCTTTTGGATTTGCCTCGTCATTGTCTGTTGAACTTGAGCATGAGAAGTCAGCTGGAAAATCAATTGCTCCGTCGTTGTCATCATCAATTCCATTATTACACTTGAGAACACAAATACTTCCTTCATCTACACTGCCATCACAATCATCGTCTATGTTGTTGCAAGTTTCAGTAGCATTAGGACGTATAGTTCTATTATTATCGTTACACTCACTGTCACACTGTGTGTCAAAGCCGTCTCCATCGTTATCTGTTATTATTGTTGTGAAAGATGTACAGGTATTTGAAGTGCATACACAACTACTCTGACACGAGTTTACAACATCAGAATAATTTCTGAATGTTCCGCTATAACATCCATCTAAATTGTCACATTCTGTTGCTTGGCAGTTGTTGTTAGTTTTACATGGTGCGTTACACTGGCTACTACATGTATGTGTTAAAGTTATAGTTACGATTGTACAGCTATCTGTAAATTCATTACATGAAGATGTAAAGCCTGCAAAAAAGTCAAATGTAAATGGATTGTTATCTGGATTGTTTAAGCATGTTGAGATTAATGGAAGGTTATTTGAAGAGCAGGCTATTGGACTTCCACTAAGACAGCCTTGTACTCCTCTACATACTTCTACACCATTGCAAAATAAATTATCATTACATAAAGAGCTTCCATCTTCGTCTGTTTGAGAGTCACAATCATTATCAAATCCATCACAACTCTCAATTGTTGGGTCAATGTTTCCAACACAGTTTCCAAAAAATCCACTTGAGTTGCAGGTTTGATTTCCGAGCTGGCATGCTCCAACATCTGTAACTCCACAACTTCTTGTTTGTCTTGGAGTACACTCTTGTAAGCTTCCAGATTCATTATCATCATCAGGACTTTCACAATCTACATCATCCAAATCAATAAATCCATCTCCGTCGTTGTCTAAACTATCAGAACATTCTTCAACACCAACACACCTTCCATTTTCACATGTATTTGCGCAATCTTCTACAAGCATAGGACTAGATTGTTGAGTGCATGAAGATTGAATTGTTCCAGTATTTAAGCAAGTATGAGTTACGAAATTGCCAAAAACATCATTGTCAGAACAAAAATTATTTCCTATAAAACCATCTGTTCCGCAGTCTGAATTAGTATTACACGTTACACTTCCAACTTGAATTCTTCTAATACCTTTATTATTGCTTAAATTAATGTCAGAAGCGATAACAGCTTCTACACTTAAATTATAAAAGCCATCTGCTAATGTAAAATTTAGTGTTCTTGTTTTGAGAGATTCGTCTCCTGGCTCAAAATTGTTAATTGCAAGATGTGAAAAAGTTAATGCTAAATTTCCATTTTCTTTTCTAACTTCTCCTATAAAAGTTACATTTTCTGTAAAATTTCCTTCATTCTCAACTTGAATTACAATTTGATATGCTTGATTAGAAATTAAAACTGCGGGGTCGAGTATTATGTCGGTTGAATTTGTATATTCAAGTCTGATTCCATCAACCATATTGCTTAGTGTTTTATCTAATGCAACATTATGAATACCTTCAACACACTCCCCAACTTGGCATCCGAATGCGCAAGTTTCAACTGGTAAAGGAGTTACAGTTAAAGTGCAGGAAGAGTTTGATGTTCCTGGAGCTAGACATGTGAAATCTTCAAAGTTTCTTGATATATTACTCGCAATACAAAAATTCTCTCCGACAAAGCCGTCAATTCCACATTCTAAATCTGTAAAGCAAATTATATCTTCGTGAATGCATGTTGCATTTGGAGTTCCTGGATTTAGGCAGATGTCTTCTGTAAATTCATTTGAATCATCACATTCTTCATCGTCTAAGCACTCTATTGGCTCATGTAAGCAGTCAGAGTTAACTGTTCCAGGGTTAAGACAGGTGTCAAATGTATGTGGGTTAAAATCATTACACTCTTCATCAGAATTGCAGGTAGTTGCTACTGATTCTACACAATCTATAAACAAGTTTCTTGCTTCCTGAGTCCAGAAATCTGTTTCTATAATTCCATAATAACAGAGCTTTCCTCTTGCTATTTTTTCGTTTATTAAAAGAGTACCTTCTTGAGCAGTTGCTATTACGTCTCCAAACTGAAATTCATCTCCTGTAAAAGTTCTTGCAATGCTTGCAACATTTGCTTTATTTCCATCAGATAAATAATAGTATGAAAGGTAGTGACCATTGTCTCTTTCAGAAGTGTAAACTTGTTGAATGCCCCTATTAACTACTCTAACTTGGAGAGGAGCTGTTGCAGAGAGTTGTGAAATCCCGTCTCTGTCTGTTAGTCCCCACTCTTTACCATAATATCTGTTGATTATAACTGAAGGATAATTGTAAATTGCCACCTTTTTCGTATTTCGCAATCTTCCGTCAGAAACAAAAAGCATTCTGAACGCTGTTAAGTCAGTTTTTAGAACATTTTTATCTTCTATAAACTGAACACTTAAATTCAATTCAGAAAATACACTTAGAATATTTGGATCCGAGTTTCTGTCATTAATCAAGATATAGCCAATATCAGCTGCTGATGCAAATTGGACAAATAAAACAATAATAACGAGTAAAAATAACTCTTTTTTCATCCTATAACATTGAATTTTCATTTAAAAAGAATTGTTATTCTGTGAGATATGGATTTTTTTATCACTTCTTATAAACGAAAACGGAATTTTTTGTCGCAATATTTTTTACCACTCTCTTTTAGTCAACGAAATTTATATAGTTCTTTTACATTTATTTTTTAAAATACTGGACAATATTAATTAGTATTAAAGAGGTGTGTTAAATGGATGCTGAAAATTCTGGAACAAGACTATTTTTTAAATGGTTTTTTGCTTTTTTAGTTTTAAGTGTTTGGAGTTTTTTTGTTTTAAGGGGAGTTTTTGGTTTGGAAAATTATGGTGAAGATTCTCAAATTTACATTATAAAAAGTGCGGATGAAATTAATCCTATCACAAATTTTGCTTTAGAAGAAAATTCAAACCTCCCGCTTTATGTTCAAATGCAGGAAGATAGTAAAGAAGTCATACAAAAAGCTACCTTTGACCAGCTCTTGGATATTTTATTTAAACATGAGTTTAGTATCCAGCATTTAATTGAAGAGATTCCAGCTGACAGTTGTTCTATAAGAGCTAAAGATGGAAAAGCAATGATTTTAGGAGATAATCTTGGAAGTAACAATAAACTTAGTTTTAATTTAAATTTACCAAATGCTGTTGATGGAAATGGAAAATTGACTTCACAAAAATCAAGAGACAGATTTTCATTTAGTTTTAAAATTGAAAGAATTATTCAGAATGGTGATGATTTAATAGAACTTAAAATTACCGGAAAAGGAAATTATAAAGGACAAGTTATCGAAGAAGATAATGGTGTTTTAACTTTTGATAAAAAAATCAACAAAACAAGTATTTTGGGCCAGAACTTTTCTTTCGAAGAAATGGAAGCAACATTTATTAAAGGATGTTTCGATGTCGAAAAGCATTTTTTACTTATTAATGATTTAGGTGAGTTGGAAGAGCAGAGAAGTATAGATGAAGTTCGTGCATTACTAGAAGAAAATCCAGAATTCATAAACAATTATGAAAGTTTGAGAAGATTATTTAGTGAGTTTTGGTGGTTGATATTGCCACCTGGAATAGTAAGTTAATTAATGATGGATAGGAAATCTTTATTTTCTTTTATGTATAAGGTTTTAATACTTTTCTTATTAACATTTCCAATATATTTTTTAGTAACAAAACATTCTCTTTTTTATTCAACATTTTTAGTTTATGTAATCGTTAGTTTATCTTTTGTTTGGTTTACTATAATTTTGTGGGCAATTTCGGATATATGGCCGAGAAAAAAGTTTCCAGATTGGAATCAACCATTTACAATTGTAATACCTATAAAGAATGAAGATCCTAGAAAATTTAAACAAGTTGTAGAATCTGTTTTAAGGAGCGATGGAAAAAAACAAATACTAATTGGAAGTGATGGAAGTAGCGAAGAGAATTTTAATGCTTATCTTCAGATATTAAAAGATCTTAATTTAAAAAATGAAGATATATCGATTTATAAATTTAAGAGTCTTGGAAAAAGGATAGTTCAGTGCAAACTTCATAGAATTGCAAAATATAACATAATTGTTAATCTTGATAGTGATATTATTGTCTGGAAAAAAACTTTTATGAGATTACTTGCCCCCTTTCTTGATAAGAAAGTTGGAATAACAAATGCACGAGTTGATATAGTATTTGCTAGAGTTTTTTTAGATAGATTTTATAATGCTCTTTATCTTTCTGCAAATCAAATTGGAAGAAAAAGTACAGGAAGATTTGGTTTAATGCCTTGTGCATCCGGAGAATTATTAGCTTATAGAAAGAATGTTTTAAATAATAATTTGAGTGAGTATGAAAATGCAAAATTCTTATGGGAAATACCTATAACTTTTGGAGAGGATAGACTTTTAACAAATATATTTCTTAAGAATAATTATGACAGTGTGTATTGTGAAGATAGTTATTGTTGGACATGGGGTAAATCGAACTTTTTAGATTATATAAAACAACAACTAAGATGGAGAAGAAGTTGGATAAGAGAAAGTGTGAGATGTCTCTCCTTTTCTTGGCGAAGACCTTTGCTTTTCATTAATGTAATATTAAACTTAATTCTCCCTATTGCTTTTTCTTTATTATTATCATCAATCTTTATTAGAATAATAACTTATTCCGACACGATTTCTCTACTTGCGCTTCCTTTGATGATTATAGTAACCACTTTAATAAGAGATTTCGCATTGCTATTTGAAGAATCTAATTTGATAGTTAATTTAATAATATTTGCCTTATTTAATTTAATTTTTATTACTCCGTTATGGCTTTATGCTTTGATTACTGTTGATTATACAAAATGGGGCACACGATAAAACAAAACCTACCCACTCACATTAAAACTCACAATATGCAAATCCGAATTTCCAGCGTCATCAACTGCACGAATAAGAATTATGTGAGAACCTTCTCTGAAACTTTTTGTCTTTGTGGTTGACAGTCCATACTCCAAGCATCTTCTACACAAAGTTCTCCATCTTGCAAAGCTATCAGAAGTGTCAAAATATTCAAGTGTCACTGATTCATTTACTGTCATTATAAATGGTACTTTATCCTCATAAGTTGTATTGACCGGAGAAAAAACTGTCAATACTGGAGAAGCTGTATCTACAAAAATTCGAAGTTTTTTTGATTCAACTATATTAAAAAAATCTGAAATTGCAAACCAGTAATCAATAAACTTTCCATTGAATTCTGTAATATTGATATTATTAAAGAAACAATCTTTATTTCTTCCACTAGAGCAAGTGTAGTTGGTTATGTTTCGAGTGCTGTTTCCATAAAATAAAGTTATATTTTTAAGATTTATTTCTGTGTATTTAATTGAAAATTCAGAGCCGTTTGTAACGCTTTCTTTTTTAGGCAGAGTTTTTGAAATTTTTGAAATTTTTGAGTCGACAAATGCAACTATATTTTTTTCAACTACATTTCCTAAATGGTCTGTTACTTTTATTGTAATATTATTCTCGCCTTCTTCCAAAGTGACTTTTCTCTCTCTGCTGTTTCCATATTCATTGCAATCATCGCACAGTTTTTTGAATTTTGGATTTGAGCTTTTGTAGTTTATATATTCAATCTTTTCTGACTCTGAAGACGTTGTTATATTAAATAGAATTCTTTGAAGAGTGTAGAGCGTGTTGTTTGGTGAATAAACTGTTAAATTGAATGTTGTAGAATTTACAAAGAAAAACCATGTAAGTTCGGAGTTTCTTCCTGCATAGTCAGATACATTTACAGTAACATTATGTATGCCTAAAGTTAAATTAGCTTGTGTAAATTTTACAGTTGCGTCTATAGTATCTGCCGTCGAAACTATTGCTGGCACAATCACTCCATCAACTTTCATTACAACACTTGATTGATTAATTCCAGAATTTCCCTGAAAAACTTCGTCTAAATAAGCCGAAATTTGTGGAGTTGAGTTAAAAACACTACTTGAATTGGCAGGTTGAAGATTTATAATTTGTGGATTTGTTATATCAACTTTAACTGTAAAATTCTGGATGCTTTCGTTTATCGAATCAAATGTGGAAAAATAATCAAGTCTTTCTATTCCACCTAGTGTAATATTAATGTCGAATAAAAAAGGTCCTATGTAAAGATTGAAAGTTAAGGCATCGAATCGATAGTAGGTTGTGTTTGCAGATGGATCTGGAGTTAAAATAAATGTCGGAATAGTCACATACCATCCGTTTAATCCGTCGGGAACAGATGGAACAATTGCAAGACTTGTTCTTTTTTTTAGAATAAAAATTTGAAAACTTCCATTTCCGAGGTTTCCACTTGAATCATTAGCATAAAATCTGAAAACGAAAGATTGCCCATCAGAGAGATTTCCAGCCTGAATCACAAATGAGTAATTACTACTTATGTTATTTGTCACAGTGTAATTTACAAAACTTCCGGTCCAGTTTGCCTCTACCCACACACTTTCAACTCTGAAATTATCTGTGATGTTAGCGGTTAAAATAATATTTGTTTCATTAAATGCAATTGCCGGACTTGCATTTTGGTTTTGGATTGTTGGAGGAATAAAGTCGTTTTTTGCTCCTGTTGTTGAGGTTTGGAAAATCCAGTCTGAGTTGGAGTTTGTGTCAAACCCGTCGCTAATTCTTGACCAGCTGTTGTCATCATCATCTGTATCACTTGCATTTATAGTTATATCTAATATCAAACCTATATTATTTTTTAAAGTTAAATTTTGGTTAGTGTTATTTAGGGTTCCATTTGTCCAATTAAAAACATAATAAGATTTTGCGCTTATGTTTCCTGACAAGTTGACAACCTGATTAGTTTTATCCATGACAGTCCATCCATCTAGATTAACATCATTTGTTCCGTTATTATAAAGTTCAACCCATTCATTTCCAGCATCAGCTCCTGTAGGATTTGTTTCGAACTCGTTTATTTTAACATCTGCCGAAACAATACTAATAAAAAATAGTATACAAAAGGAAAACATACACAGAAATTCTGCCTCTCTTTTCATTTATTAGTTAAACTCGTTTGGTATATAAATATTGTTTACTACCTAAATCTAATAAATTTTTGGAGTTTCAGTTTTTATTAAAACTAGCTTTAAATAATATCAAATTCAACTCTTCTTGCAATAGAATTTCCTGCTTCGTCATTAACTTGAATATCAACAGAATGATGGCCTTCACCAAATGAAACTTCTTTTTTACAATATCCGTTAGTGAGTCTTGTGCATAATTTCCTCCATCTTGGACTTGAAGCTGAATTGTCGTAGTATTGTACTATTTCTAAATTAAGCTCTGTTATACTTATGTTGAATGTTACATCTCCTTCATCTATAGTGTACATGCTTGTTGGATTGTTTATTATAGGATAGGTCATATCAACTTCTACTTCTTCTCGCAGAGATTCATCAGAATTATTGACTATATCGGTTGCATTAAACCAATACTCAATTTCTTCTCCTTCGTAATTTGTCAAATCTGCAAAAGTATCACATGAATATTCTTTTTCGTCTTGTGCGCATTCAGTTGCAAGATTTAGTTTTTTATTTCTAAAGCCTGAAATTGAATTTCCATAATTCAAGTAAAGATCTTTTGGATTTGCTTCTTCAAATTCTACATGGAAATTTCCATTTGCGAAATTTCCATTTGGCTCTGTGTCTCCGATATTAGGATCTTCGCTGTCTGTGAAAAATGAAACAGCTCTTATAACAGAATATCCAGCTTCATCTTTAACTCTTATATCAACATTATGCTGTCCGTCATCGAATGAAACTTTTTTTGTACACATTCCATTAGTTAATTTTGAGCATAAACTTTTCCATTTTGGTTTTGAAGCTGAGTTGTCATAATATTCAACTTTATCTAAATTAGATTCTGTTATTGAAAGTGTGAAAGTTACACGCTTACCATTAATTGTAAAAGTTAAGCTGTTAATTACAGGAGGAGATAAATCAACTCCTACCTCTTCATTGTTAGATTCGTCTAAATTGTTTGCAATATCAGTTAAATTAAACCAATACTCTATTTTTTCTCCATCATAATCTCTTAAGTCTATATTTGTATTGCATGAATAATCTGCAGAATTTCTTGTGCATTCAGTTGCAAGATTTAGTTTTTTATTTCTGTATCCTGAAATTGAATTTCCATAGTTCAAGTAAAGATCTTTTGGATTTGCTTCTTTAAATTCTACATGGAAATTTCCATTTGCAAAATCTCCATTTGGCTCTGTGCCTCCGATATTAGGATCTTCGCTGTCTACTGTGAAGTTAATTGTCTTGGTTATTTCGTTTCCTGACAAATCAGTTGCTCTAAATTTTATGCTATTATACCCATCTTCAAAAGATTTTGACCTGATATAACTGTAGCAATCTTCGCATAATCTTGTCCAACCTCCTCCGTTTATGTTGTCGTAGTAATCTAGAGTTGATAGTTCATTTACTATCATGTCTAAAAACACGGCATCATCGTTGTATATTTGAGATTGAATAGGAGAGAAAATTGTAAAATTTGGTGGTGTTCCATCAACACTTGTACTGCCATTAAGAGCACTACAAGCTTGTGAAAGACATCTATTTGGATTTGTTGGGTAGCCCGCATCTGTAACACAAACTTCACAATATCCAGGGTCACTACATCGACTTGAAGAGCCAAGATCACATCTATATCTTGGATTATCTATAGGAGTTCCTTCACAATCTGCCAGACATAATTTAGTATATGCGGTAACAGAATAAATTGAAACTAATACTGATAAAGTTAAAACTAATAAAATTAGGCTTTTATTAAATAATTTTATATTTTGCATTTTATTTATTTGCTTTTTATTTTGAGTCTTTTTTATTGGAATTTTTAATACAGAGTTTTTCTATATTTACCTTTTTGTATTTCTCTCTCTTTTTATTTTATCAAAAAATCCTTGTGTTTCACCACACACTTTAGTGTGTGGTTTGTTGGATTTTTGGATGATCAGAAAAATCTGATAGTTGCAAAGCAACTATCTACAAC
>CAYIIQ010000002.1:0-34529 GCA_964363545.1 Candidatus Woesearchaeota archaeon | reverse complement strand
CATCCAAAAATCCAAACAAACCACACACTTTAGTGTGTGGTGAAACACAAGGATTTTTTGATTTCTGCGGAATTTGTGAGGACATATTTATATACACTTAAGTATCAAAACTTTATTCCAGATCTTTCAAATTCTCCTTTATAGCTTTTACCGACTTGAGAAAAATATCTTTTGCCTTGATTTGACCCCAAGATTCTATAAAAATTACGAGTTCTTTTCCTTGATAAAGTTCATCGTTTTTTTTACTACAAATATCACACTCGTTTATATCTTCTTCTTTTTCATCTGTAATTTCATGAGAAGATTTGCAGTTTTTACATACAACAAGGTTTCTATAATAAACAAGTCCTGGCACGTATTTCGAGTGTTGTATTCCTTTTCCAAGCGTCGCTGTTGCAACAAACTCGAGTTCTTGCCCCTCTTCTAATTTTGTTATGGGCATTTTTGGATAAATGACTTCTACCTTTCCTTTTAGTTCAGAAGCATAAATAGTTTTTTCACCTACACTCTGCAATTTTAGTTGTATTGTGCATTTTGCACATCCTTTTCCTTTACAACTACAATCTTCTTTTAAATTCATGTCGTCAGGAGTTTTTAAAGGAATTAAGCCGAGTCTTAAAGCAAGAACCTCGTCATATAAAATAGAATCGTTTTTGTAAAATTCCACTTCGTCAATTGCAAGAATGGGAACTTCAAAGGATGCTCGCCTAATTGAGTTTGCGAAAGTTTCATCGATTTTTGTTACAAAAATAATTTTTTCATCGGATTTTTTTAAGAGTTTCATTTTTATAGCATATTTTTTTAGTTTTTAAACTCTTCTTCCTCTTCTTCCACCTTGTTTTTTAGGACCGCCTCTAGGAATTTTTGTTGTATCAACTATACTTATTATTCTCATGCCTTCCTTTGACAGGCTTTTAATCGCCGCATGAGCTCCTGGACCTGGAGTTGGATTTCCTGTTTTTGCCCTTACTCTAACATACAGCGAAGTTATTCCAACATCTCTTGCTTGTTCAGCAGCTCTTTTAGCTACAAACATTGCTACAGTAGGATTTGCTTTTAATCTGCTGTGTTTAGTTACCATTCCTCCTGAAACTCGCGAGATTGTTTTTCCACTTAAATCTGTTATATGTACGAGTGTATTGTTGAATGAAGTGAAAATATATGCAAGAGCTTCTCTTTCCTTTTTATCAACCATTTTCTAGTATCTCAGTTTTTTTTACTTTGTTATTTTTAAGTATTTGTATTGAGTTTTCTTCTTCAATTCCTATAATTGCACTAGGAATATTTATTATTTTCCCACTTATTGAGACGTGTTTGTGAGTTATCAGTTGGCGGGCTTGTTTTGGTTTTGCAAGAGCTTTTTGTATTAGTATGCTTTGAAGCCTTCTTTTTAGCCAATCTTCTTTATTGAGGGAAAGAATATCTGCAATTGTTTCGACTTTAAATCCTATTTTTCTTAATCTTTCAGTTAATTTAGCTTGTTCTTTTTGATCTGCGGTAATTAATTTTTTTGCTTGTTTTCTTATTCTCTCAATTGCTGATTCAGCTTTCCATATTTCTTTCTTATTTTTTAAGCCGTATTTTTCTACTAACTCATTTTCTTCTTCTATTCTTATTTTGTCAAATGGTTTTCGAGGCTTTGTGTATTTTCTTTTTTTCCTTATCCAGCTCATTTTTCTAACATTTTCCTTTTATTTACTTTTAGATGAGAGATTTCGTTTTGATTTTTCTTTAGTTTTTGTAACACCAATAGCTTTATTTTTTCTGAAATGGCTTTTAGTTCTCTGGCCTCTAACAGGCTGGCCGATAGCGTGTCTCCACCCTTTAAAAACTCGAATTTTTCTTAGCCTTTTTATATCAAATTCCTTTTTTAAATCAAATTCTGCTGTTAGCAGATGTTGGTTTATTCCAAGGTCTCGGTCATTTCTTCTGTTAATCAGGAAGCTAGGAAGTTTAACATTTTTTCCAAACTCGTTTATCTTTTCTATTTCTTCTTTTGTGAGGTCTTGGACTTTTTTTTGCTTGTTTATTTTTAGGGAAGTGCATAAAGCATTTGAAAAGCTCCATGAAATCCCTTTTACTCTTGTCAAGCCCGCGAACACTTTTTTATTTCCAGGTATATCTGTTGATAAGATTCTTATTAGTGTTTCTTCGGTTGGTTTTGTTTTTGTTGGTTTCATTTTACAAATAAGAACCAAAGGTTCTTAACAACTCCCATATTTATTATTTCACAAATAAATTATATCTTTCCATTTCTGTTAGTTCTTTAAATATCCTTTTCTCAACTGATTTTTTTGGATTTGGAATGCCTGAAATTCTATTTTTCAAGTCTTCAAAGCTTTGAAATTCTTTTTCTTTTCGAGCTTCTAAAATTTCCTGTACATGTTTTTTTCCAAATCCTGGAAGAAGCTCAAGTTGGTGGATTCGCGTGTTGATTGCTTCTGCTTTGTTGAAAAAAACAACGAACTCATTCTCTTTTTTAGTAACAGACTCGTTTATAAATTCTTCTAATTGGATTTTTGCATTTTCTGTTAGTTTTTCGCGAGGAAGTCTACCAAGAATATAGTGTACTTTATCTCTTTTACCTTCTCCAATGTAAAGCTTTTCATTGGGTTCTATAGAAATATCTTTTCGAGGTACTAACTGTAGGAGTATGAAATTTTTCTCGCCTATGGCTTGGATTACAGGAAGGTTCTTTCCTTCTAGGGGATAGCCGTATGGCAAATAATCTAGAGCAATTGCATATTCTTCTTTTTCTGTCATTTTCATATATGTTTTTTAACAATTTCGAGTATTTTATTAATTTCATTTTCGTCTAAGCTTTCATTTACGAAGATTTTATTTATGTCTGAAGAGTCTTTTGGTATTATGTCGATAATTTTTGCAATATGTTCTTTGTTTATTTTTATAATTCCGACATTTTCAAGTTCTTGTTTGAGTTGTTTTACATCATCATTTTTAATTTTTGTGAATCTTTTTATAAATCCAATTAGCTCTTTGTTTTCTTCTTTGTCTTTCTCAAGTATTTTTAATGTTTCAGCCATACTTAGCGCGTTTTTTTCTATTATCATTTTACACCTATCTTACATACTTTACTTTTATTTTCATTAGCCTTTTGTGTCAAATTCCGTTTAGTTTATTTAATTTTCCTTAGAAATCTGGCTTTAAATAACTTATGGGTTATTATTTTAGTTTTTTAAGGTTGGTAGACTTAACTACAAAGAGTTTTTCTTGATTGTTATCTTTAATTTTGACTATATAAGAGTTTCCTTTTTTAGCTTCTATAATTCCTGTCTTTCCATTAAGTCTGGCTGGGAAAGTTGCAGTTACAGAGAGGTTTTTAACTAGAGCCACCTTATCTCCAATATTTAGATTTTGGAAAATTCTGCTTAATTTAATACCTTTTTCTTTTCTTGACATTTTGTTGTTTTATCTTTTTCTTATCCGATGCTCAGTTTCATTTAAAAGCTTTTCCAAAACTTCTGTTAACGCTTTATACATGTTATAGTTTGATGATGAAGCAGTTATTCTTAATTTTCCTGCCATTATGTTGCCGTTAACTTCATGCATAAAAGCTTTTCCATGTCTTGATTTTTTTAGTCTTAACCTTATTTCTTGATAACTTGTTTTTTCTTCTATTTTGTGTTTGTAGGTTTTTATTATGTTTTTTATAATTTCAGATTCTACTGGTTCGAGGTTGAAGCCTGACAAGTGAATTTTTTCGTCATCTAACATTATAAAGTAAGCTTATTTAAATTTATAAGGTTTTTGTAAGACCTGGATTTTTATCATATTAGCTGTTTTTCTTATAATTCTCTTTGTGAGAAAAAAATATCGAGCATCTGAAAATATGAGTTTAGTTAGAATCAAGAATTATTAGAATTTTTTATTGTAACAAGGCCTTGATGTAAATCACCTTTTTCTTTTGCGTTTGTCATGTTGTTAACTATTGTTTTAAACATTTTATCTCCCCAGACTTTATTTCCACAGTTGTCACAAACATCAATTACAGAACTTTCTGCGAGATCAACTTTGCAATATACACACCTTTTTTTAGACATGATTATTCAAGTAAAAGATGTTTTTTAAATGTTTTTATTTTATTTATGTGTTATTTGATAGAAAATAGGTTTGTTATATTTGAGAAGTATATTCTATCGCAGCAGCTCTTTTATTTTGAGCTTGATAAATTCCCCTACCAACAATTCCATGAAACTTGTCGCCAGCTACTCTTGCAGCATCAGAAATGCTTCCACCCTGAGCAATAAATCCTGGAGCATAGAATACGGGATTAACTCCTTCAGCCTCTACAACATCTCTAACTTGTTTTATAACTTCTGGCTTATTTCCTGGAACAACAAAATTATTTACTCCTACACGAGCAGCAATTCTATACATATCTAAAGCACCTTCGTCTGTAATGAATCCACCTTCACTTACTGTATAGGCCGGATGTGTCATTCTTCCACCAACAATAACCTTTAATCCTTTATCTAAAGCATGATAAATCCAGGCTCTTTCTGTTTCTGGTCCTGATTGTGGGAAAAGTATAACAGCATCAACTTTAGCTTTTTTACAAACCTCTGCAAAATTCTTTCCAGTATCTGGAATATCTGTTCCGGCCTTTTGATGATCGTATATAACCGGCTTATTAGTACGCTCTTTTACAACTTCTACAACTCTACTTAAACTATAACCTAAAGCTAATTCAAATCCGATTTTATAACCCCCAATTCCGTCTACATCTGCAGTATCTGTTATTAAAGATTCAAATTCTTCCAAAGTAGAAACATCACAAGCAGGAATTACACTTCTATCTAGTTCAATTACTTTTTGTTCTAGCCCTCTACCGATTGCAGCACGAGCATCTTTTGTTCCATAAACTCTTATATAATTTGCTAATCTTTCCAGAGCTCTTTCAGAATACAAATTTCCATCTTTCAAAATATTATAAACACTAACTGCATTCACAATAGAAACAACTTGTGTTCCAGTTTTTTCTTGATATTGTTCAATAGCGCTTGTTCCAGTTCCAGATAGATCAATACCAACTTCTTGTCGGTCAACAGCAATTACAATCAAGGGCAGATTAAAATTTCCTAAAAATCTCAACATATCTAAAGCTTCATATTTTGCGTCACCCACAGTAAATACGTCATCTAACTGAACTATTCGTTGCCCATCTTGAGGTGGTCTACCTATAACCCATGATTTGATTCTATCACTTTGAGATAAGCCTTGCATCTTTGCAAGAAATTCCTTAACAGTTCTTGCATTCCCATAAGCTTGAACCGTTGAAGCCTCACCATGATCTTTAGGAACTCTTCTTGTAGAAAATCTAGGAATATTTTTCCTCTTTCTTGCCATTTCATTTGATACAGCAACTACAATTTCTCTTCCTTTGTCTGGGATTCCGTATAATAAATCAAATTCAAAACCAGAATTTAAAAGTGCATCTGCATAAAATCCACCCAATGCATTAGAAGATTCGCCATCATCAAAGTCTCCAATATTAACAAACCAAGGAGAAATTCTTTTGCTTTTTAGTGTCCTATCATCAGAAGGATCTTCAAAAACTTTTAATGCACCAGTCTTTAATAAAAAATCTATAAATTTTACTTTATATTCTTCCATCTTTAATAAATTAAAAGAGAGTTTATAAAAATTATGTAAAAAAGTTGTTTGAAAATAGTGATTAATTTGTTAAGGTTAATAAAATCAAAAATTCGTTTATAGATTCTTTTGTTAGTCTGAGTTCACTCATATTTCTTCTCGTTTCATTTTGAAGTTTTGGTTTTTGACAAATTAGTTAAGTTCATAACTTTGATAATCTCTTTCAGTTCTTCCCAAATCATAACCAGTCATTCTTCTTGCATATTCATCTGCTAGGATTTCTGCAAGTCTTGGACTTTTGTAGCTTAGTTTTTCGCCATGTTGGACGTCTTCATGATGCCATTTTTCATGATATTCTACAAAATCTTTTTGCTCTTCAGATTGATTTTCAACAACATATGCTGTTTCAGTATTTGGGTCATATAATCCAAGAATTCTTCCTGGTAAATCTTTCCCTTTGTTTCCTAATTTCCATTCTAAAAAATTAATTTCGTCTTGAGAAACATAAACTACTCTAACATTTTTTTTATTTTTACTGGTAGAGTGATCTACTACTTGTAAAAAAGGAGGTGTTATCGAGATTGGAGAAGAGGGATCTTGTTGAGATGAGGATGTTATATCTTCTAATCTGTTTTTTGACAAACCCGTATTATTTAATAAATCATATAATCTGTTTTTGCTTGAGTATTTTGGTATTAACTCGTAATTGTTTTCATATATTTTTCTAAAATCTTCAAGAAAATCCTCGATCGTATATTTTTTTACTTCAGTTATAGTTCCTTTTGCTATAATAAAATTCTTGCCATCTCTTGTATGAACTTCATAAAATTCTATTCTTACTGGAGAGGCAATTTTTTCTTCACCTTTTGTATTTTGCATTTTTCGTTAGTTTAATGGGGATAAAGTATTTATAAGCTTTTTCTTTTAAGTTTATGGGTTTTAAGTTAAGATGCGAAAGAAAGATTTTAGGACAGGGCTTACAATATTTACACTTTTGATTATTTTAGTTATTTCTATACTAGCTTATCAGACTTATGAAATATATATAATTCAAGGCCAGTTATCAGAGCTAAGTATTAAACAAAGTGTGCAGGGCGCGAACATTCGAGGTTTGCAACAAGAAATAAAAGAAGCAGAAAATAAAAACCAGGAAGATTTTGAATTTATTATTTCACAGATACAGGAAAGCTCTTCACAAATTTCAGAGTTACAGCAAGATATTTCCAATATTCAAGTTAAAAGCCAAGATTTTACTGGAATAGTTGATGATGTTGTAAAATCTGTTGTTTCTGTTATAACTGATGTTTCTCAAGGGTCTGGAGTTATAATAAGAAGTGATGGATATATTGCAACGAATTTGCATGTAATTGAAGGAGCGAAAAGAATTGTTGTTTTAACTTCTGATAGAAATGTTTACGAAGCAGAATTTGTTGATTATTCAACTTCAACTGACATTGCGTTATTGAAAATTGAAGTAGATGGTTTAGATTATTTGGAGTTTGGGGATTCAGATGATGTGGAAGTTGGTCAAAGAGTTATTGCAGTTGGAAATCCAGCTGGTTTGGATTTTTCAGTGACAGAAGGAATTGTTTCTGCTGTTAATAGAAAAGCTAATGGGAATGAGTATATTCAGACTGATGTTCCTATAAATCCTGGAAATTCTGGAGGACCTCTTGTAAATATAAACAAAGAAGTCATAGGAATAAATAATTTCAAAATTGGAGGATTTGAATCTTTAGGATTTGCTTTAGAATCAAATATTGTGAAGGAAGTTGTGGAGGGTTTTTTTCAGAGTTAGGAGTTTTTAATTTTTAGTTTTCCTTTATTGGATTATAATTATAGTATAATAATTTATTTAAATCTAATATTTGAAGAATTAATATAAAATGCAAGAAATGTTAACGAAAGAAGCAAGGGAAAGACTTGAAAAACAGCAGTATAAGGTTGTTGGTGGACATAGTGCTGTTAAGACTTGTGGATGGACTAAAAATATGATTCGAGGAAAAGGAGGGTGTTGAGCTTTCTAAACTTTTTTAAATTCATTTTTTCTTATATTTAGATGACAGAAACATTAATTAAAAATAAAATTATATTGAAGATTTTAGATAATTACAAATCAATTTGGTCTCTGGGGCATTTAACTTCTTTAGGAAACTGGGACCTTAACACTTATATGCCACCAGAAGGTGTAGAAGCTAGAGGCATGGCTTTAGGGAAAACTGCAGTTTTATCCCAAAGATTATTTTTAGATAAGAAATTTGTTTCTTCAATTAAAAAAGCTTCTTTACAAACTGGCTTAAACGATTATGAAAAAGGAGTTGTTAGAGTGTTGAAACACTTTTTGAATTTTTATCAGAAACTTCCACCAAAATTTATTGAAGAATTTTCAAAAGTTACAACAGAAGGGTTTGTTGCGTGGAAAAATGCTAAAGAAAAAAACAAATTTTCTATTTTTGAGCCTTATTTGAGCAGGATTGTTGAACTTTCTAGGAAAAAAACGGAATATCTTGGATATAAGAAGCATCCTTATGATGCCCTTCTTGATGAGTATGAAGAAGGCTTGACAACAAATGAAGTTGAAAAATATTTTAATGAAATTAAAAAACCATTAATAAATCTTTTAAATTATGTTAAAAATTCAAAAAAATACAAAACTAAACATGAACTAGAATATATTCGTTATGAAACTGCAAGAATGGAAAACTTTAACAGAAAAATTTTGAAATTGTTACATTATAATATGAATCATATTAGAATGGATGTTTCACCACATCCTTTTATGACTATGATTGGTAAAGGAGATGTTAGGATTACTACAAGATATGAAGGGAAAGATTTTGCCGAGAGTTATGGATCTACACTGCATGAATATGGGCATGCACTTTACGATTTGCAGTCTCGTGAAGAGCTACACTACACACCAATTGCTGGAGGAAGTAGTTTAATTATGCATGAATCACAGTCAAGATTTTGGGAGAATTTTATTGGAAAATCAAAAGAATTTTTAAAATTAATTTATAAAGACATTATTGAAATAAATCCAAAATTTCGAAAGTACTCTGTTGAGGAAGTTTATAGATATATGAATTTAGTAAAGCCTGGTTTAATTCGTGTTGAAGCAGATGAATTAACTTATCATTTTCATGTAATGATAAGATTCGAGATTGAAAAAGCTTTAATTGAAGGTAAAATTAATGTTAGAGAACTCCCACAATTTTGGAATAGAAAATATCAAGAGTATCTTGGTTTAAAAGTTCCAGATTATAGTTCTGGAGTTTTGCAAGATGTTCACTGGAGTAATGGGAATGTAGGTTATTTTCCTACATATTCTCTTGGAACTATACTTTCTACAATGTGGAAATATAAACTAGAAAAAAATGTTGACAAGATTTCAGAGCTTGTTAAAAATACTACTGGAGTTAGAAAAATACAAGACTGGCTTAGGAAGCATGTTCATCAGTATGGTTCAACTTTTGTTTTTAAAGAGCTTGTTAAAAAAACATGTGGAGAAGATTTTAATTCAAGGTATTTTATTGAATATTTGAATAGGAAGTATAAAGAGCTGTATTAACTGGTTTTTTATTGTTTCTTTTTATGATAATAACCTTTATAAAGGATAGTTAACAATAGTTAACTAATGGAAATGATGATTCAAGAGCTTGAATTGTGGCATGTTATTCCTGCAATTAGAAGAGAATTTGCACTAGAGATGTTAAAGAGAGGAATTAAAAAAGTTGAAATTTCAAAATTTTTAGGATTAACTAAATCAGCAGTTTCTCAATATTTACATAATCACAGAGCAATTAACTTTAGATTTAATTACAAAATAAAAAAGAAAATTCAGGAATCTGTTGATAAAATTATTAATAATGTAGATTCTACTGCGGAGATTCAGAGTATATTAAAATTATTAAGAGAAAACCAAAATATTTGTAAGTTTCACCATTCACTTGAGAAAATTGAGAAAGGGTGTGATATATGTTTTCGATAGTAAAATGCAAACTAAAATTTTAAATAACGATAATGTAATGAAAGAGCTTAGAAAAGTGATTGATCCAGAGCTTGGGCAGAGTATCATAGACCTTGGTTTAGTTTATAAAGTTGAAGTTGAGAAAGGAAAAGTTAAAGTTTTAATGACTTTCACTTCACCTTTTTGTCCATACGGAGAAACTCTAGTAGAGGAAGTTAAGGAAACTATAAAAAATATAAAACTGAAACCAGAAATTGAAATAACATTTGATCCTCCTTGGGGTCCTGATAAAATTGAGCCAGAGTTAAGAGCTGCTCTAGGTTATGGTTAAAAAATGTTAGAAATAAAAAATTTAAGTGTTGAAGTTAATGAGAAAGAAATTTTGAAAGATGTTAATTTGAAAATTAAGGGGGGAGAAGTTCATGCCATAATGGGAGTTAATGGAAGTGGGAAAAGTACTCTTGCTTTAACATTAATGGGGCATCCAAGATATAAAGTTACAAGAGGAAAAATAATCTTTAATGGAAAAAACATCCTTGAAATGAAAACAGATGAGAGGGCGAGAGAAGGAATATTTTTGTCAATCCAATATCCAACAGAAGTTGAAGGTGTAAGGCTTGGGAATTTTCTTTTTCAAAGCATAAAAAAATTAACTGATAATAAAAATTTAATTGAGTTTAGAAAAGAATTGAAAGAGAAGGCAAGAGAATTTGATTTTTCTGAAGAAATTGTTGACAGAGATTTGAATTTAGGATTTTCTGGAGGAGAGAGAAAAAAATCTGAAATATTACAGATGCATGTATTAAAGCCGAAACTTGCGATTATTGATGAAGTTGATTCTGGTTTAGATATAGACAGCTTAAAAAAAATCGCATCTAAAATAAATGAAATGAAAGATGTAAATTTTTCTTGTCTTTTAATTACACACTATCAAAGAATTTTGAATTATATTAAACCGAATTTTGTTCATGTTATGATTGATGGTAAGATTGTTAAAACAGGAAATGAAGATGTTGTTAAAGAAATTGAGGAGAAAGGATATGCACATTTAAAATGAAAAACGAAAAAAATACTCAGGAAATTGTTACAGAATATAAGTATGATTTCAAAGATAAAGTTGATTATATATATACTGAAAAGAAGGGTTTAAATGAAGAGGTAGTTAGAAATATTTCTAAATTAAAAAAAGAGTCGGAATGGTTGAGAGAATTTAGATTAAAAGCATTAAAAATTTTCCTTAATAAAAAAATGCCTAGATGGGGAGCTGATTTATCTGGAATTAATTTTGATGAGATTGTTTATTATTTAAAGCCTATTGAGAAAATGGTAAAAAATTGGGAAGAGCTACCTGAAAATATAAGGAAGACATGGGACAGACTTGGAATTCCAGAAGCTGAAAGAAAATTTTTATCAGGTGTGGGAGCCCAATATGAGTCAGAATCAGTGTACCATAAAGTTTTGAAAGAGCTTGCATTGAAGGGGGTTATTTTTGTAGACCCTGATATCGGTTTAAATCCTACGGAAGAAAGAATTAGAGAAATGGCAGAAATTTTAGAAATTCCATTAGAAATTGCGAGAAAAAGTCTTTTGAAAGCAAGTGAAAAATTTAAGGAATTTTTTGGAACAGTTGTTCCGATTTCTGATAACAAATTTGCTTCATTAAACTCAGCTGTTTTTTCTGGGGGAAGCTTTGTTTATATTCCTGAAAATGTAAAGTTAAATATGAATATGCCTTTACAAGCTTATTTTAGAATTAATTCATCAGGTGTGGGGCAGTTTGAGAGAACTTTAATTATTGTTGATGAAGGAGCTGAAGTAAATTATGTTGAAGGTTGTAGTGCGCCAATTTATAGCAAACAAAGTTTACATGCAGCAGTTGTAGAAGTTGTAGCTTTAAAAAACGCAAAAGTTAGATACACAACAATCCAAAATTGGAGCCCTGATGTTTATAATCTTGTTACAAAAAGAGCTGTTGCTCATGAGAATGCTGTAGTTGAATGGATTGATTGTAATTTAGGTAGTGCAGTTACTATGAAGTATCCAAGTTGCTATTTAGTTGGAAGAGGTGCTAGAGCAGATATGCTTTCTGTAGCATATGCTGGAAAACGACAACATCAAGATGCTGGAAATAAAGTCATTCATTTCGCATCAGATACAAGCTCAAGAATAGTTTCAAAATCTGTAAGTAAAGATGGAGGAAGGACAACTTTTAGAGCCTTGATTCAAGTTGATAAAAGTGCAGAAAAATGCAAGATAACAAGCCAGTGTGATGCTTTAATTTTAGACTCTGCATCAAGAAGCGATACAGTTCCACATATTGATATAAAAAATAACTCGACTTCTTTAAGCCATGAGGCGAGTGTAGGTAGAATTAGTGAGGATATTTTATTTTATTTGCAAAGTCGCGGCTTGACAGAAGAAGAGGCAAAGGCAATGGTTATTTTAGGATTTTTAAGTCCTGTTTCAAAAACTCTTCCACTGGAGTATGCAATTGAGTTAAATAAACTTATAGAACTTGATATGGCTGGTTCTGTTGGCTAATTTCTTTTAGTTTAAAATGGGAATTGAAAATTTTAAGGATTTTCAAATAGAAAACATGAAACTTTTGAATAGTTTCCCAGAATTTAATTCAAAAGAAATTGATTTTTCTAGATTAAAATTCGATGATAAAATTGGAAAAGCAGTTTTCAATTTTAATGGGGGTTTTGATGTTAAAGATATTGTTAAAGCTTTGAGAGAAAAACCAGAACTGATGGAGTATTTTCAAAAAACAGGAGATTATAATGACAAATTTTTAGTTTATAATGATGCATATTTTAATGATGGTTTTTTTGTGAAAATTGACAAAAGCGGAGAATTTAATTTGGATGTTAATTCTGATAAAAAAGCAGTTATTAGGAATTTGATTATAGTAGAGGAAAATATTGAGGCTAAAGTTTTTGTTAGGGTTTCTGGTAAAGGTGAGATTAATTTAGTTAATATAATTTTTGTTAAGGAAAATGGAAGTTGCAAGTTTGGATTTTTGCAATGTAGTGAAGGGGTAGTTGTTGTTTTTAACAAAGGAGTTGTTAATGATAACGGAAAGCTTGACGTTTATAGTGCTAATTTTGGTTTTGGATTGAAAAAGTGTTGCAATGAGAATTATCTTTTAGGGCAAAAATCTTGTGGAAATATTTTTGATATTTTCTTTTGCAATAAAAGTGAAATGGATATTAATTCAAGAGTATATTGTAAAAACTCTGATAATAAGAGTTTCTTGTTAGCTAAAGGAATGGCAAAAAATAAAGGAACTGTTTGTTTTGAGGGATATTCTAAAATTGACAAAAATGTAAGAAATATCGATTTATTTGTGAAAGAGCAAGGAGTTGTTCTAGACAAAGATTCAAGAATTCATCTAATTCCAAACTTAGAGATTGAGAGTAATGATGTGAAAGCAGGACATGCAGCTTCTGTTGAGCTTTTTGATGAAGAAAAACTTTTTTATATGCAGTCAAGAGGATTAAGTGAAGAAGAAAGCAAAAGATTATTAATTGAAGGATTTTTCTTGTCAATTTTAGATAAAGTCGAAATTCTTGAGATGAGAAATGAAATTTTAAATTTTATCAAAATTAAAAAATGATGAGAAAAGTTTGTAGTTTAGAAGACTTTGATAAAGGAAGAGTTGTAAAGTTAGTTGATGGTAAAGAAATCGTTTTAGTTAAAATAGAAAACCAAATTTTTGCTTTTGACAATGAATGTACGCATGAAAAATATCCTTTGTATGATGGGGTAATTGATGGAAAAGAAATTGAATGTGTGCATCATGGAGCAAGATTCAGTTTAGAAGATGGAAAAGTTTTAGCTTTGCCTGCTACTACACCTTTGAAAATTTATAAAACTTTTGTTAAAGGGAATGATGTTTTTGTTGTAATTTAAAATGCAAGATATAAAAAAAGATTTTCCAATTTTACAGAAGAAGATTAATGGAAAGAGATTTGTATATTTGAATTCAGCTGCAACCTCACAAAAACCTGAAGCTGTGATTGAGACGATGAAAGATTATTATGAAAATTACAATTCTAATTTGAATAGAGGAAGTGATTCGATTAGTATTCGAGTTAGTAAAGAATACGAAGCTGTGAGAGAAAAAGTTGCAAGATTTATTAATGCTGATAAAGATGAAATTGTTTTTACGAAAAGTGCTACCGAATCTATAAATCTTGTTATGTATTCTGTGTTTCAGGAATTTAGTAAAGGAGATGAAATAATCTTAAGTATAGCCGAGCATCACTCAAATCTTGTTCCATGGCAACATGTTCAAAAAAAAGATGTGAAACTGAAATTTGTTGATGTAGATGAAAATGGGGTTTTGAGAATTGATCAGTTTAAGAAATTGTTAAATGAAAAAACAAAGCTTGTTTGTTTGATGCATGTTTCAAATGTTTTAGGAACAATTAATTCAATTAAAGAAATTTGTAAGCTTGTGCATAATGTTGGAGCAAGAGTTTTGATAGATGCCGCTCAGTCTGTTCCTAACATGAAAGTAGATGTTAAAGAAATTGGTTGTGATTTTTTGGTTTTTTCAGGGCATAAAATGCTGTCACCAATGGGTATTGGAGTTTTGTATGGTAAGAAAAATGAACTTGAAAAGCTAAATCCTTTTTTATATGGGGGAGATATGATAAGTGAAGTTGAACTAGAAAATTCGAGTTGGGCAGAAGTTCCCAGAAAGTTTGAAGCAGGGACACAAAATATTTCAGCAGTTGTTGGATTTGGAAAAGCAATTGATTATTTGAACAAAGTTGGAATGGAAACTATTAGAAATCACGAGAAAGATTTAGTGAAGTATACTCTGGAAAAACTAAATAAGATAAAAGGCATTAAAATTTACGGTCCAAAAAATCTTGAAATTAGAGGAGGAGTTGTAAGTTTTAATGTAAGTGGAATACATCCTCATGATGTTGCTGAGTTTTTGGCTTCTAAGGGAATAGCTGTCAGAGCAGGTCATATGTGTTGCCAGCCTTTAATGAAAAGACTTGGAGTTTCAAGCGTTGTTAGAGTTAGTTTTTATATTTATAATACAAAAGAAGATGTTGATTTATTATGTAATGCTTTGGAAGAAGCAATAAAATTTTTTAACAAAAGAAAATGATGAACGTTGATGAATTGTATACAGAACTTGTGCTTGAGTTATATAGAAACCCGGTAAATAAAAAAATTTTAAATAATGTTGATACTTCATTTAGAGATAATAATCCTTTTTGTGGAGATGTTGTAGAAATACAAGTTAAATTTAACAATAATTCAATTAAAGAAATCGGTTTTCAGGGAGAGGGGTGTGCGATAAGTCAAGCAGCTGCTTCTGTTGTGACAGAAATTGTTAAAGGAAAAAATACAGAAGATGTTTTAAAATTGCAGATAGGGGATGTTTTGAAAGAATTGCATTTAGAAAGTTTGAAAAATAATCCTGTAAGAATAAAATGTGCTGCTTTGTCTTTGAAAGTTTTAAAACTGGCTGTTTTGAAGTATTTTGGAAAGAAGGAAGCGAGTTAGAAAGGATTGTTTAAAATGCAAAACTATTCTAAATATCTTTTTATGAAGGTGGAAAATAAATTGATGAGTTTTAAACTTATTGATCGTTTTTAGGTATTTGTTTTTTAATTTTTCTATAACTTTTATAAAGCTTATCCAACTTTACAGACCTTTCCTTTATAACTTCGGAAGGAAGTTGTTTTATTTTTGAAGCTGTTGTATTTGGTCGTGAAGAGAATTTTGAAATGTTTAAGACTTCGGGCTTAATTTCTTTTATTAAATTGTAAGTTTCTTGGAAATCTTGCTCTGTTTCTGTTGGGTAACCTACAATAATATCTGTTGTAATCGTTATATTTTTGAAAGTTTCTCGAAATTTTTCAACAGCTTCTTTAAAATTTTCAACTGTATGAATTCTTTTCATTTCTTTCAAGATTTTTTCACTTCCTGATTGGACTGGGAGATGCAAGAACTTCTGAATTTTTTCTGACTTGTAAGATTCTACAAGTTGTGTAAGAATTTTTTTTAAGTGCCAAGGATTAATCATCCCAACTCTTACTTTGTAGTTTCCTTTAACTGTTACTAGCTCGTCCAGAAGTTCTGGCAAAGAAGTTTTGATGTCAAAACCATAACACCCATTATCTTGAGAGGTTAGATAAATTTTTTTACATCCATCTCCTATTGCTTTCTGAAAAGCTCTTTTTATATCGCCTATTTTGTAAGATTTTAAGTTTCCTCTTGCAAGTTTTGTTGCGCAGAAAGTGCACGCATTTAAACAACCTGTTGATATTTGTATTATTCCTATTTCGTTATTCTTTCTAATTAAAGGAGTTGAAATTTTATCTTCTTTTTTGCTTGAAAAAACATCTTTTGGATTTTTTAATATTTCTGGAACTTTTAAAATTGAGTTTGTGTCGAATATCGCTTTAATTTTTGGGAATTTTTTTCTTAGATTTATAGTTTTTGTTAAGCATCCGCCAACAAAAACATCTTTTTCTAGTTGACTTTTTATGTAATGAAAGATTTTTGATTGTGTTTTGTTTTTTACAGAGCATGAATTTACAATTATTGTATCTGCCTCACTTTCATCTTCTACAATATTATAATTTTCTTTTTTCAAAAGGCCTGCAATTTGTTCAGAGTCTGAAATATTTGCTTGACAGCCGAAAGTTTTGATGAAGATTTTTGTCATTTTAATCATACTTCTCAAAAAATATACTATTTTTAGAAACTCCTTTTTCTTCTAGGAGTTTTATTACACCATCTATCATTGTCTTTAAACCACAAATATAAAAATCTCCTTTAAAATTTTCAGGAATGTGTTTTTCAATTAGCTTTTGTACTCTTCCTACTTCACCTTTGTATTCCTTTTTTTCTGGACTGCTTAAAATTGTAAGATATTTGAAATTTTTATACTTTTTTTCAAGTTGCTCAAATTCTTGTTTGTAAAGCCAACCTTTTTCATTTCTAAATCCAGAAATTAAAATAATTTTTTTATTGAAGCCATTTTTTAAGAGGAGAGGAATCATGCTGATAAAAGGAGAGATACCAGTGCCTGTTGCTATAAAAATGAGGTCTTTATTTTTTGAGCTCTCATCGATTTTAAATGATCCAAGAGGTGCTATAATCTCTATTTCTTCTCCAACTTTTTTATTACAAAGAATAGTTGAGCCAGCACCTTTTTCTACTAATTTTATACATAACTCTATATATGGTAAATTAAAAGGGGGGGTTGCTATTGAGTAGCTTCTTCTTATAGGGTTTCCATCAATTAAATCAAATTTTATGCTTACACACTGCCCTGCTTCAAAATTAAAACCCTGTGGAACTGCCAACTTTAGAATCTTTACACTATTGCTTAAGTCTTTTGTTTCTATTATTTTTACTTTAAATTTTTCTGGTTTTATCATTTTGTAAAGAGCTTAATTACAGTATATTTCCTAACTTTTCGAGCTTCTAAAATTTCTGTTCAGCTTTTATGCTTAATACAGTTTAAATATTTTTATTTAGATTTAATTTTAATTTAATTTGAAGTTGTCTACACATTTTTAAATGTTATTATTGTTGACCTTTAATAGCATGAATAAAATGGCATCAAGTTAGAGTTAGTTGTTAATTATACTTGTAATTGTGGTTGTGAGTTTATTTTTAGTTTTTGGAGCTTTTATGTTTGGTTTTTTTGGGAGAAGCAAGTAGTAGATAGATGTGGAGATGGAATTTGTAATGGAAATGATGGCAGAGTTTATTCAAGTGAGTGTGAGGCTGATTGTATAGATGTTGGGGTTGTGAAGAGATAATTTTTAAACCATATTCATTTTTATTATGAATGGATAAGAAAACGAGGAAGTTTGTTGAGAAACTACAAAGAATCGAGGCGACAGAGAATGCAGTTTATAAAAACCTTTCTGAGTTCAGAGGTAGTAATAGTAGCTTGTTAAAACGAATAGCACAAGATGAGTTTAGACATTATAATGCGTGGAAAAAATATACTGGTAAAGATGTTAAGCCTTACAAGTTTGAGGTTTTTAAGTATATTTTTCTTGCAAAAATTTTTGGTTTAACCTTTGCGATTAAGAATATGGAAAATAAAGAAAAGAAAATACAGGAAAGATATTTCTTAGTTTTATCAAAAATTCCTGATGTTAAGAAAATTCTTGAAAATGAAAAAGGGCATGAAGATAAGCTTGTTAAGTTAATTAAAGAAGAGAAGTTAGAGTATACAAGCTCGATTGTTCTTGGACTGAATGACGCTTTAGTTGAAATTACTGGGGCATTAGCTGGTTTAAGTCTTGCTTTACAGAATACAAGGCTTATCGGTGTTGTTGGTTTAATTACAGGATTGTCGGCAGCTTTGTCAATGGCTGCTTCAGAATATTTGTCACAAAAATCTGAAACTAGTGGAAAAAATCCAAGCAAAGCAGCTGTTTATACAGGAGCAGCATATTTAATTGCAGTCTCGCTTCTTGTTTTGCCTTATTTTATTTTAAGTTTTTATTACGTTGCATTAATTTTGACATTGTTAGTTGCAATGTGCATTATTTTATTTTTTAGTTATTTTATCTCTGTAACAAAAGGATTCTCGTTTAAGAGAAAATTTTTTGAGATGTTGATTGTGAGTTTTGGGGTTGCTTTGATATCATTTTTTATTGGTTATGTGACGAGGGTTTTGTTTGGAATTAGAGTTTAATACAGAACAAAAATAACTACCTTTAAGCAGTGGACAATTCCTTCAGAATTGTCTTTTGTTCTAGATTTCGATAGTTTTATATAATTATTTGATATTTAAAATAATAAATATAAAAGAAGTTTTTATTTTCAAAGAATAAATTTATAATGTTTAATGATAAATATGATAAGATGGAGAAGCTTGTTATTTTAGGGGATGGAATTGCGGGGTTAACTGCAGCGATTTATGCAGCCAGAGCTAACTTAAAACCTTTAGTTATTTCTGGACCGGAAAGTGGTGGACAGCTTTCTCTGACAACAATTGTTGAGAATTATCCTGGATTTCCTGAAGGAATACAAGGACCAGAACTTGTTGAGTTGGCAAGAAAACAAGCAGAAAAGTTTGGAGCGAGACTTCAAGTTGATGCAGCTAAAAGTTTCAAGAAAATTAAGGAAGGATTTGAACTGATATTGGAAAGTGGGAAGAAATTACAGACAAAAGCACTTATTATTGCAACAGGAGCAAGTGCAAGGTGGTTGAATGTTAAAGGAGAAGAAAATTATAAAGGAAGAGGTGTGAGTACATGTGCGATTTGTGATGCAGCTTTGTTCAAAAATAAAGAAGTTGTTGTTATTGGAGGAGGGGATTCTGCTATGGAAGAATCTTTAACACTTTCAAAATTTGCAACAAAAATTACAATTGTGCATAGAAGAAACAAGTTTAGAGCTTCAAAAATTATGCAAGAAAGAGTTTTCAAAAATAAAAAAATAAAAGTTGTGTGGGAGTGTGTTGTGGAAGAAGTTTTAGGAGATGGAAAGTTTGTGAGGGGTGTTAAATTGAAAAACCTAAAAACTGGAAAGATAAGTGAAATGAAATGTGAAGGGGTTTTTCTTGCAATTGGGCATGTTCCTAATACAGCTATTTTTAAAGGTAAACTTGATATGGGTGAGATTGGTTATATTAAAACTAGGAATTATGTATATACAAGTATTCCAGGAGTTTTTGCCGCAGGAGATGTTCAAGATCCGAGATTTAAACAGGCAGTAACAGCTGCTGGTTCTGGGTGTATGGCTGCGATGGAGGTAGAAAAGTATCTGGAGAGTTTGGAGTGAATTATTCTTAGTTTGCTAATCTTAAATTATTTTCTTCTGATATTCTTTTTAAAAAAGTTTCAAGTTCTCTGTTTGAATCACAAAAACATTTATAGAATGTGTCTTGTGAAATAAAGCTGTGAATCATTCGTATTTGGATGGGAGTTAAACAGCTGCCTAGGGGATATTCTCTTGAAAATTGTAGAGGATATCCTGTCATGATATTTGGAATCTTTCCTTCGAATTCTTTTACAACTGAGGGTAAGTCGCTAGGATGAAAAAGTCCAAGGCAGTGTAGAACTTCGTGGCAGATATTCCCAGCATTTTGCCTGAGAATAAATTCTTTTTTCGTAATTTCATTAATTTCCTCTTTAAATTGCTCTTCAACTTCTTCTCTCGACATGTCATCTCTAAATTCTTCCCATCCACCATTAATTAAACTAATTCCTATTTCAGTTACAGCATACCCCTTTAATGTCGAGAGAGAATTTTTTTTCTTAATTTTTTCGGGATGTTGGTCGCATAACTTGGAGTATCTTTCTTCAAAACTTTTGTCAGAGTCTAATATTTCTACTCCTACAACCTCTGCCGAATTAAATCCTGCTAAAAGATCTTGAGAGTATGTTATTTTACAATTAATTCCATATTTCTTGAAAAAGTCTTTTATATATCCGAAAAGCTCTTCTTTGTATTCGTGATAGTCCCATATTTTTTCAGATTCTTGAATATAGACATACAGAGAGAGATCTTTTTCTGAGAGGTCTGTCAACAAAAGATTTTCAAGATTGTAAGAAACTTTTTGAGATTGATGAATTAGAGGCCTAGAGAATTTAGGACGTGTGATTTGTGAAAAGGAACTATTCTGTTGAGATGAGCCACAATTTAAAGAAGAGAATAACATATACAAAATAGGTATAGTCTTGGATTTTTTCATTTAACTCCTAATTCAGTGGAAAATAAATATTTTGCGTTTTTAAGTACTTTTAGCCGGGTAGCGAAAATTTTAAAAAGGGAGACGTCATACTTAATCTATTCGTAAATGATAAATTTTTATTTAAAATTTTAAAATGATAATTCCAATTAGATGTTTTAGCTGTGGAAAACCAATAGCTCAATTGTGGGAAGATTATAAAAAAAGAGTGGTAGACGGAGAGGAAGCCGGGAAAGTGCTTGATGATCTCGGATTGGAGAGATATTGTTGTAGAGCAATGTTCCTTGGGCAAGTTGATTTAATTGAGGAAGTTGGAAAGTTCAAGAAATTTTAATCGTTATAGGTTTTTAAGACACAAAATCTGAATTTATGAGTATTTTGATGTTTAAGAAGTTTTGATTGTTAGCTAAGATTTGTCTCTAATTGACTTTTTCGTAATGTTCTTTTCATCCTTTCTTCTTCAGCCCTTGCACGTTTTATCTCATCTAAAGTTCCAAATCTCCAGTGTTCTGTTCTTCTATCAGGATAAGAAAATATAATTTTAATAACTCCTTCTCTGCTTAGTTCTATAATCCCACCACTTCCACAATCTTTAGCTACTTGACATATTTTTCTCTGAAGCATAGCTCTATATTCTTTAGGTAAGTTATACATAAAATATACCATTCAAATTTTAAACATGTCCTTTTTTAAATATTTCTATTATATTTTCCACCTGTTAATCTTGCTACAACTTAGACATTTTACAACTTTCATATTATTTTTTATTCGTGTTTTTGAATTTTTAGAAGTAAATGGAGAAAAACAATACTTACAACTTTTTTTTCTTTTATCTTTTAGTTTAATGTTGTAAGACATAGCAAGCCTTTTTATTTTTTTTACTTCTTCAGGAGTTTTATCTTCTAGATTTTTGAAAAAGCTTTCAATTTTATTTTCAGCTTCAAGTTTTGTTAGAGATTTTTTCATAATTGTGGGAAGGAAGACAGGTATAAAAATTTAAGGAAAACGAGGACAGCTTTATGCCTTCCCCTTTTGCAAGAGTACAGACATAAACATAGCCAGCTTAACTTCTGTGTTCGGAAAGGGAACAGGTGTTTCCTGACTACTAAGGCCGTCTTCAAACTTTATTAATGGAAAGAGTTTTTAAATTTTACTTATCTAAACTAAAATATATATTTAGATATATATCTTATAAAATATATTTTATAGTGTAGTAAGTTTTATAAGTAACGAGAATAATTTATTATTATAAAATGGTAAAAAAATTCAGTTTGTTGTTGGTTTTTGGAATTGCATTTGCTTTACTAGTTATGTCAACAGTTTCTGCATCACACAGGTTTTTATATTATGACTCGCTTTTAAGAAGAAGTGATTATTATGATATTGTTTGGCAAGGTCCTTATCAAGGCGGGAATCTTTTTGTATCAATATCTGGAAGTGGAAATAATGGATATAACTATTATAATCCTTTTTATTACACGACTACAACATCAAATCCTGCTGATGTTGGGATGAGGCATAGGTATAGTTATAGTCAAGCTCCAAGTTATTCACAAAGCTATAATAGTCTATACCCTCGTTATGGTGGCTATGTTTCAACTAGATTTGGTGGACGATAAATCACTTTCTAAAATATCTATTAAAGAACAATAAATCTTATATATTCAGCTTACTATTAAAAAATATGAAAAAAGTGATTTTGTTGTTGATATTGGGTTTAGTTTTGATGGTTAGCTTTGCTTCAGCAATGCACTCTTATCATAGATATGATCGCTGCTATGGATATTATTGTGGAGGATATGATTATTATAGGCCAAGACCTTATTATGTAAATGTGCAGAGTAGCTCGCTTTTGCACTATGAGAACAGTTTCAGTTATCAAGTTAGAGGTTATGGTGTTCCTTATTCTAATAGCAGATATTATGGTGGTGGCGATTATTCCGGCAGTTTTTACATGCCGCCTTATATACCGAATAGGTTTAGGTGGTATTAGTTAAAATTTGTAGTGATATAGCCAGAAAAGAAAGAATGACTAAAGTCAAGAAATTAGGATATAAATATCAATAAAAAAGCCACGCCTCTTAACACTATTACTTAAGCCACGAATTCCTAACACTCTCCAGCTTAGTTAGTAATTTAAACTCTCTTGTTCTTGAAATTTTATGAAAGAAATTATTGCTGATTTACAGATTCACTCGAAATATTCAAGAGCTACAAGTAAAAATTTAAGCTTTGAGAATTTGGAAAAATATGCACGGATAAAAGGATTGAATCTTTTAGGAGTTGGAGATTTTCAACATCCACTTCATTTTAAAGAGATTAATGAAAAACTGAGAGAGGATGATAATGGAATTTTGTGGACTAAAACTGAATTTCCTTTTCTCTGGCAGACTGAAATAAGTTTAATGTATTCACAAGATGGAAAGAGAAGAGCTGTTCATTTGCTTGTTTTTGCACCTAATAAAGAAGTTGCCTATCAAATTATAGAAGTTTTGTCTAAAAGAGGTAGATTAGATTATGATGGCAGGCCGATATTTGGCATAACTTGCCCTGAATTTGTTGAAATAATGAAAGAAATTAGCGAAGAAATTGAAATTATTCCAGCTCATGCATGGACCCCTTGGTTTGGTATTTTTGGAAGTGTTTCTGGATTTAACAGTTTGAAAGAAGCATTTAATGAAAAAGCTAATAAAGTTTATGCAATTGAAACAGGGATTAGCTCGAGCCCTGATATGAATTGGCGTATTAAAGAGCTACATGAAAAATCTATTGTAAGTTTTTCTGATAGCCATAGCTTTTGGCCTTGGAGAATTGGAAGAGAAGCAACTATTTTTGAGTGTGAGTTAAGTTATGAAAATATTGTTAAGGCAATTAGAACAGGACAAGGTTTGAAAGCAACAGTAGAAACTCCGCCAGAATATGGAAAATATCATTATGATGGACATCGTAATTGTAATTTTTCATGCTCACCTGAAGAAACTAAAAGGCTCGAAGGAATTTGTCCTAAGTGTGGTAGAGCTTTAATAATTGGAGTAGAAAATAGAATTGAAGAGCTTGCAAGTGAAAACAAAGGTTATATGCCTCGAAATGCAAAACCTTTTTACAAACTTACACCTTTACATGAACTAGTTGCTTTTGTTTTAAATACGCAACTTTCGTCTGTGAAATGTTGGAATGTTTATAATGAACTGATTGAAAATTTTGGTAGCGAGTTTAATATTTTACTGAATGTTAGCAAAGAAGAATTGTTAAGAAAAAAAATAGATAATAAACTTGTTGAGTTGATTGTTAAGAATAGAGAAGGAAAATTAAACATTAAACCTGGGTATGATGGTGAGTATGGGAAGATTGTGGAAGTTGAGCCGCAGAAGAAATTGTTTTAGGTTTTATAAACTTATATCCAGATTGTTTCGTTTCTTTTTCACAATGCTCTTGTTTTAAGGTGTAGTTTCCACAAACTTGGCATTTTTTTAGTTTCATGTTATTTTTGGATTGTATTTTTTAGGTCTGTGTTTTATATTTTTAATACAGAATAAAAGTAAACCACTGCTTTTAAGCAGTGGACAATTCTTTCAGAATTGTCTTTTGTTCTGTCTCCCAAAATCCAGACAAACCATGCACTTTAGTGCATGGTAACACACAAGGATTTTGTGATATTGTTCATATAAATCCACGCACAAATTTATCTATTTCTTCATTTATCTAAAAATTCGAACTCAGCCTTTTCTTCTTTTGCTTTCTTATGAATTTCTTCTAAAATTTTATTGAGAGTTAAGTTTGCCTTTTTATAATCTGTTGCAGATAATTTTATCTGGAATTTTCCTGCTGCGATATATGTTATATTTTCTTTGTATGGCAAAAGTATTTTTTTTGTTGTTTCTATTCCGTCTTTTGTTTTGCTTATCAACTTAAATCCAGACTTTATTAAAACTTCTTTTTCTTTTCTATCTTTTAAGATTTTAGATATTTTTTCTGATTCATCTTTTGTGAAATAATTAGCAAGAATTTTGGGATTTTCCTTTGCTGTTTCGAAAAATGTAACTACATCCTCCTTTTGCTTTAATTTTTTCCACACACTTTCTGGCTCTTTCACAACTGTTTTTAAAATTCCCTCAAAACTTTTTTCTTTATTATATTTGTCAAGCACATCTCTTTTTTCTTTTACTGTAACTCTTCTTAAGCTTAAATGAATGTTGTTATTTATGTCTATTTCTAAAACCTTGCATACAACTCTTTTGTTAGGAAATACATAATCTCTCAAATTCCTGATTCTTCCAGGAGCTACTTCGCTTGTAATCATAGTTCCAACCACATTATCTTCTATTTTCAGGAAAACTGTTGTTCCTGAAATTTTCTCTACAGTACATAATACAACACTCCCTTCTTCGATTTTTTTATTTGACATTTTTCTTTACTTTTCTCCCGTCTCCCAGCAATCTTCTTAGAATTAAAAGAGTTTTTAAATCTTTACTACTTCAAGTTCCAAGTTTTTTATTAAACTTTCTATGAATTTTTTTTCTGAATCTTTTTTTATTAAACAGCCCGCAGCTTGAGCATGCCCGCCACACTCTCCACCAATCTCGTTAACTGTTTTTTCAAGTATTTCTCGAACATTTCTACCATTCCTTCCGGCAATTCTTGCAGAAACTTTTATTTTATCTTTGTCGTATGCCATAACTGCAATTATTGTTCCTTCACTACAATTAAAAGACATTGACATTATACTTGCAATTGTTCCGACGATAGTGTCTTTAATATTGTCTTTTGCATTTATTATTATATATCTTCTTCCTTCTATTTTGTTGTTTTCAACATAGTTTAATGCTGAAATAATTTGTTGTTTATATTTCGCGTAAATATCTTCTGTTTTTCTTGCAGTTTTTTTATCTCCAAGACAGAATGAAAGAGCTATATTGCTGTATCCAAGTCGAGAGCATGCATTTATCATTGCACTTATTTCTCTTGCATCTTCAAGCTTGTTGAAAAAGTTTATTAAATAGATGTTGCCTATAATATCTTCTCCTGATTTTCCTGTTCGTAATAATATTGCTGTAATTAATTTTCCGAGTTCTTCTTCATCAAGTTCTATTAAGCTTTTGTAATTATCATTTTCTTTTTTTATTCCTATTTCTCTTAGCATGTTAGCCGCGCCCTTTGAGTTTCCAGTTATTCCTGGAATGAAAAGCGATGAGGAGAATTCGAGAGTCTTGTTAATTGGGCGTGTTGCAGGATATAATAAAATACTTCTTTTGATTTTTATTTCAGCATCTTTTAGAATTAGATTGTTTAGTTTACTTATCCTCCTGTCAAGCATATCTCCAACCATTCCAACTACTGCTAAGTTTGCAAGGTCTTTGTCTTTTCCATTTATTTGTTTTGAAAATAAATATACGAGGCCAGAACTGCTTACTTCTTCTTCATTAATCGAGTGAGGATTTACAAAAATCGTGTTTTCTGCAGGAATGCTTGAAATTTCATGATGGTCTATAACAAAAACTTTTGTTTTCAATGTTCCTATCTCTTCAAGAGTGGAACTTGCTAAATCTAGGAAAATAATAATCTCTTCTTCTTTTACTTTCAAATTTTTCACAAAATCTTTTTCAAGATTTTTCACAATTTTTATAGAAAATTTTTTATCTAGTTTTTTAAGAATTTTTGCCATTATAGCAGCAGAAGTAATACCATCACAGTCATAGTGGCTTATTACTTTTACACTTTTATCTTTAATTAGTTCGATAAAAGTTTCTGCAGCTTCTTTAAGAATTTGCTCCATCTTGCCCCTTTTTTTTCATGTAACGCATTAATTTGTTTAGTTTAGCCCCTTTAATTAAAATTGCTATTTTTACTTTATGATCATGTTTGTGTTTTTCATGATGTTTTTTTAGTTTTTCCAAACTTAAATTTAAATTATTTATGTCCGGATCTTTATATAGATTTTTTTCTTTAATAATTTGGCCAATTTTTTTACCTAAAACTCTTTTAGGATTAACATGATATTTATCTTTTAAAACTAATCCAATTTTTTCAGTTGTCATACCTTGTTTTGCCAGTTCAAGTATTGTGTCTTGGATTTTTTTATCAGAAAGCTCAGAGACTGCTGTTTGTGAAATTTTTTTAGCTACCATATTTGTTTTTCTACAAGATAGTTTTTAAACTTTTAGTTTTTCGTTTTTGAAAATAGCCCTGCTAGGATTCGAACCTAGGTCTCGAGGTCCAAAGCCTCGTATCCTTGACCACTGGACGACAGGGCTATAAATTTCTCAGATTATTGAGAGATACTTCTCGTTAGAAAATCTGATCACTTTTAAAAATTTATCTATCTAAGAATCCAGATTGTTCCAGTAATAAAAGCGAGCAGTGGTAACAAAGATATTAAAATTTTTATTGAAGATTGTTATAAAACTATTAAAATAATAGTATTTTTAAAAGATACTTTTTTAAATAAGGATTCTTTATCTTAAAAAATGAAGCAAAAGGACGAGCAACAAAATAAAAAAAAGGTAAAAAAAGAACAGAACATAACAATCGACGATTTAACAACTTTCTGCAAAAGAAAAGGATTTGTCTTTAAATCGAGCGAGATTTATGGTGGAGTAGCAGGATTTTGGGATTTTGGGCCTTTGGGGGTTGAGTTGTTTAACAACATAAAGCAAGACTGGTGGAAATTCTTTGTCCATGAAAAAGAAAATATGACAGGAATTGACTCTAGCATAATAAGCCATCCAAGAATATGGAAAGCTTCAGGACATGTCTCGAATTTTTCTGATATTGCTATACCATGTAAGAAGTGCAAGAAAGTGAATAAAGTTGATAAGTCAGAACTTGGAAAAGTAAAATGTGGATTTTGTGGGGGCGAGCTTGATAAAGGGAAAATGAAAGACTTAAACTTGATGTTTAAAACTAAAATCGGACCGATCGAAGAAGATTCATTAGAAGCTTATTTAAGGCCTGAAACTGCTCAAGGAATGTTTTTGAATTTCAAGCTAATTACAGAAACATCAAGAATGAAGTTGCCTTTTGGAGTTGCTCAAATCGGGAGATGTTTTAGGAATGAAATTGCTCCTCGAGACTTTTTATTCAGGAGCAGAGAATTTACAATTGCAGAGTTGGAGTTTTTTATTCATCCCAAAAAGGAAAAATGTAATTTACTTAGTACTTCTCATTTAAATTTGAAATTAAATTTGTTGGATCAAGAAACACAGCAAAAAGGAAAAGCCGAAGCAAAAGAAACGACAATTGGCAGAATGCTGAAGGAAAAAAGGCTTGACGAGTGGCATGCTTATTGGTTGGCAGAGCAGTTATTGTGGTTTAGGAGAATTGGTTTAAGTGATGGAATTAAAGTTAGAGAGCATTTAAAATCTGAATTAAGCCACTATTCTTCTGCAACATTTGATATTGACTATGAATATCCTTTCGGAAGTAAAGAAGTTGCGGGAAATGCAAATAGATGGCAGTATGATTTAACTCAGCACATGAAAGAAAGTGGCGAAAAGCTTGAAATTTATGACGAAGATACAAAGCAGAAAGTTGTTCCTAGAGTTATAGAACCGACATTTGGAATGGAAAGAGTTTTTCTTGCATTGATTTCAAAAGCTTATACTTATGATGAGAAAAGGCAGAATTTTGTTTTGGAGTTGCCAGCGAGACTTACTCCAGTTAAAGCTGCTGTTTTTCCTCTTGTAAATGATCAGAAAATGGTGAGAATTGCAAGAAAAGTTTTTAGTCAACTAAAAAAAGAATTTAATCTTGCTTATGATGAAAGTGGGAGTATTGGAAGAAGATACTCAAGACAGGACGAAATTGGAACTCCATTTTGTATAACTATTGATGAAAAAAGCATAAAAAATAAAGATGTGACTGTACGAGATAGAGACACAACAAAACAAATAAGAGTTAGAATTTCTGATTTGAAAGATGTTTTAATAAAATTAATTAATGGAGAAATTGCGTTTGAAAAAGCTGGCAAGGTTGTTGAGACAAGAGTGAAATAAGTTATATGATATAACACATATTAAATTTATATTAATTTTTGTTGGAAAATATAAACTGTTATATAATATAACCAAAAGATTTAAATAGTTATTATTTGTTATACAATAATGGATAATAAAATGGAAGAGACTCTTGTTGAGAATGCTAAAGAGTACTACAGAAATGCGTTAGATGCTGAAAAGAAAGGAGACTATAACACGAGTGTAACTTTATTTTTTAAAACAATTTCTGGGTTAGCTGACCTGTATATTTATCGAAAAGAAAAAATTATTCCAAGTAGTCATACAGACAGGTTCAGAATTCTTGAAGCAAAATATAAGGAAATCTATAAGATAGTTGATAGAAACTTTCCAGTTTATCAAGAGAGCTATAGAGCTAAACTAAATTTGCAGTTTTGTGAGGTGTTAAAAGAAGATGCAGAACAATTATTTAGAATTCTTGAAATCAAAATCTAAAAAGTTTGCAAAACAACATGAATTAATGGACATTATACTATTTGGCTCGAGTGTTAGAGGAAAAATCGAGCCAAAAGATATTGATATTATTTTAATTAGTCATGAAAAGAATATCAAAAAAAATCTTGAAGTTTTGCAAGAGTTTAGGAATATTTTAAAAAATAAAATTTCAAAAGAAGATACAAAAATAATAAATATTGAAGAACTTTTTGAGAGCAATTTATTAGCAAGGCAGGGAATATTAATTGAAGGAATAAGTCTTGTTTATGACAGGCCTTTATCAAATATAATGGGATTTGCAGGATATTCTCTTTTTAGTTATAAACTTAAAAACTTGAATAATACTGAAAAAACAAAGTTTATATATTCTTTGATTGGAAGAAATAAAAAAGGCATTATAAAAAAATTAAAAGGAGTTCAAATAGGAAAAGGAGCTGTTATGATACCAATAGAAAATAGCGAAGTTTTTAAAGAATTTTTAGAAAAATGGGAAATTAAGTACAACATGAGAAAAATTTTAGTATCTGAGTTTTAAGATGAATAAAATAATTAAAGAGCTTGCGAGGAAAGAAGGAAAGAAAATAGGAAAAGAGACTATTAAAAAGATAAATAAGATTCTTGAAGGTGAAACTGCTAGAATAATAAAAAAATCAGCAAGAAATGCTGATTTTATGGGAAGAAAGATTATTAAAGAAGAGGACGTTGAGAATATAGATTTGAGACAAGAGTGAAATAAGGAATGAGAATTTTATATGGAGTTTGTGGCGAGGGGTTTGGACACTCTTCTCGTGCATTATCTATTGCAGCTTTTTTAGAGAAACAAGGACATGAAGTTGTAATAGTTACTTATGGACAGGCGTACAAGATTTTGAGAAATAGATTTAAAGTTTTCAAAGTTAGAGGGTTACACTTAATTTTTAAAAGAGGAGAATTACAATATAAAAAAACTGTTTATTTTAACATTAAGAACTTTACCAAAAATCTAGTTAGATGGAAAGCTTTTCATAAATTAATGCGAGACTTTAAACCAGAATTGTGCATTTCTGATATGGAAGTTATTGTTCCTGTTTTATCTAATTGGTATAAACTTCCCTTAATTTCTGTGGATAACCAACATAGAATAACTAATCTTGATATTAAATTTCCAAGAAAATATTATAAAGATTATTTAATAGCAAGAACTGTTGTCAGTAGGATTGTTTCAAATGCAGATTATTACATTGTAACTTCATTTTCAAAAACAAAAATATTAAAGAAAAATACATTTATAGTTTCTCCTGTGATTAGAAAGGAAGTTCTAAAGTTAAAACCTAAAATAGGAGAAAAAATTTTATGTTATCTAACAAAAAAAGATTCGAAAATCTTAAGTGTTTTAAAAAAGATTGTTAATAAAAAATTTGTAGTTTACGGATATAATATAAATGAAAAAGATAGAAATTTAGAATTTAAAAAAAGAGAAACTTTCTTTGAAGATTTGAAAGATTGTAAGGCGATTATTGCGACAGCTGGTTTTACATTAATTTCAGAAGCTTTGTATTTGAAAAAGCCTTATTTGGCCTTGCCATTAAAGGGACAATTTGAACAAACAATAAATGCTCTTTTTTTGAAACAAGCAGGGTATGGAGACTATAGCGAGAATTTAACAGAGCATGAATTAAAAAATTTTTTGGAAAATATAAATATCTTTAGAAAAAAATTAAACAACTATAATTCTAACAATAAAGAATTATTTGTTGTTTTGGAAAAGATCTTAACTAAAATAAAAAATAAGGAAAGTTAGTTTTAAATATGGTCTTTTATTCATATAAAAATGCCAGAAATCTTTTTTTATTCTCTTTTTAGTGTTTTAATTGTAAGCTTAATTTCTTTAGTTGGAGTTTTTGCTCTTTTAATCTCAGCTTCTAAACTTAATAGATTTTTAATTTATTTAATTAGCTTTTCTGCTGGCGCTTTGTTTGGAGATGTTTTTATTCATTTGTTGCCTGGAACTGTTGAACAATTTGGTTTTGGTGCTGGAATTTCTGTTTATATTTTAATTGGAATTGCTATTTTTTTTATTTTAGAGAAGTTTATTCACTGGCAACACTGCCATGTTCCTATTGATAAAAATCATATACATCCATTTGTCTATACGAATCTTGTAGGAGATGGTTTACATAATTTTATTGATGGAGTTATAATTGCAGTTAGCTATATCGTTAGTTTTCCCGTTGGTCTGGCGACGACAATTGCAGTAATTCTGCACGAAATACCACAAGAAATTGGAGACTTTGGAATTTTGATTCATGGAGGATTTACTAAAACAAAAGCCTTATTGTTTAACTTTGTTTCGGCTTTGTTTGCAGTTTTAGGAGCTTTTCTTGTTTTTATAATCGAGGATTTTGTTAAAAATGTCGAGCTCTTTCTTGTTCCTGTTGCAGCCGGAGGATTTATTTATATTGCTGGGAGTGATTTAATTCCTGAATTACATAAACATTCTGACAAATTAAAAAAATCTTTTTTGCAGTTATTGGCTTTTGTTTTTGGCATTTTGGTTATGGTTTTGTTGTTGTTTTTGGAATAATTTAAAAATTCTTTTATCTGGTTTGTTAAAGGGCCTGTAGGCTAGCAGTAAACTACTTCCATGGCATGGAAGGGTCCTGGGTGCGATTCCCGGCAGGTCCATATTCAACAAAATATTTTTATAGTTCACTTAATAGTATTTAGTATGGCGAAAAATCAAGATTGTATCTTTTGCAAGATTGTAAAAAAAGAAATTCCAACAGATTTTGTTGCAGAAAGTAATAATTTTGTTGCTTTTCTTGACATTAATCCAAAAGTAGAGGGACACACTCTTATTATTCCTAAAAAACATTTTACAAATTTTATGGATATACCGTCAGATCTTGCAATGGAGATGAGTGATATGATAAAAAAAATTGCCGAGAGAAGATTGCGAGATGGCGTAGAAGGCTTTAATGTTTTATCAAATAACTTTCCAGTAGCAGGACAGGTTGTGATGCATGCCCATACTCATTTTCTGCCGAGGAAAAGAGGAGATGGATTGAAGATGGCGATTTAGTTCTTTTAGCTAAAAATTTAAAAAGATTTGAGATGTTGCACAACCATGCCCCTGTAGTCTAGAGGCCAAGGATACGGCCCTCTCGAAAAACAGCTTGTTTTTAGTCGATGAGACGATAAAACTAGCCAACTTTTTGGCGAGCTGTTCTCTGTGAGAGTTATATTCTCTTATATTTAGAGAAAGGCCGTGACCCGAGTTCGAATCTCGGCGGGGGCATTCTTACATTATGTCTAGTTTAGTTGGCAAGGAATTTTAGCTTTAGAAGATTATTTAATCAACCTTGAAAATTTCAATCTTGTCAATAAATATGCTTGTTGGATTCCATTTAGGATTAACTAACTTAACAAATTTTAAGTTAGTTCCGTTGCAATTAATTATTCTTTTATCTTTTCCCTTTATTCCGTCTACATTTCCACAATGAGTCCATTGATCTGGAAGATTGTCTTCGTTATGATCTTCAGCTGTCAGTATTTGAAGCGCTAGATAATTATCCTCGTAGTTTATCACAGCAAGAGAAATTTGAATAGTGCCTGTGTAGCTGAGAATTGTTTGATTATGTTGCTTGAATGTAAATTGCATATCAGATTTAGGAGGCATTTCACATTCATCAATTAAGCCGTTTGCATTCCACCAATTGTCAACATAATCTGTTTTGAGATAGGGCGCATTTGAGCAGTTTTTTTTATCTGTCCCCTCTTTGAGTATTAATCTGTTTATTGGAACATCTTCGCATAGACCTTTGTCATTGCAGATATTAAAAGTTTGTTCACTTGGTTGTATAACTTTATCAACCGATATCATTTCGCACGTGCCATTGTTATTGCATATTTCATACTGATAAATTACAGGGCGTTGATCGGTAAGATATTGAAAAGTTCTGTTTTCTGAATTTAAAATTAATATAATTGGCAAGACTATAACTAAAACAATTAAAACTATTAAAAAGTAAATTTTTATTTTAGTCATTTTGATATTTTTTAACTCTATCACTCCTTTATTTAAGTTAATAAATTTTTTGTTAAGTTATGGTGAAAGAAATGAGGTAATAAAAAGCTGTAAAACAAATTTTTGTTAGGAGTTTTTCAAAAATTCAATTTCTTCCCCATCTAATTTTAGTTCTTTTCTTATGTTATCTTTTTCCAAGAGTTTTTTAATTATTGGAAATTCTCTTAATGCTCTTTTTATTGAGACATGACAATAATATGCATATTTTTCAGCAATCTGTTTTTTCATTTTTTGTTTTTGATTAATTGTCCAGATTTTTAAAATTCTAGTCGGTCTTTGATATCTTATAAATCTGGTATTTGCTTGTGTTTTTGGGTAAGATATACCATAAGATAAAAAGAAATTTTGGTAAACCAGAAAACGCCAGTATTGTTGCCTATGAATTCTGCCTCTAAAAACATCTGCTTTGCTTAAAGAATCAAACGCTTTATACAAATCTTCACCGTTATATACATTTGGAATATTTTCTTCAATCCATAAAAGAATTTCGTCTAATGGCATGTCTATTTTTTCATATAATTCAAGAATAGAATCTCTTGGAGTGTTTTGAAGAATTTCTCTTATTATATTAAATATGTTTTCTTTTTTGTCTCTTTCATCTAAGTTAATTATATCCTCACCCATTGCTTGCAAGTCATTGATTGCAGCTCGAACATCTCCTTTTGATTTAATTGCTATGCTTTTTAAAAAGTCTTCTGAAATTTTTATTTTTTCTTGTTCTGAAATAAATTCGAGGATGTCAAAAATAAATTGATAATTAAGCTCTTTAATTTCTAAAAGCTCTGATCTTTTTCTTAATTCAGAAAATTTTCTGTCCCAAATGTTGTTTGATGTTATTATAATTGGAAAATTAGTTGTTTCTATTAGTGAAATAAGTTCTTGTAGACCGCCTTTATCTTCTTTTGTTATGCCATCAATTTCATCTATTAGTAAAATTTTTCCTTTTCCAAAAAGTGAGACTTGTTGTGATGCTTGTCCGATAATTTTTTTTATTTCTTCTTGGTTTCTTAAGTCACTTGCATTTAATTCCAGCAATTCAAAGTTTGTTTCGTAAGAAAGAGCATAAGCAAGAGAAGTTTTGCCTGTTCCTGTTTCTCCATGTAGGACTATAGATTTCTTTTTTGGAAAGTTTTTCATAAATAATTTTAATTTTTCTATTGCAAAGTCTTGTCCTTTAATTTCTGAAAAGTTTTTTGGTCTGTATTTGTCACAGAGAGTTTGGTTTGGCATTTTGATATTTGTGTAGTTGGAGTTGTTTTACAATTTTTTGTAAAAGTTTTGCAAGAGACGTTACATTTTTCCTATTCCGGCTAAAACAAAGCTTGCAATTAAAGCCTCGAGTTGAATGAACTCATCACTTCCTTCAACAAGCCTGAATTCAATCTCTCCTGTCTTTTCTGTCAACTTTACTTTTAATTCTGGTTCTATGTTTAGATTCCAGATTTCTTTTTGTATTGCCTTAATTATATCATGCCCTGAAATACTTTCTTTAAGCATTATATCAAGAAGTTTTTCTCTTGCATTTGAAAAATCTCCGCTTAATGCATACTCTAAAACAATTTTGATATCAGAGGGTTTTGCAGAAGAAACAATTGTTTCAACTAATTCTTCTGTTATTTTTGGACTTATAGCAGCAGTTGCCTGTAATAAGTTTATTACTCTTCTACAATCTCCTTCACTTGCTTCGTATAGAACTTCAAATGCTTTATCTTCTATTTCAAGTTTTTCAGACTCAGC
>CAYIIQ010000001.1:4376-46253 GCA_964363545.1 Candidatus Woesearchaeota archaeon | reverse complement strand
TTTCAAATCTTACAATTTTTTCTTGTGCATGTTCAGCTTCTTTTTCTTTTCCTACTTTTCTTTGCTTTTCTAAATATTTTGATAAAGTTTTTGAAATGGCAAAAAGCAAAATAAGAACTAAAATTGCAACAACTGTCAGAACAATTCTTGCCCATTTTGCTTCTCTTGAAACTATGAAAGTTCCTGTCGCAACAACAATTTTATTTAAAATTTGGAGTTGGCTTATAATTACGGCAGGAGCAAGTCCGATTAAATAAGCCGGAAAAGTTTTAACAATACCAGATTTGCTAAATAAATTACCTATAAAAATAAAAACAAAAAGCCATAAGATGATAACGAAAAATAATGTCATTGAGAGAGAGTAGGGCATGCCGAAGAGAGCTCTAAAAACAATGCTTATTTTTTTGAAGAATGAATCAATTAAGGCAATAACTTTATTTTTTAACAAAATATTTTTCCATTCTTTTCCAAGATAGTCCCATTTTGTTTCATTAAGAAATTCTTCTGGTTTTGCTATTTTTTCTGCTATGTCCTCAGAGCCTTCTGGGAGTTGTTGGATAGGAGTTTCTTGTGCGAGAGAAAATTGTAGAGTTAACTGTAATAACAAAAAAGATATAAAAACTAAGACGCCTATTTTTTTCATGTGTAAGATAGTTAGGAGAAGTTTTTAAATATTTTTGATAAATTTTTCTTCATATATTTTAATTTTAATGGGTGTTGTTAGAGAACTAAGTTCTAAATTGTAATCGTCTTAATTTATTTATTTGTTCGTCAAATTCTGCTGCTAATTCAGGACTAGCTACTTTAAGCTGTTCTAATCTTGAAATTAACCCAGTTCTTTCAGCATCACTTCTGATTGCTCCTTTATGGATTAATCCTTTTAGTCTTCTTCTAAATATAAGTCTTGAAACATAACCTCCTGCAGTAATCATGATTATGCTGGTTATGAATGTAATAGCAACAAAGAGTAACCCAAAACCACCAATCTGTGTTTCTTGACCCGTAAGCCATAATAATAACTGTTGATAGTATTTAATTAAATACGCTGCAAGAAAAGCGACCCAAATTACTACAGTAAACCAAACATGTTCAGGATATCTGGTGTCCCATTGTATAGTGAAGGTAAGTAAAACAATTAATGGAATAACCGTTGTTAAAGCTATTCCGAGAGCTTCATAGCCAAGTAGAGCTGTATAGATTTCTTCAGGTGCTAAATATAGTGTAGATAAGATCCCTATTATTAAAGCAACCATAAATCTTAAACCAGGATGACTTTGTTCTAAAAAAGGTATAAAATTAGATATAGCATAAATTATTAGTGTAACTAACATTAAGAACAGAAATTGTGCGGAATATAATCTAAAGTCCTCGGTGTTAAAGCCTTGAAAAAGATTTCTTATAATATCAATCGGGCGGCTTGTTTGGGCCGCAACAACTCCTACTAAAAAAGAAGCTATAATTAATCCTAAAACAACAAAAACAAAAATCTTACTCATCTCTTTTTTCATGTTAGTTAGAGATGAAAGAGCTTTATAAATATTTTGTTTTTTATAGTAAATCTCTTTATCTAAAATTAGGAGTAAATTTTTGTGAGTAGAAAAGAAATGCTCTGTTGAAAGAGAAAGAAATATTTATAAGTACAAGGATTTTCTTTAAATTATGAAAAGAGGAAAATTGCTTGTTGTTTTTTTATTCTTATTTATGCTAATTTTCATGCTTGATATAGTGGGTGCTCAACTTCCATTTGATATAAGAGGGCCAATTAATGAAGGAATTCAAATTTTTAGAGATGTTTTCGGGCCTTTTTTTGAGGCTGTTCTTGGAGTAAGCCAGTTTGATGCTAACTTTTTTGCTTTAGTTTTGTTGCTGGTTTTGCTTTTTGTTGTGATTTATGCACTTTTAATAAGAATCAATACAATAATGCATGTATCTCTTTTTGAGAATAGAGCTGTTGCGTTTCTTGTTGCTTTAATAGTTTCTGTTCTTTCTGTAAGATTCTTGCCAACAGATTGGGTTGGAGCTATTTTATTGCCTTATGGAGGAATGGGTATATCAATTGCAGTTCTTCTTCCATTAATAATATTTGGTTTATTTGTACATTTCACTCTGCAGAGCGGATCTGCAAGGAGAATGGCATGGTTATTTTTTGCAATAGTTTTTGTTGGATTGTGGATAAAAAGAAGAGCTGAAGTTGGAGATTTTGGTTGGATTTATGGTGTGGGAATAGCCATGGTTTTGGTTAACATACTTTTTGATAGGCAGATACATCGTTATTTTGGAAGGATGCAGACAGCACAAGCTATGAGAGTTTTAGATGATAAAAGCAAGGTGGATATTTTTAATAGGTTTATTGCAGCTAAGAGGGCATGGGAAGAATCAGGAAGGAAATATGAACCAGCGCGCAGACAAATGTTAACATTGGCAAAACAACTTAAAATTGATCCTTCTAGAAGTTATTATTAGAATTGTTAATATTAATAGAGTTTACTTAAAATAAACTAACACTTAACAAATTTATAGATGATAATTTTTTGTTACACTTGTACTATAATTTAGTTTCGATTGTAATTACTTCGTCCTTCTATACCCAACAACTTTCTTGCCTTTCCTATCGTATACTGGAACTTCTTTGCGTTTTTTGCCAGATCTTAGAAAGAAAACTCCTATAATAACTATAACTGCTCCTATTCCTAGAACAACAGCGTCGCTTTGTTCAGATAGAAAAGGAATCTCAAACTGAGTTTTGTATGATATATTCCAGGATAACAACAAAGCTCCCAGAATTACTAGAATGATGCCTAAAATCTTTACCATTTTTCCTCTTTTATTATTTTATTAGTTTTTTTTAGTTTTTAAATCTTTCTTTGAATTGTCTTATGTGTTAACTTAAATTTATATATACAACAGAACTTTTTTTAATATGAAACTTCCTAAAAGCTATGATGTTATTGGAAATATAGCTATTTTAAAATTTCCGGAGAAAATAAAAGCAGAAGAAAAGAAGAGAGTTGCAAGTAAGTTGCTGCACGAGATGAGAAGCATAAAAACTGTTTTCGAGAAAACTGAAAAAATTAAAGGGAAATTAAGGAAGTTGAGATTAAAGCATCTTGCAGGAATTAAGAAAACTGAAACAATTCATAAAGAATCTGGATGCTTGTTTAAAGTTGATGTGAAAAAATGCTATTTTTCACCCAGGCTTTCTGATGAGAGAATTGTAATTGCAAGAAAAGTGAAAATGAACGATAAGGTGTTGGTAATGTTTGGAGGAGTTGCACCTTATGCGATTGTAATTTCTAAATTGTCAAGATGTAAAAAAATTGTTTCGGTTGAAATTGGGAAAGAGTGTTGCAAGTATGCGAGAGAAAATATTAAGTTGAATAAACTGAATAATGTTGAGATTATAAAAGGAGATGTTAAGAAAGTTATAAAGATTTACAAAAAAGAAAAATTTGATGTTGTTGTGATGCCTCGCCCAAATTTAAAAGAAGATTTTTTGAAAGAAGCTTTTTTGTCTGTTTCGAAGAGAGGAAAGTTCTTTTATAGAGTTTTTGGAAAAAATGAAGATTTGGAGGAGATGATTGAGAAGATAAAAAAAGAAGCAAAAAAAAGAAATGAGAAGGTTAAGATATTAAGTGTTAGAAAGTCAGGAGAAATTGCACCTTATAAATACAGATGGATGGTTGAGTTTAAATTGATGTAAATCGCGTTTTAAATTTTTCTTTCAACAAAACTATCAACAATATCACAGAAAGCAAGAGGATAGATTTTTTTCAGTTTAAGGCTTAAATTTTTCTGGAACCTGCTTGATAAGAGTTCTCCGAAAAATTCTTCGTAAGTTTGTTTATTTATTTCAGAGATTATTTCTTCTTTTGCCTTTTCTCTTAAAGCTTTTCTTACAGCTCTTGGAACTTTTTTTCTCGTTATCAGGAAAATTTTAATTTTCAACTGTGCATTTTTGCAATTTGCTGAAAATGAATCTTCGACATAATCAATTGATTTTCTCATTATTCTTCTTATGAAAAACTTGAAAATGAAAATTCTGTATGGGTCTACTATTAATTTTCCATCTTCAACTTTAAGCTTGAAAATAAACTCAACATTTTTTCCTCTTAATTTTCGCGTCAAGTCGAGTTTTACTGTTCTATTGTCAAGTTCTTCAATTTTATTTGCAATTAAATCAACTTTGTGGTTTACTATCGGCAATTCAACTTCTATGAATTTTATTTTCTCTACCATTTTAATTTCTCCTTACAATTTTTTCTATCATTTTCCTTTTTCTACAATTTGAAGTTTTCCTGTTCTTTTTCCTTTTTTTTGGTAATGAGATTTTTTGCAGACTTGACATGTGTACATAATATTTGTTTTTTTTGTAGATTTTGCTTTTCTTTTGTATTTTGTGACTGCTGGCTTGCTTCCCCATTTTCCCAAATTACCATAGCCTCTTCCTAATCCTCTTTTTTTTGCCCTTTCAATTGAGCCTCGTTTTAAAGATCCTCTTTTACGGCCAGAGCTAACATCACTGACTTTATGCTCAGTTTTTTTATTGCAATACGGGCAATATCTGTTTAGTGTTTTTGGAATTTTCATGTTGGTGAGAGAAAAGTGAGGTTTTTAAATTTGATGTAAGATAAATTTATATAACCTTTTTAGTTTACAATTTCTGGGCTTGTGGTCTAGTGGCACGACGCATCCTTGACGGCAGACCATCTGTTAAAATGGATGAGATCCGAGGTTCAATTCCTCGCAGGCCCATAGGAATTGAATAATTTATAGGAGTTGATAAGAACCTTGGTTCTTACTCGCAGGCCTATTTTAAAAAATGTTAAACAAAACTAAAAAATCTCAGCTTACACTAATTATACTCATTGCATTATTAATTGTGGCTGGAATAATTTTGTATTTTTTGTTGAGATGAATAGTTTATACGACTTGTAAGATAAATTTATATACGCTTTTTATCTTTTAATGAGATGGAAAGTAAAAGAGGACAGGTTACGATATTTATAATTCTGGCAATAGTTATTGTTGCAGGAATTGCTTTATTTTTTTATTTTAGATCAGAAATAGAGCTTTTTAATATTCCTCCGATTTTCAGGCCTGTTGAAAACTTTTATCTTGACTGTGTGAAAAGCTATACAGAAACAGGAATCAGCCTTCTTGGAGAAAATAGTGGTTACATATACTGGTCTAATTTTGAGCCAGGAAATGACTACTCGCCAACTTCGAATCAGCTTGATTTTTTTGGAACTGGAATTCCATTTTGGTATTATGCTTCTGGAAAAGATATTGTTAAAGAACAAGTGCCAACAAAACAAGACATGGAACAACAACTTGAAAAATATTTAGATGAAAACTTAAAATGTGATTTTTCAAGTTTTTCAAGTCAAGGATTTGCAATTAATTTATCTAAACCAGAGATTGATGTTGAAATTTCTGATAGTGAAGTGAAAGTTGATGTTAGTGCGGAATTAAGAGCAGAGTTTGAAGATGAAAGTTTTAATATTAGAAATCATGAAACTGTAGTTAAGAGCAAGTTAGGAAAGTTTTATGAAGAGGCTGTGAAAATTTATAACAAAGAAAAAGAATCTGCCTTCCTTGAAGATTATGCAATTGATGTTTTGTATTTGTATGCACCTGTTTCTGGAGTTGAATTGACCTGTTCACCTCAAGTTTGGCTTTATGAAAAAGTGGCTGCAGATTTACGAGAGGCTTTGGAAAATAATATGATAATGGTTAAAACAAAGGGAGATTATTACGAGATTAAAAAAGATTATCTTGATTATTTTGTTGCAGATGTTGAAAGTGATGAAGCAGTTAGATTTTTGTATTCGAGAAACTGGCCAACAAAAATTTCTGTCGAGCCTCTTGAAAACGGCATATTAGTTGCAGAGCCAGTTGGATTGCAAGAAGGTCTTGGTATTCTTGGCTTTTGTTATGTACCTTATCATTTTGTTTATGATGTTGTCTATCCTGTTTTAGTTCAGATTTATGACGACAAGGAAATTTTTCAGTTTCCAATAGTTGTTATAGTTGAGGCAAATCAAAAAAGAAATGCTTTACCTTCAACTTCTCTTAACGATGTTGAGCCTGAAATTTGCAAATATAATAATGCTGAAATCTTTGTCAGAACTGTTGATAGTGAGTTGAATCCTGTTGAAGCCGATATAGACTTTAAATGTTTTAACCAGAGATGCAATATAGGAAGAACAGCTATACAAGATAACGAAGCAAGTCTTCTTGCAAATTTCCCACAATGTGTTAATGGATTTGTTGTTGCAAAAGCAGAAGGGTTTGAAGAGAAAAAACACCAGATTTCAACTAATGAAGAAGCAAGTGCAGAAATTGTACTTGACAAACTTTACACTTTACCTCTTAAACTAATGGTTGGCGGAAAAGAGGCAAGAGACATGGCTTTAATTTATTTTAAATCAGATGATACAGATACAACTGTTTTATGGCCTGAACAGAAAAATATAACACTAACTGAAGGACAGTACAATGTAACAGTTTATGTTTATGGGAATTCGAGTATTAAGGTACAAGGGAGCATGATCCATAAATGTGTTGATGTTCCTAAGCCTGGATTATCAGGATTGTTGGGGCAAGAAAGAGAAGAGTGTTTTGATTTTGTACTTCCAGCTCAAGAATTAACAAGCGTGATTAAAGGAGGTGGCAAGAATTCGTGGTATATTTCAGAATCTGAATTAAAAGAGTCAAAAGTTATGGATGTTTTGGCTTCAGAGTTGCCGCTGCCTCGAACAATCGAAGATGTTCAGAACAATTATAATTTGTTAGAATTAAGGTTTGTTTATTTAGAGTTTGGAAAATAATAAAGAACAAAAATAAACAAAATAAAAAATGGGAAAAAGAAAAAACAGAAAAAAAAGCAAGATATTGAAAAGTACAGAAAGCAATTTAAAAATTAACAACTTTGGATTTTTGTTAGTTTTGGGAATTTTTTTAGCTGTTTTGCTAATTTCGTTTGTTTCTGGACAGAGTTATCCAACTTATCAGAGTAGTTATTCTTCACAACAACCTAATATTCCGTATCAGTCTCAGACTTTTATGCAACCAACAGTAACTTACTCTCAGTTTTATCAGCCGAATGTTAGGACATATTATGCAAGGGAAGGAATTGACTATACAACTTTCTGGCCTGTACTTACAGATCCTGAAAAATGCGAGGCAGGACAGGATTTTATTGTTGAAATTCGGCCAGGTTCATGTATGCCAGCTGTTGTTAGATCTGACTTACTTGAAGAGCAGAATGTTCCTATTTTTTGTAAGCTGGATGGAGTTAAGTTAAATCCGCTGATAGATGTTGCTGAGATTAGAGGAGTAAGATTTAAAGGAAATTATGATACAAGCAAGATTGCAGGAATAAGCTTTCATCCTTCACTTGCAGCTTTAAGAATGTATAGAGCAAGACTTGACACGCCTCTTGTGAATGATATAGGTTATGTTGTAGTTGTGTTGAAAAGACAGCCCTCTGAAAAGGAAATGCCTGATTTTGTTGAAGGAAATTTAACAGCTGTTTTAACCTATGATATAAGAAATGCTTTTGGAACTGGCAAGCCTATTTTAATTTTGCCTCAAATGTCTGATCAAGATTGGCAGGAAGAATATATTAATTATGGATTTTGGAAAGGTAAAGGGTATGTGAGATTGGATGGGATTGATAGAGATACAGCTAATTTAAGAGTTTATACAGATCAGGATCATGTTTTGACTGAAATAAGATTGTTGAGAGGAGAAACTTCAGGGTTAATCAACATGCCAGGATTTTATTGTCGAGCTGGAGTTAAGTTGAGACTTGATGATATTTCTGCACCAGAAAGAAAAGTTAGACTTGAAGTTGATGGTAATGAGTTGTGGTTGAGAAAAGGAGAGTACTTTGGCTTTAGCCAAGATCCTACAATTGTTGAAAGAGATTGTTATGTTTATAGTATTGAGAGTTTGGAAGAAGGAGGAGAAGTTAGATTGAGTTGTAGAGGTAGACAGATTATGTTGAGACTCGGAGTTTCTGATGTTATGAGTTTTGAAAAAGACAACTTGAATGTTGATAGAGTTATTGGAGATAAATTAGATAGCTTAGAGTGGCATATTGTTTATTCAGGACTTGCTCCGGAGAGAATTAGTGGCTTGCAAGAGAGAAGATTTGTTGTATTGGTTAAAGATCTTGGAGAAGATTATTTAGAACATAATAAAGTTGTTAAAAAAAGTTATATTGAAATTTTTAGAGCAGGCATAAAAGATTTAATTTTGAGAATTAATTATTTTTCTTCTCAAATTAATACTAAAGAAAGATTTATTGACGAAGTGAAGAATGTTGCAAATAGGAATTTTAAGAAAGATAAGGTAGATATTGAAGTTTTGTTTGTTGGAGATGAGAAAGTGAGTTATAAATTTGTTGAGACAGGTGGAGCCTTTGATAAAAAATATGACCCAGAACTTGAAACAGCTTTTGAAAAAGCTATGACAACTTCGAGAGATCTTGTTGCTTTGTATGGAAGCGAGAAGAAAAGTCCAACAGAAAGTTATGGAGAAGTTGCATTGTTTGAAGCTGCAGATCTTGCTGGAAAGCTGAATAAAAAAGCAACACAAAAAGATTTGTTAAATAAAATGATACAAGAGTATCCTGAATCAAGCTATGCTGCAAGTGCAAGAGCAGAATTGATGAACTTGGAAAGATACAATTATGAAAATACAACAGGATTTTTTGACGATGGAATTGAAAGCCATTTTTTCAAAATTCTTGATATTAAAGATCCGGGATATGAGGAAGCATCTGTAAATTTTTTAATTGATGGAGTTGGAGAGAAAAGAGTTAAGAAAGGAGAGGAGATTATTTCAGAGAAAGTTGAGGAGTATGATATAATTAAAGATTATTTGGATAAAATTTATAGTGATGGTGAAGGAAGATTAGTAGTTAATCTTTCAAATAGTGTTGGTGACTATGGTTTAAAGAGTGGTGTTTTAGAATGGTATAGTAAAACAGCTTGGACTTCTGTAGAATCTGAATTAGATGAATGGAAAACAAAACTAAAAAACGAGTTAATAAGGTACAGGGAAAATCAGGGACTCGGAGTTGATTATCGACGAGAAATTTTAATTTTGAAAGATTTTAGGGAAGATTCTGCGTTAATTTCACACACTTATAAAGATGTTAATGGTGTATGGAGAACAGATGACAGATTTTTAGGAGTTTCAGAATTCGGACTTTTTGGAAGATTTAGTTTAAGAATAAAAGAGATTAATTTGAAAAGAGAGGCTGTTGTAACAGTTTTGCCTGAAATTCCTTATGAGTTTACAGAGGCTAATTTCAGCTTTAAAGTTGGAATAGAAAAAAGAGCTATACAGCTTAGTCCTGAAAAAACTCAAGAGTTGATTTTGAAATTAAATAAAACAATAGAGAATTGGCAGGATATTGTTGACAAGCTTGGAAATGTTGTCAAGACTTGGAAAGGTGTTTGTTTTGGAACTTCTGCTCTACTTTTTGCAAAGAATTTTTTTGAGAATTTGGGAGGAAAAAGTATGGCTAGACAGGCTGTAATGAGAGGGCAAGGAGGATGGAATGAAAAATGTCAGAAGATGGTTGCTGAGGGAAAATATCCGACTTTAGATGCATGTTTCTTTGGCGAGAAGGAGAATATTGGATCAGCTGTAAGTGAGATGGAAAGACAGATACAAAAAACAAATCAGGAGATTCAGTCAGTTAGCCAGAAACACACACAATCAGAGGGAATTTTCGGACAGCATGTTGATAATAAAGCAGCTGGAAAAGATTATATGGAAAGTGTTTTCTTGAATTATTATCGAGAGAATAACAACAAAGAAGTTAAAATGCCTGATGGTTCAACTGTAAAGTTAAGTGATGTTTTTGCAAATGAAGACACAATAAAGACAATGTATGAGCAAGGAAGATTGTCGTGGCAGGATATGAAAGATATTGTAACATATGGAAGAATGTACTCACCAGAGAATGCAAACTTTGAAATTGCTGGAAATAAGCTTAGCAGTGTTCTTGCACCAATTAGAGTTGAAAGACAAGAAGCAGAAACTGAAGCTACATTTGCTAAAGTTTTTGGAGATGGAATTCAAGTTATATCTCCGACTGAAAAAGGTCTTGCTCCGAAAAGAGCAGATATAAGAACTTTGACTTCTGGTCAGGCAGGTTATTTGGGTGGAGGTATTAATGAAGGTGCGGAAGTTCTTGCATTAAGTGTACCTGCGATTTCTGCTCCAGTTGCTGCAGGATTTGTATCTCAAAATCAAAATTATAATTTGATCGCAGGAAAAAGAATTTTAACTCAGCTTGAGAAAAAAGATACAGGAGTTTATAATCCTAAAACTTATTATTTTATTGGCGAGGATGGAAAAATTATGAGACAATTGGATCAAAAGGAAAGCGCGGCAGTGACAGATTATCTAGGAAAAGCAGGAGTTTCTTATTTTGAGAAATGGACGCCTGAATTATGTCAGAACCAGTATCAGAAGCCTGAAGTAAGATATTTTGAGACAACTCAGTATAAAGGTTTGCCAGCAATTGTGCCTGTTGATTTAAGAAATGGTTGGTATGTTGCAACAAAGCCAATTATCTCGCCTGTTTTTGGTCAGACTCCTTATACCGAAGCTGGCCAGCTTTCAAGTTTCTGGCTTTGCAATGTTGGACAAAATGGATTAGAAGAGTTTGATTCAAGTGTTGGAAATGATCAACCTTGTATACAAGTTAATCTTAATACAGGACAAGCACTTGATCAGATTCCATGTTTAAGCGAGGCAGAGGCAAGAAATTTAGTTGCGAGAGGGGTTGCTGTTATAAGAGAAGCATCATTACAGTATGGAAAGAAGACAGTAACACTAAGTGGAGTCGGAAATGTTAAAGTTGGAAGGCCAGGAGGAACATCAGAAGGAACTTCATGTCAAGATTTCATGTCACCTGAAGACTGTCATTTGTTGTTTAATGTTTGTGATCCTGTTTTATGTCCGCCAAGTCGATGCAATTTAGGAGGAGCTTATCCAGTTGATGATGTTGTGCAGACAGGAGTTATTGGAAGTATCATGCTTTGTTTGCCGAATATAAGAGAAGGAATTGTAGTTCCTGTTTGTTTGACTGGAATTCATGCTGGTTTAGATGCTTATTTATCAATCTTAAAATCTTTTAGAGATTGTCTGCAAGAAAGTCTTGATACAGGACAAACAGTTGGAATTTGTGATGAAATTTTCAGCATTTATTTATGTGAGTTTTTTTGGAGACAGGCAGCTCCTTTGATGGATATTGCAATTCCAAAACTTCTCGAAGTTGGATATGGACAAGGGACTCGGGGAGGAGGGGAGTACTTGACAGTTCAAGATGCATGGAACAATGCTCAGAAATCAGCTTCATACTTTACTGATTATTATGGGTTAAATGCATTTAAAGCATTCAAGGCAAGAACTACAGGAGAAATTGGGAGCGAAGTTTGTAAAGCTTTCATTGGAACAAAATTTCCAAATAACAAAAAAATGTTAGATGCTTTGCTTGAACCAGAAAGTCCTGTTCAATTTTATGCATGGTTTGATGAAATTCCATATTCAGAAGCAACAGTTCCGGCAACTTCACAATATAAAGTTTATTATCATATTTTTGCAGGAAATGATATAGGACATTATTATTCTGTTTATTTGAAAAGTCCACCTACATCAGGATTTTATATAAGTCAGCCATTTATTTATGTTGAAACAGGATTTGTTGGGAAAAGCAATTCAATTGATAGGACAAGAGACTTTACAGCTCCTGCTGGTTATAAAGAGTTGTGCGTAAGAATAGATACAAAAGAGTATTGTGGTTTTAAACAAGTGTCAACTGATTTTGCTCTTAACTATATTAAAGATGCTTATTTACAAGAGCAACTTTCTCAACAAGTTAATTCTGAAAAAGAGTGTGTGAGTGGAGAGCCGAGTTTAACTCCTGTCTTGCAACCAAATATTCAGGAAGGAGTTTCAGAAGCTGTATTTCCAGCAGTTTATAACAGAGGAGTAATAAGAGTGTGTTCAAGTGATAATCCTGGCTCTAAGACAGATCCTGCAAGATGGAAAAATGTTGGTTATTGCGACAGAAATAAAGGAATTGGTTGTTGGTTGGATGTTGATAGTGCAAAACAAGCAATTAGGAACAGAGAAATACTTGATCAGACCTTACAAGATGTTCAAGGTATTTCAGATCAAATCGAAGGAGTTGTTATTTTAACACCTGAACAAACTGATGCTCAATTGGAAGTTTTAAGACAGAGGATTATTGAAATGAAAGATGTGAGAAAGTTTAATGAGCAGGAAATTAATGATGTTGTGGGGCAGCTTGAGTATGTTGAAAGAGCTGGATTTGATAACAGGAATAAAGCAGAAGCTTTGTATTTGAAGTTTGATTTGTATAGAATTTGGGTTGAGTTTTTGCTTTCTAAATTTATGGGAGTAACAGCAGGAGTTGTGTCGACTGTTGTAACAGCAGAACAAACTGAAGAAGTGGCTGTAGCAGAGACAGTAGAACAAACTGAAGAAATGGCTGTAGCATAGACAGCTGATATTGCAAAGTTGTGACATATTTATAGGCTTAGAATTATAAATACAATAAATTTTGTCTTATTATGTATGAACCAAAACCCGTTTTTGTTGAAAGGATGAAAAAACTCCTGACAGATGAGAAAGATTTTGAGAGTTTTATGGCGAGCATTCGTAAATATCCGTTAAATTATATTAGATGTAACACTCTTAAAATTTCTTACGAAAAATTGAAAGAAATTCTTGAGAAAAAAGGCTGGCAGATTAAACAGCCATTTAAAGACTATCCTGAAATTATGTTAGTTGAATCAGAACTTGAACCTGGAGAGCTTGGAAAAAGTTTAGAACATTTGCTTGGATATTATTATATTCAAGAAGTTTCGAGTATGATGTCAGTTCTTGCATTATCTCCAAAGCCAAATGAGATTATTTTGGATTTGTGTGCAGCACCTGGCTCGAAAACAACATATGAAGCTGCTTTAATGGAAAATGCTGGTACTATAATTGCAAATGATAATTCACTTGACAGAATTAAGATACTTGCTTCTAATTTAGGAAGGTGTGGTGTGAGTAATGTTATAATAACGAGAGAGGATGGAGTTAATCTTTGTAAAAAATTTCAGAAATTAAATTTTAAGTTTGATAAAATTTTGTTAGATGTGCCGTGTTCTGGAGAAGGCAACATAAGAAGCAATCCAAAAACTCTTTTGATGTGGAATGAAAAAATGATAAAGAAACTAAGCAATTTACAAAAAAAACTTGCGATTTCTGCAGTTTCGCTGTTAAAAGATGAAGGAGAGGTTGTATATTCTACATGCACTCATGCTCCTGAAGAAAATGAAGAAGTTGTTTCGTTTTTAGTTGAGAAATTTGGTTTGAAAGTTGAGAAAGTTAATTTGCCTTTGAAATGCCGGGGAGGAGTTAAAGAATGGGAAGGCAAGAGTTTTTCAAGTGAAGTGGAAAATTCTTGTAGGATTTATCCGCATGATAATGAATCTGAAGGGTTTTTTGTTGTAAGATTGAGGAAGAGCTAATAGTTAGATTTTTATATCTAATTTTTTAGTTAGTATATATGAAAACTAAGAAAAAAGTTGGTGTTGTTTTAGGTACAGGTGGTTCAAGGGGACTTGTTCACATTGGTGTTTTAAAAGTTCTTGAGAAAAATAAAATTCCTATTCATAGAATTAATGGTTGTAGCATTGGAGCAGTTATTGCAGCTGCTTATGCTTCTGGCATGTCTGCAAAAGAAATGGAAAATAGAGCATTAATTATAAACTGGGAAAAATTTTGTCATAAAGGAGCTTTAATTCCTTTTTTGGGTAGTGTGAATATAACTAAGATTAAACAATTTTTATATGATGTTTTCGGAGACAAGAAATTCTCAGAATTAAAAATTCCTTTAGAAGTTGTTACAACAGAGCTAATGCCAAATCTTGAATTTAAGACAAGAGCTATTAATAGTGGGAAACTTGTTCCTGCGATAATGGCAAGTATTTCTGTTCCTTTTTTCTTTAAAATTGTGAAATTTCAGTCTTCTGCGGTTTTTGATGGTGGAGTTTTTGATCCTTTGCCTGTTGATATGATGGAGCAAGAAGTTGATGTTATTATCACATCTACTGTACATGCTAGACATATTATAAATAAGAAAAATAGGATAATTAGTATTTATACAGATACAGGAAAATTGTCGTGGTTGGATTATTCTAAAGTTAGAGAGTGTATTAAGTTGGGAGAGCTGGCCGCGAGAGAGAGGATTGGAAGTATTAAGAGGGTGGTTGGGGGTTGAGGTTGTTATATAAGTTGAACTCCAATCATTGTTAAATCATCACTAAATCTGGTCTTTTTTGAGTATTCTTTAAGGTCTGCTATCACATCTTCTATTTTCCCTTCTATTGTTGGTTTACGACTTGTTCTAAACGATTCAACTAATTTTTCTTCTCCGAATTGCTCACCATTTGGATTCATTTCTTCCCAAAATCCGTCTGTATAAAGCAGTAATATATCTCCTCGTTCAATCTGAAATTCTCTTTCCTGATTAGTGTAATTTTCGTCAGTTGTATCAGGAAATCCTATCGGAAAAGCAGAAGAACCACCCATTTGCTCATTGCCAAATAATTTTCCATTTAACTGATTAAAAACTCTATAAAATTCGTGTCCTGCATTACAATATCTTACTTTTCCATTATTATTTATAACAAAATAAGCCATTGTTATAAACCATCCATTACTCATTAATTTTTCACCAAATCGTTTTTGGATTGTTGATAATAATTTTCCTGGAGATTTTTTTGTTTCTCCATCTAGAGATCTGATGTCGTCTAGTAATTGTAGTGTTCGATAGGATTGGGGTAGTCCATGGCCGGTTACATCTGCAACATAAAATGCTGTATTTTCATCGTCTATTTTTAGTACATCATAAATATCTCCTCCTATATCATGCGTGCTTTCATAAAACTTTCCAAAAGATAACTTGTCGGTATCTTCTACTTTTGGAAGATGTGATCTATGAAATTCTCTACCCGCATCTAATTCTTTAGCTTTTTCTTGTTCTCTTCTCTCTGCTTCTCTTCTTCTCTCTTCTTCTCTCTCTAACAATTGATCGAATGCAATTTGCATCGTGCTTATTTCAGTTTCTTTTAATCTTCTTCTTCTAATTGTACTTATGGGCGTCATTATTCTTTCTATTAATGTTGTAGGCACGTATTCTAAAGTGTAAACTCTTTTATCAGTTCCTTTGTTTACATTACATTCTTCATTTTTATCTATAATTCTTGCAGGCGGCTTTGGAACACCATTTGGGTAGGTGTATATTGTAGGCATAGATTTAAGAAATTCTTCTGTGAATTCATCATCATTATCTAAGATCTTTTCAGTTAATTTTTCGCCAAACCTCTCAATAAGTTGGAGAATTGCCTCTTGTTTCGTCGTCTTAGTCATTATACCCCTCCTTTTTCTATTAAGAAAGTGTTTACTACAATCTTCCCACCACATATCAACAAGCGTTGTAAAATTTCCTACGTGAGTGCTTGCATATCTGTATAGAAAATCTATTGTTAATGTCGTTCTTGCTAGTGCAATATGTCTGAAATCGGTTGTAACCACTCTTTTTCCTACTTCTCTATATACATTAGGAATCTCTGCCATTTGAGCAACCGCTTCGAATAAAGAAATATAAGTAAGATAGTCTATTTTTTCATGTTGGTTTCTAACCACCTCTTCAAGTTCTTGTCTGGAGATATGTGGAGAGTGATGAGAGTGGACATAATCTAAAATTCTGTTTGAAAGTCTACTTGAATGAATGGCATTTTCTCTATCAGTTGTTTTATATCTATCGCTTGTAATTGACTCGTCAGCTAACCTTAAAGCAACTAAAGGATATATGCAAGATACTTCTTTCTTAAAAGGATATTCTATTATTCCAAGCCTTTCCAAAATTTCTGATGGCATGCTAAATAAACTACATTTTGATTAAAATTTATTTGTATAGTTATCTGCAACATACTTTTTAAATTTTATTACTAAGAAATTATTACAAAAATATCTTATAAAAAACAAAATTTTATATATTTATAGGATTTGATAAATTATGCAAAAAGGCTTTTTTCGGAGATTTTTTCCTGGTTTAGTCGAAGTTATTGCTCCTATTTTTGAAAGTAACTTCAACATTACAAAAAAATTTTTAAATCGGGTCGATCCAGATGTTTTAGAGGAAATTTCAAATCGGAAAACCTTAGAAATTTTTCGTGGTTCTGCTAAGACCGTTCCAGCTTATACATCTTTTTTAAAAAAAAGTAAAATAGATTTTAATGAAATTAGGGGCATTGAGGATTTTGATAAACTTGTTCCTATAACGACAAAAGAGAATTATATTAAACGATATTCTTATGAAGATAGATGCAGGTATGGGAAACTTCCAGAACATGGAAGTATAGACGAGAGTTCTGGCAGTTCAGGAATTCCTACAGAGTGGGTCAGATCTGTAGAAGAAAATGCAAGACTAAACAAAGATGCGGAGTTTGAATATTTTTATACTTACAAACCTAAAAATAAAAATTACATCCTTATTGGTGCTTGGTCTTTGGGTGCTTGGGCAACGGGTATAAGATTTGCAGAGTTAGTTGAGAAATTTTCTTTAGTTAAGAGTACAGGACCTGATGTTGAAAAAATAATCGATACACTCAAAATATTCGGGAATAAATATAACTACTTAATTGCAGGTTATCCTCCCTTTCTTAAGACTCTTATTGATGAAGGAAAAAAGAAAATTAATTGGAAAGATTACAAAGTTGACTTTGTTACGGGTGGAGAGGGTTTTGTTGAGGCATGGAGAGATTATATGAAAAAAAATTTGAATAATCCTATTATAATCTCTTCTTATGGCTGTTCAGACGTTGATATTGGAATAGCGTTTGAGACACCTTTAAGTACTTACATTAGAAAGAGATGCGACAAAGATAAAAGGTTAAAGAAATTTTTATTTGTAGATGATTCAAGATTACCGATGATATTTCAGTACGATCCTATACAACACCATATTCAAAATACCACACGAAGAATAGGGAGGAAAAAAGTTCAAGAGTTTTATATAACTTTATTGGATAAAAACGTAGTTTCTCCGAAGATTAAGTATAATGTTCGCGATGAAGGTGGAAAATATAGCTTTAATGAGATAACGAATAAGTTGTTAGAGTATGATGAGGATTTTATTAATGATTTTATTAATCAAGGTGGAATAGAAGAAGATATCCTACATTTACCTTTCTTATATGTTTATGGTAGAAGCGATGGAACCATAAGTATCGATGGGGCTAATGTTTATCCTGAACAAATTGATTTAAGTATTAAGAGAGACAAGGAATTAAGTAAAATTACGAGTTCTTTTAAAATAAAATTAGATTATGATTCTGAAAAAAACGTAAGATTTTTTATTTTCTTTGAGTTAGATAAAGATGTTAAATTTACGAGAAGTTTAGAAAGTAAATACCATGATGTCATTGTTAGAAATTTGTGCGAGATAAACAGAGATTTTGAAGAATCTTATTTAAAAGACAAGAAAGTTGTTGATCCTGTTGTTGAGGTTTATAATTTTGGAGAGGGGCCCTTTGTAACAGAAAAGGAAAGAATTAAACACCAGTATATTATAACTGGTAGAGAAGTTTTGAATTATGTTTTGTTAAGTATTTTTCTTTCTGTTGTTAGTTTTATAAGCATCGGTAATATGACGAGTTATGCTATATTTGAGAATCTAGAATCTGGAAAACTTGCTTTATTATTTTTTTTAGTTCCTCTAGCTGTTTTCATTGTTGTAATTTTGATTGTTTACTACATTAAGTTAAAAAAGATGAAAGTGATTTAGGGTAAATTAATTATAACTCCAAACGAAGCCTTCGGGCCTCTGAAATCAAATTCTGGAGCAGGAATTAAACCATGATATTTTGGAGAATCTTTTTCAAAATAATTGTAACCTCCAGCTAAAAAGAATGTAACTCTATCTGGATCTATAATTGATGTAGGCCAGAGTTCTTTTAATGGTTTGAAATATAAAGAGGCTCCACCAGAAAATCCCAGCCCATTTGTTTGGGAATGCAGCTTTGTTCTCATAATTGTTGGGCCTCCTATTAATCCTGTTTCAAAAATACTTTCAGCTCCTGCTGCAAAGTAATAATCTAATGATGTGTCGAGGCTTAACCAGACTTTAAGCGGATTTTTTTCATTTAGTATGTTTGGAATTTTGAAACCTTCGGGCTTTGGAAAGTAGTTTAGTCCCAGTTGAGCAACTAACGACTCTCTAATTATTTCTAAATCTGCATCAATTAATCCTCTTTTCTCACTTTTTACACTTCCTTTTCCGTACGAGGCACTTAAGTTCCAAACATATTTTTTTAAAAATTCCTGAAGCCAGTCCGGTAGCGCGTTTAAATCATATTGTTGGAAAGAGTACATTACTCCAAATGCAGGCAAGATCAATCGGCCTTTGTCTGCTTCATCGTCAAAGGTTCTGAAATTACCCCCAAAAGGAGCTGGAATTGACATTAACTTACTGGTTAACCCAGTCAATCTTTCCGCTTCACTTAATTTTGGAAATGAGGCTGTTGTAGAGAAAAATATCGCATCAGGATTTCTAAGAACCTCACTTAAATCTAGAGGATACTTTCTTCTCACTTTTCTTCCGAGAAATTCATATTCTACATTATATTCTTGCTCTATTTCTTCTAAATCTAGAGATTGATTTGTTTGCGTGATTTTTGCTGGCTCTGTAGTTGAATATGTTGGTTGAGTTAAATAAAGAAAAGGTGTAGAAGCTCTTTGTGTTAGTCTTGTTTTTCCTTCTTTTTCTTTTGCTTCTTTAATTGCTTGTTCGATTTTTTCTCTTTTACTTTCGTCACTTTCTGTTCTTTCTAGTGTAATTTCAATGTTGTAAGGCTCTGTTTGTAAAGGTTTTGGTTTTAGATTTAGTTTTCTTTCTACTTTCTCTAAAAATACCGGAACACCATGATCTAAAGAACATCCAATTGTACTAGCTCCTACAAGAAGACTTGCAAGTGAAGATAGAATTTTTCTTCTTCTATTTTGTATTTTTTGTTGCCGGTATAACTGTTGAGGTGGTCCCATTAACAATACCACTATAAAATAGTGTTTATAAATTTATTGTATTTGAAGTAGTCTAAATAATTTTCATTTTTTTCAATTTTGTATAATAAACAATTAAAATAATTACGAAAAAGACAATTAATGAAAACAAAAATAAAAGAAATAATGCTATTTTTCCATTAGTTGCATTATTTGCTACAGCGAGTCCAGTTATAGAGTTATTTAAACTGAAGACAGCTAAAATCGAGATAAATACACTTAAAAAAATATAATATATAAATTGTCCGTTTGAAATAGCATATTTTTTATTAACTTTTTCAACTTTTTTCATATTTAGATTTATTCTCTGTTTCTTATAAATTTATCTACTTTGTTAAATACTTACTTTTAAATACTTTTCAAGCAAATTATTTAAGTTTTTATTCAGCTTTGAAACTATCGAGGGATTGACTCCAGATTTTTTTATTTTTTCTGATTGTGTTATTAAATATGCATGAGTTTCGTCTGTCCACACAGATTTATGGTAGCCGCCTCTTTTTTTTAGATAATCGTTTATTTTTTCCCTGTTTTTTTTATCAATTTTTGAGAGTATTTTTATTACTTCTTTCTTGTATTGTGGGTTGTTATAGAACAGTCCGTGCGCGATTTCATGTTTTAAACCTACATTTGATGCAACAGTTCCTATAATGTAAAATTTTATATTAGCTTTATTTTTAAAAGCTCTGAGGAATTTTTTTTCTTTATTTGACAAAGGATTAAATTTTCCTTGATAAAATGGTTTTAGAACATAGGAAGGAATGTTGAAACCTCCCCAGTCTTTGTAGTATGTGAATTTTCCTGTTTTTTTGCCTTTTGGCGAGTTGGCTGTATACCATTTTTTGTACTCATAAAAAGAAAAAATCTTGCCTCTGAATTTTGGCGACTCGTAATACTCTTGAAATCTAAGAAATGTTGATGCAAGCTCATGTTGCGTTGAAAAACTGATATGAAATATATTTTTGATTATCTCTTTAACTTTCATAGTTATATTAGAAAAATTGAGTTTTTATATTTAATTTGCCATTTATTTTGTTCTTACCTATTTTTTACATAAAGTTTCTAGTCTGCTTAACAATAACTTAATAAAGTTACTTTGTTTTATTTTTTAATGGACTCTAAAATTGGGCGAAAGGCAGTTCTTGTATATCCACGTTTTCATGATGATACTTTTTGGAGTTTTAAACGTAGTATGAAGTATGTACAACCGAGCAGATTTGGTACACCAAAGGCGTTAATGCCTCCTCTTGGTATATTAGGATTAGGGAATCATATTAGACCTTTTTATGACGAAATATTAGTTGTAGATAGAAATGTTGATCCAAGACCATTAGAGAAGCTTGTGAAAGATGCTGATCATGTTTATATGGGAGGGATGATTGCGCAAGAGCGAGGATTTCTTGAAGATGCAAGGATTGTTAAAAGAGCTGGAAAAATTCTAATTGCAGGAGGAACTATTGTTGATAGAGACTCTAGATTGATGGATATTGCAGATCATTTAGTAGAAAATGAAGCTGATATTGTTATTGGTGATTTATTAGTTGGACTTAGAAATGGAACAGCAGAAAAATTTTATCCTGGAACCGCAGCAATTCCTGAGAGATTTTTTCAGCCAGATTTTTCTTTGATAGATATAAGAAACTATTTAAATATGGCTTTACAAATTACTAGAGGATGTCCTGAAGATTGTGAATTTTGTGATATAACACAAAGGTTTGGAAAAAAACCAAGAATAACTCCTTGGGAATATACAGAGACTTCACTTCAACAATTATACAATCTTGGCTGGAGAAGTAAATTTTTTCTAGTAGATGATAATTTTATAGGAAATCCAAGGTGGGCTTTGGATGTTTTGAAAAATCTTTATAAAATAGAGGAAAGAATTGGATTTCACTTTCCAAAATATACTGAGCTTACTATGCGATTAGCTGATGAATCACCGCTAATGGAAGAGTTAAGAGAATGGTTTCGTAAGACTAAATTCATCTCATTTTTTATTGGTGTTGAGACAAATAATGAAGATGCTCTTAGAGAAACAAGAAAATTCCAGAATTTGCGAGGAGATAAGTCTATGAAAGAAAAGTTAGAATTTATCTCTGAAGAAACTGGTGCAGGAGTAATGGCAGGAGGAATATATGGTTTTGATAGTGATACTCCTGAATCACTTGTTTCGCAAACTAGATTCTTTAATTCTACAGGCATTCCCGAAATTATGATGGGACTCTTGACAGCATTGCCAAGCACAAAATTGTGGGATAGGTTAAAAAAAGAAGGAAGACTTAAGACGAGAAGTAGCGGTAATAATTCTGATGGAACTATGAATTTTATTCCTTATAATTTTTCTGTTAGAGAAGCAGAACAAGCTTATGTAGAATTGTTAGATAGGATTTATAATCCAGATGCTTTTTTTAAAAGAGTTATGAGACAACTCCAGTTGCTTGATCCTACAGATACAAGAAATACAAGATCTTTAAGTGAAAGTGTGGCTTCTGTTTTGCGAATTCTTACAAAAGAGAATGCACTAACATTTTGGAAATACTTGCCTCAAGCTCATAAAATTGCAAGAGAAAGATTTGGTTTGGGCACTAAAGGATACGAGTATATTATTGATGAGTACTTTTCAGACTGTGCAAAATTTACACATTTTAGAGGGCAAGCTAATCATATAAGGGAGCAAGTAGCTGAGAGAGAATATGGGCCTTGGCAAGAATATTCATGGAGTGAAATTCAAGAATCGCCAGTTGCTAGTGTAGAGGTTCTATCTCAAGAAGATACACATGTGCTAAAAGCTTCTAAAACTTTAGAATCACTTTTTGACAGAATAAGGATGAAGCTTCACAATGGTTACGAATATGTTGGAACAAGACTAGATGCGTTAAGACATTTTGTTGAGCCTCATATTAAAGAGGGATTAAGAGAGTTACATTCTAGAACCCCTTCTCTTGATGATTTTCGTTATGTTGAGATAAAAGCACATCTTAAAGCGCACTCAAGAAGACCAGAAATACTTGGAAATTTGAATTTTTCAGATGTTGAAAATTATATTGGGTCAGTTATTCGGGAGCAGAGAAATTATCTTCATGAAATGAGACATTTACTTAAAAATGCTACTGCCATGATAGCTCAAGAAAGCCATTCTGGCTAGTTATAAATATGAAAATTGAATTTTTGAAGAAATCTGAAAAAAAAGAAATTTTAGAACTGTTGAGAGAACAACATGGTATTTCTAAATTAAATTTTCTTTTAATTAAATCTGGAAAAGAAAAAATTCGAGGTTTTAGTGGGAGTTTGTCGAAAGAAGAAATACACAAAATTAATGGTTTAATTAGAATTGAGGGAATTGGTTTGTATTTGGCAAGAATTGAGGAATATGGAATAAGACTGAGTCTTGATGCAACACACTTACTTAAAAATGAAATTAAAAAAAATATTATTGAGTTGAATGATAATGAGAGTGCGAGATGGATGAGAGGGGAGAATTTAGAAGTTGATAAAAACATGAAAGGATTTTTTGTTGTAAAAAATGGAGAGAATTTTCTTGGTTCTGGAAAAGCTAATGAGTTTAGACTTTTTAATTTTATTCCTAAAGAAAGAAGAGTTAAGTAAGGTTGGGAGTTTTTTATAAAAAGAAAATTTATACAGAACAAAAGATTATTCTTAAAATATTTATCAGATATAAATGACACTATACTGAGAAAAGATTTATATACTTCTACCTTCTTTTTAAATTATGGCAAAGAAAAGTGTTGTGAATCCTACTTTTACTTTATCATGCAAGGATATTGGAGCTGAGGGTTGTGGTTTTCGTGTGACAACTCATAGCATTGACGAAGTCAAGAAGGCTATATTTGCTCATGCAAGATATGCGCATCCTGAAAAATTGAGAAATATGACAGAAGTGGAAAAACAAATGATGCTCAAGAAGATGGATCAATTGCTTGCTCACCAGAAGAAGTGATTTAGGAATTTGGTGTTAAAAAAGTTTCTTATAGTTTTTGTATTATATATTTTATTGACTCTTTATTCACTAAAATCTCATTTTAGTTTTTTCACTATCTATTTTCTGCTTAATTTTTTCGTGTGTTGAGTGAATGACTGATTTTAGGTCCGGCATATTCATTATTTTTTTTAATCTGAATATCCTTCTTAAAACGAAAATTACAAAAGCTAAAAAAATAATTATTAAAATTGTGCTTATCAATGTGTTTTTAGTTATTTCATTTGCAAAGATTGTAAATCCTCCGAGAGGTAGACTTCCAAGGATAACATCTTCCTGGACAAAAGCAGAAGCATAATCTGATTTTGCATTAATTAGAAGGTTAAAGTTTCCTTTTAATGAGGACGAAAGAGGTAGGAAAGTCTCAAATTCTTGCCTCGAATTTTGTGGAATGGTGCGAGTTTCTGTTGATTCTGAAACTCTTTCATTTCCATAACCAAATAAAATTAATTGTACATCTACATTTTGCTCAATGCCAGATAGCTCTTGAAGTGAGTATGTTATTTTTATTTTGTCATCCTTATCTCTTTTTACATCTATTATTTCCACAGAAAGTTTTTTCTCTATAATTTCTGCGATAAAGCTTGTAGATTTGTTTAGCTCTTTGCAGTTTATTGACATTTCTAAAGCATATTTAGAAGGTTGAGAGTTTTGAGGGACATTTAAATTAAGAACAAACTCTTTTATTTCTCCAGCACTTAAACCTTTTACTCCATCAGAAAATATCCAATTTGTATAATTTCCTATTCCTATTAGTTTGCAGTCGTTGAGGAAACTTGTTCCGGTGTTTCTAGCTTTTAAAATCATTTTTTTAGTGTCGCCCGGATTTACAATTAAATTTGCAAGAGGAGTTATTTCTAGGTTGTAGATAGTTAGAGAAAGGTTTTTTGGTTTGATAATACCTCCTCCACTTCCACCACTTCCACCAGAACTTCCTCCTCCTCCACCTCCTCCTCCACCTCCGCCAGAAGATGTTGAAACACTAAAGCTTGATGTTGCAGAGTTAGAGTTTCCGGCAGAGTCATTTGAATAAAGAGTTAGAGTGAAGTCAGCATCAACAGAAACATCAAAAGTTCCTGAATTCGAAGAGCAGTTAACTGTTGTATTTGAAATTTCACTATTTAATCCTCTATAAACATTGTACCAACAAGCCAGTAAGTTTATATCTGAAACAGACCATGTTGCTGTAACTGACCTACTTGTTTTTGATCCAGTTGGTTGTGTTAATGTTAAAGTTGGGAAAGTAGTGTCAATTGTAAAACTATAGTTTACATCGTTAAATCTGTTTTGAGTGTCGTTACATACAATTCCCCATTTATAGTTGTTGTCTGTTAGATTTAAAATAAAGAAATTCACCTCATTTACTATTGTACTATTTGACTGATTTAAATGCCAGCTTCCATTAAAGTCGCCATTTAACTGGCATGAAGAAACTCCTATTCCTGAAACTACAGTATAATTAAAATAAATGTTATTTTTGTAATTCAAGTAAGAGCCATTTGTTGGATAAACAAGATTAATTGCAGGAGCAGTTGTTATGACAGAAAAACTGACATTTTTTGTTGCTATGCTATTAAGACTGTCGTTTGTGAAAAAGTAAAGAACATGATTTCCGTCGCTTATATTGAATGTTGAATTTTGGCAGTTTTGTATAGAGATATTAGAACCGTTATTTAGATTATACCAGCATGAACCGACTATTAAAGAATCTGAAACACTAAAGTTTAATGCAAGACTTGTATTTGTTCCGTAAGTTTTAGCTTCTGGATAAAATAGATTTATGTTTGGAGGAGTTGTATCAAGTGTTATTGTTCTTGTTCGTGTAGAGTTTCTGTTGTTTAAAATGTCAGTGATACTTACGTTATAATAATATGTTCCGTCGGTTAATTCTGTGAAATTAATTTTTCTTTGCTGTGTTGTAAAGGTTGTAGTGTTTACAAGAGAGGTTAAATTATATAATGTAAAAGTAATATTTGCTTCGTTAGTTTCTGTGATAGAAACATTTACATAAATCCAATTTCTACTGAAATTTGTTGAGTTGTTTTCTGTTAGAGTGCCATAGCTAATTAAAGATATAATGCTGTCAACAAAAAAAGTGAGAGAATAAAAACCTGTGTTGCCAACAGAATCATTTGCATAAACTCGCCATATAGAGCTGCTCTCTCCAGAATCTAGGCCTGTAACATTGTTTCCACAAGTTATTGTTGTGTTTGTTGCTCCATTGTTAAGAGTGTACCAACAAGTTTGTAAGCTTGCACCATTTTCATCTAAAGTGTAATTTAATCTTGTTTGGACTGAATTGTAAGTTGTGTTTTCAGGAAAATTTAATATAACGATGGGAGCTGTTGTATCAACTCTGAATCTAACACTACTTGAATTAATATTTCCACTTGTATCGTTTGCATATACTGTTAAATTATTTACACCTTCTCCCCAAATTCTTGATATATTTGTTCCACAAGTAATCGTATAGTTTAAAATTCCAGAACTATTTGTCCACCAACAGTTGTTGATGTTTGTCTCTGTTATTGTGTAATTTATTGTTATATTATTTGTGGAGAAATTTGAGTTGTTTGTTGGAGATGTTATTGTTGTAATTGGAGAAGTTATATCAACTAAAAACTTTACACTTGTTGAATTTACATTATTCACACTATCATTAGAATAAATTGTAACATTAGAAACTCCTTCACCCCATATTCTCGAGATGTTTGTCCCACATGTTATTGTGTAGTTGCTAACTCCACTTGTATTCGTCCACCAACAAGCTGATAATCCTGTCCCTGAATCTGAGACTGTCCAGTTTATAGTTATATTGTTGGTTGAAAAGTTTGTGTTGTTTTGTGGATAAGATATACTTACGATAGGAGAAGTTAAATCAACCCTAAACCTTACACTACTTGAATTTATATTTCCACTACTATCATTAATATAAACTGTTGCATTACTCACACCTTCACCCCATATTCTCGAGATGTTTGTCCCACATGTTAAAGTGTAGTTGCTAACTCCACTTGTATTCGTCCACCAACAGTTGTTGATGTTTGTTTCTGTTATTGTGTAATTTATTGTTATATTATTTGTGGAGAAATTTGAGTTGTTTGTTGGAGTTGTTATTGTTGGGATTGGAGAAATTGTATCTACAAGGAATCTAACACTTGTTGAGTTAATGTTATTTGCGCTGTCATTTGCGTAGATTGTTATATTGTTTATCCCTTCAAACCATACTTGTGTTATGTTATTTCCGCATGTTAGTGTTTTGTTAAATTGGCCAGATGAATTAGTCCACCAGCATGTTTGTAAGTTTGTGTCTGAAACCGTGTAGTTAATAGTTAAATTTGTATTTGTAGTGTTTGTGTTGTTTGTTGGAAAAGTTATTGAAATTAGAGGAGGTGTTGTATCGATGATAGTTCCTTCAATTAAAACATTATCCACACGACAAAACTCTGAAACAGCTCCTGCTGTGCATTCAAATTTTATTCTAAAATTTGCATTGTTGTTGGCTGAAGATGGAAGACTAAATTGTTTTGATACATAATTTGCATCATCTGCAGATGCATCTCCAGTTTGTTCTAATACACTCCAGCTTGTGCCATCAAACCATTCTGCTTGAAATTCATCTGCTATATCTAAACCTACAAGTTTTCTTTTATAGTCAAATACAATGGTTTGATAGCCTGATGTGCTAATTATTTTTTCCATTACACTTGCTGGTTCTGTTGTACTTTGAGGCTGGGATTGTGCGTGCCAGCTTCCTTGAAATGGGTCTGTTTGACTTGCTGTCCAATCATTTGCTCCAGCAGCTTTCGTGAGTGTCCAGCCTGATAGAGTTCCTGATTCAAAATCGTCTAAGAAGATTGTGGTAGCATTTACACTTTCAAATAATAAGAGTGTTATTAAAATACTAAAAATTAAACTTACTAACCCCTTTTTTTGCATATTTAGTTTATGTTAGATACCTTTATTAAATTTTCTTTAGTTAGTTTTAATGTTTTCCAGGTGTTCTAAAACTGCATGGCTTATTATAATTACATCTTTAACAGCTTTTACATATTTATAATCAACTGAAATTCCTTTGAATTTTGATTTTTGAGTTTGTTGTAATTTTTTTCTATTTTCTCTTGTTAGCTTTATGTGAAGACTTTCTATACGCATCTTACTTAAAATAATATTGTTTACTGTTCCAACTTTTATACCGTTAGTTGTGTAGACTTCTAAACCTTTTAAGTAACTTATCCGATTTATATCTTTTTTTCTCTTTTTTATAATTTTTAGTATTAATACTAGAAGTAAGATTAAAATAATAATTATAAATAATAATTTTAATAAAAATTCAATATTAGTTTTAGTTATTTCAGGAATTTTTAAGAAAAATCCTGTTAAACCACTTGGTTTTTCTATTTCAGCAGTTTTATTTTTCTCGTCTTCGTCACAGATATTGTTTGAGTTTTGGTCTAGACAGCATTCAAAGCCATGTCTGATGTATGGGAGACTGCATATAACTTCTGGTTTTGTTATCTCTTCTGTGATTGTAGGTTGTATAGGCACAGTTTTATTTTCTTCTCTAGCTTTTTCAATTGGCTCTACTATACTTCCCCCTCCTCCAGTTGATGGCGGTGTAGGAGTTGTAACTATTGAAACAACTCCAAAACTATAAAATGAAGTTGCTGTTCCGCCTATCCAACTTGTCGATGCTCTTAATCTGTAATTTCCTGTTGTAGTTGGAGATAAAAGATTTACAGTTATATTTTTTATTCCAAGAGCTGGAATATAGATTGTTTGCTGTCCTGAAGTGTAATTTGTATTTTCAATTTCGTTTGTAATCCAGTAGTTTATTGTGAAATCTTGGCCGATGTCTGGATTCATGTTTTTTATTTCAATTATAGAGTCAAAGGATGTGGATGTTTGGACAGTTGAAGGCGCATAAACTATAATGTCTGCAGGACCACCATAACCTGGAATATTTATGCTTGGTCGATTTGAATAGAAAGTCAAAATTCCAAGAGTTGCAGTTCCTAGAGAGAATTGGTGTTGTGTGTTGCTAGCAGCTTTTGCTATGACTTTTGAATTTGAGAAAGTTGTTGAAGTACCTTTTGTTAAATTTAGAATTATTGAAATTGATTGAATATCAGAGTCGATGTAAGATATGTCAAAAAGATTTTCATCTCCTGAATTGTATAGAGTTGAACTAATATTGTATGTTATATTCTGGCTTGTTTCAGTAATATAAACTATGTTTTTAGTAATTACAATATTCTTTCCTACACTTGTTGCAGGAATTGTAATATTTAGTATAGTTGAATTAGCGAAAATGGTTAAGCCGCTGTATGAATCTATTCCTTGTACATTTGCTTGTGATAAAATTGTGTAAGTCGTAGTGTCTTTTCTTGTGAAGTTGATTAAATAGTTTTTCGTAATAATTGTTCCTGGAGAGATTGTTATGAGGTTATATGGGGATTCTGTTGAATTGTTGTCAGTTAAAGTTGTGTTGAGTGTGTCAGAGCCTCCTACATTAATTGCACGGAGAGTTATATTATAAATTATTGTTGTGTTTGTAAGAGAGTTGGGTGTTGCAGTCTTGTCTAAAATTAATGAGGCTGAATTGCCGACTTGGAAAGTGTCTGTGCAGTTTTTATTTACGCCTTTATAAGATGTTGAAGCATTTAAGTTGTATGTACCTGAAGAAAAATTTGTGAATGAAGTTTCAAAACTTCCGTCATTTGAAGTTGTTAATAATATTGATGCAATAGGATTTGTAGAATTGTAAATGGTTGCATTAACGCTTTGGCCTGACAAACTAGCTGTTGAATTAGAAACATTTCCTTGAACTAATATCAAAGCTCCTTGTTGATACGGGCCGCCAACTTCGCAATTAATATTTAGTATAACTATGCTGAAAGTTATGCTTGTAGAATTTAAGTTTCCTAAAGAATCATTAGTATAAGCTATTAATGTTGCAGAGCCTTCTGAAAAAGTTCTTAATACAGAAGAAGTATAAGTTTCGTTTGCAGTTCCATTAAAAAACCAGGTATAATTTCCTTCGCTTGTTATGTTTACTAAAACTGTTGTATTGTTGTATGTTATGTTTTGTGGGCTTATAATTAAAATTGTTGGCGGAAGTGTATCTAAAGTTATAGTTCTTGTTTCTGTTGTGTTTTGATTATTTGCTAAATCTTTTATTGTGACATTATAATGATAAGTTCCATCTGCTAAATTTGTCCAGTTTATGTTGTATGTTGGAATTGTAAAAGTTGTTGAATTAACTTGTGTTGTATTATATATTACGAAAGTTATGTTTGCGAAATTTGCTTCTGTTATTGAAACATTTAAATATATCCAGCTTCTTGCGAAACTTGTTGAATTGTTTTCTGTTTCTGTTGTATAAGAAATTAGTGGGTTTATCGAGTCAACGAAAAAAGTTACAGAGCTTGAATTTATGTTGCCGGCAGAATCGTTTGAATAGACTCGCCAGATGTTGCTTCCTTGACTGCTTGACAAGCTTGTTACATTATTTCCGCATGTTAGTGTTGTGTTTGCCTGGCCTGAGTTGAGAGTGTACCAGCAAGATTGTGTATCGTTGGAAACTGTGTAGTTAATTGAGTTTATGCTTGTATTGTAAGTTGTATTTTGCGGAAAAATTATTGAAATATTTGTGGGTGTTAAATCGGTAAGTGTTATTTTTATAAAGAAAAATTCTCGGGCTGAAGTGTAATTTTCATTTCCGTCGTAAGTAACATTGAAATAATATGCTCCTATAGTTAAGTTTGTTATGTTGAATAATGGAGATATACCTTGATTAATTTGAGTTTCATTTAACCAGAGTTTAATTATTCCAGTTCCTGTTACAAGTGTACCATTCAGATAGATGTTTAGTGTAGAGTTATTTGCTGAAAAGTTTGCTCTTGTATGATTTATAAAAGCAGATACATTTCCATTTTCTTTATTAACAGTTATGGTGTAGACAGTAGAATTAATGTTGCCTGAAGTGTCATTTATTGTTATGTTTATTTTGTAAATTCCACCTCCGAGTAAGGTTGTGTTTTTTAAAATACCAGAAGAGTTTATGTTGAAATTTGTGCTCCAGTTAATTGAAAAAGTTGCAAGATTTATGTTATCAGTTGCATCGAAATCTACTTCAAAACCATTCCCATAAGTTATTGTTGTATCTGCTGGAATAGAGGTAAAATAAGGGGGTGTTGTATCAGAAACTGTTACATTAACATAAAAAACAGAAGAATTTTGGTTTCCTAATGTATCATTTATAGTTAAATTAAGATAATATAATTTAGTTGGAATTTCACTTATGTTTTTTATCCAGCCTGTTGAGTTTATAGAAAATCGTGTATCATTAATACCATAAGCTTGCAATCCTACACTATCATCACTAGCGTTTACATCGTAGTTGAAAGAAGTCCCATTTGTAAGCTCAAAATTAGTTATTATATGTTGGAAATATGGAGGTTGAGTGTCTATTGTAAATTTTACACTTGTTGAATTAATGTTATTAAAGCTATCATTAACATATATTGTTATATTGTTTATTCCTTTTCCCCAAATTCTTGTTATATTTACACCGCATGTTATGCTATAATTAGCAACTCCGGATGTGTTTGTCCACCAACAATTATTAATATTTGTTTCTGTTATTGTGTAGTTTATTGTTATGTTGTTTGTTGAGAAGTTTGTGTTGTTTAATGGGAATGTTATTGAGATTACAGGAACTAAAGTGTCAATTGTAAAAGTGATTGATGAGCTGTTAATATTGTTGCTTGTATCATTCACATAAATTGTAACATTATTTATTCCTTCGCCCCATGTTGCTGTAATGTTATTTCCGCAGGTTATACTGTAATTAGCAATTCCAGAATTATTTGTATACCAACAAGATTGAAGAGCTAGTTCTGAAACAGTGTAATTAATATTTATTGTTGACTGGAAGAAATTCGAGTTATTTGAAGGGAATATTATTGAGAGCAAAGGTTTTGTTGTATCTATAACATCTATCCATCTTGTTTGGCTGTCTCTTGTGTAATTTTGCGTTTGTTCTAAAATGACTGTGATATTCTTACTTCCTAAACTTGATATTGTTGTTAAGTTTGAGGTTGCTGTGGAGCTTGATGCTATATTCACACCGTCTTGATAAACTGTGAATACTCCTTCTCCAATTAATCTTGAAGCATTAATTGTGATGGTTGAACCTAACTCAAGGGTTTTGTTTGATGTGTTGTTATCTAGATAGATTTCTACATCGGCTGTGGCTTTTTGGATAAAATAATGTAGTGTTGCTGAGAGATTGAAATTTCTGGCAGAACCATTTCCAAAACTGCTCCAATTGTAAAAATGATCTCCAGCACTTAAGTCTGAAATTGAAATATTGAAAACAGAAGATGAGTTAGAAGAAGTGTAATTTATTCCATCAAATTGAATCCAGGATGTTCCATTTGTTGAGTTTATAGAGACGTTTAATCTGTAAATTGCTCCTGGAGAATAAACTGAATTGTTTAAGATGGTATTTTTAAAATCGAAGAAAATAGGATATTCGTTGTCTGGAGAGGTATATGTTAGTGTAAAATTGGTATTATTAAAAGCATTGTTTGATGAATTGTCACTGGCTTGGTAATTCCAATAGAAAACACCAGTATAAGGCAAGCTTACTGTTAAATTAATACTTCCAGTAGTTCCTGTTATATCTCTTGTTGTTTGATTTATTAGACTGAAAGACGAGTTCCATAAATAGAATGTTGCATTTGCTAAATTTATATTGTCTGAAAAAGTTGCATTGAAACTTACATTATTTATTGTTATGGTTGTTCCATTTGAAGGATAAATTAAAAAGATAGCTGGCGGGGAGTTGTCTGGTATGATATTTCCTTTTATTGTTACATTGTCTACTCGACAGAACTCGGTTGTCGCTCCAGCTGTACACTCAAATTTTATTCTGAAGTCGGCGTTGTTGTTTGCGCTTGAAGATAAATTAAACTCTCTGTATAGGTAGTTAGCATCGTTTGCTGAAGAGCTACCAGTCTGCTCAACTATTGTCCAGCCTGTGCCATCAAACCACTCTGCTTGAAATTCGTCTGCAGCATCAATCCCAACAAGTCTTCTATAGTAGTTTAGAGTTACATTTTGATAGTTTAGAGTGCTTATATTTCGCGTTAATACGCTTGCAGGCTCTGATGTTGAGCGAGGCTGGGATTGTGCGTGCCAGCTTCCTTGTTGTGGGTTTGTTGTCGAAGCTGTCCAGTTGTTTGCTCCTGAAACACTTGTTAAATTCCAATCATTTAAAGTTCCAGATTCAAAATCGTCGGAAAAAATTACATCGGCACTAACTAAGTTTGTAAATAGCAAAATCATAAAAATGACAAAAAATATAAAAAATCTCATTTTCCACCTCTTTTCCAATAATGTAGTTTAGCTCTTCCAACATTTCTTATTTTGATTAGTTCTGCACCTTTTAATTCTGCTAATGCTACAGAAGCAGTGTTTCTTGATATGTTGAGTTTTTTTGCTATTTCAACAATTGTTAAGCCTTCTCTGTCTTTTTTTAAAAGCTCTGTTACTAGCTCTTTTTTCCCCTTTTTCATTGTTCATTAATGCTTATCTTTAATACTTAGCGTTAATGCACAAAAACTTATAAACGTTTCGGTTGAAAATTTTATATGAAGAATTAAGGTAAGTTTAAAGGATTGTAAATTCGTCTGTAGAAGGAATTGGTTGATTGCCTGAAGTGTCATTTGCGTAAATTGTATAAAGATAAGTGGTGTTTGTTAAGCCTGTTGTATTATAAACATATTTGTAAAATCCAGTAGGAGCACTTGATGCAGAAATGTTTACATTATCCACACGACAGAATTCAGAAACAGCTCCTGCCGTACACTCAAACTTTATTCTGAAGTTGGCGTTGTTGTTTGCAGATGAAGGAAGAGCAAACTCTTTATATTTGTAACTGCTGTCTCTTGCTGAATTGCTTCCGGTTTGTTCTAAGAATATCCAACTTGTTCCATCAAACCATTTTACTTTAAATTCATCTCCAGAATCTAATTCAACAAGTCTTCTATAATAACTAAATTTTATATTTTCGTAACCTATTGTACTTATCTGTCTTTCTAATACACTTGCAGGCTCTGATGTTGAGCGAGGTTGAGATTGTGCATGCCAGCTTCCTTGTTGTGGGTTTGTTGTCGAAGCTGTCCATTTCAGAGCTCCGGAAACTGCTGTATTTGTCCAGCCTGTAAGAGTTCTGGATTCAAAATTGTCATAAAAGATAGTTGCTCCAGGACCTTTTTCAACACTCATCAAATAGTTCATTTCAAGAATATTTACCCAAACTGATTGTATAGCAACATTATCTGTAACATTTGCTTTAATTGTTAAAAATGTGCCTGCAGTTAGAGGATCTGGCATGTCTGAAATTGAATGTATTGTAGGAGGGATACCATCTGCTGTTGAGTTGTTGCCTTGTGGCAATTCAGGAGGTTGTGTTATTGGATTTTGTAAAAGCCAGTCAACAGCTGTCCATAAGAAAGGCCAGTCAGAGCCATTGTCATTTAGTTCGCTTCCAAAACTATTGCCGTCTCTGTCGCTGTTTTCTTCGATTTCTGGATGTGGGCCAACTAATAAAACTCTACCACTTCCATAATCAAAGCTTATAATTCCAGGAGCATTATGGGCTTGAAGATTTGAAGGAACAATCCATCTTGCTAGAACTTGCATTTCTTGTCCTGTGTAAGGAATAAAGTATGGCTCTCCATAATATAAGATATCTTCTGTTGCAGGCTCGTAAATGTTAGCAGGATGTGATTGATTTATAGACATTGTATTCATGACATAATTTGGCCAAGGAGCAATTTCATCTATCGGGCCAATACAATCTCCGTGAAATAAGTTTAGATAATAAGGATAATTTGTACCTTGCCATCTTACATTATCACAAGCATAGTAAGCACCTGCACTCATACCTATATAGGCATTGCCACTTTCTACAAACTCGCGGATATTTTCATTTCCTTTTGAGTGAATAGATTTTTTGTAGTTGTATGCCCAGCCTCCCGGTACGAATAAACCTTTATATAACTCGCTTAAATTTCGGTTGTTAATATCCCAAGCATTTACTTCTCCCCATGTTAAGTTTTTCCATTCAAGAAATTTTTTGAATGCTGTAATACTATGATCCCATGTTCCACTTCCTGTGTAAATTGCGAAGTCAGCGTTTAGTGCGAAAACAGTGGGAATAATTAAGATTATAATAAACAAGAAAATTGTCACTCTTTTTATTTGCATATTTATTTTTGTATGAAGGGATATTTAAAGATTTCGGCGTTGTCTCCTTGTTTTAAGAAAAAGAGTTTTATAAAACTCATAATCGATATTTTTAAATATGCTTGAATTATTGTAGTATGATGAAAAAGAGTTTAGCATTTTTATTTTTTGTAGTTTTATTGGCAGTTTTAGTTGTAGCTCAAACAAGCAAGATTGAAGTTTCGACTACAAAAGAAAGTTATCTAGCTGGAGAAAACGTTACTGTTATAGTTTCTCTTTTAGATTCGCAAAATAATCCGGTTAGTGGTAATGTTAATTTGGTTTTTGAAGATTCTGAAAAGAAAAACAGAATTGAAAAAACAATTGAAGCGAACAAGCCCGTTGATGTTTCTCTTGGAGAAAATGCTTTGGCAGGATATTGGAAAATAACTGCCTCTTATAAAGAAAATGACGAGAGTGTTATTGAGAGCACGACTTTATTTTTTATTCAGACAGAAGAGTTGGCAAGATTCGAGTTGAGTGGTGATGTTTTGACAATAACAAATACAGGAAATTCTCGATATTCAAAAAATGTTCAGATTTTAATTGGAGAGAGTATCGGGAGTAAAGAAGTTGATTTGGGTATTGGAGAAAGTGTGAGTTTTAGATTAATTGCGCCTGATGGGACTTATAGTGTTAAGGTAACTGATGGAAAGACGAGTTTAACTAGAAGCAATGTGGCGTTAACAGGAAATGTTATCGGAATACTTGACGAAAGGTTGAATGAAAGAACTCCTTTGACTGTTGGAATTTCTCCAGAAAATGCAAGTGATGTTTATGGTTTTAAGAACAGCACTTTTGTTTATATTTTTGTTGTTGCAGTTTTAGGAGCTATGATTTTGTTGGCTATTGAAAGGAGATATAGGAGAAAAGCAAAGGTTTGAAAATAGTTAAGTGTTTTAGAAATTTAGAAGTTTTTTGTTGATAGATTATTATATTTAAAATATTTTCAGTTATTTTTTTCTTTTCTTTTCTCTAAATTTTACAGCTTGTTTTTTCTCAAATTTCAGCCCAGAAAAAAGGAAGATGTAAAGAATCTCTAGAATGCCAATTGTATTTATTATAAGTATAACTATAAACCAGACAAGATGTTTTTTTCTTCCAGCTTTCCAAAGCGCGATTCCCTTCCAAGTTAGACTCCATATAATAAGTAAAATGAGAGCTTTTGGATCTATGTTGAAAGTGTTTGCTATGTCTAAGAAAGTTGTCATAATTTGCTGAAGAAAAATTAGTTTTTAAATTTGATGGATTTTGGGCAATTTTAACCTGATTTTTACTTTACAGCTCATGGATTTTGTGATAACATTAACTAAATTCATTTAATAAAAAACATGCAAGAATTAATTAACTTATAAAAAAATTTTCACAAACATTTAAAAGTATAAATATTTTCTTTTTCTAATGGTAAATGACAAGAATAATGTAAAAATGTCAAGAGAAGAGCAAACTGGATTTCATAAAGGGGCGATTCAAACTCTTATTAATGAAAGAAATGAACTTATAAGAATTGCACAAATTGCAGAGAGTTTGATAAAAGCTCATGTAGAAGAATTGAAAAAACTTGGTATAAAGCTTGAGAGTTAAGATGGAAAATGTGATAGAAATCAGTGAGAAAAATTTTGAAAAAGAGGTTGTTGTAAGAAGCAAAAAAGTTCCAATTGTTGTCGATTTCTGGGCATCGTGGTGTCATCCGTGTCGTGTTTTATCTCCTTTAATTGAGAAAGTTGCTCAAGAATATAAGGGAAAATTTATTCTTGCAAAATTGAGTGTTGAGGAAAATCCTAAGTTGGCAGAAAAATTTGATATAAGAAGTATTCCAACTGTAAAAATGTTTAAGAAAGGCAAGGTTGTTGGCGAATTTATTGGGACAATTCCTGAAGCAGGTTTGAAGGCGTGGATTGAGAAGAATTTGTAGTGTTTGGTTTGTTATAAAATAAAAATAATATAAGAATTTGATATAAAAAATGCCGAATCCTTAACATCGATTAAGTAAGTTAATAATCAACTTCTTCATCTTCTTCTAATTCTTCATCTTCTTGAGTTTCAGCAACTTTTTCTTCAGTTTTTTCGCTTTTTTCTTCTGTTAAATCATTTAAGTTAACTTTATTTATTATTTCTCTGAATTCGAGAAACTTTTCAATTGGTATTCTAGTGCCTTGTTTTGTGAATCCTGTATATCTGTCAGATGTTACAAATTCTCTTATTGTTAAACCTCTTTTTCCGCCAAAATCATCAATTCTTACTATTATGTCAGTTGTGTCGTTTTTTTGTACTTTTCCAAGCTCTTTTTCCATTCTTCTTATAAGAATCTTTGTTTTTTAAATTTAATTGTGAAAGAGTAGCTAGGTTTGTTTTGTTTGCTTATATTTATCATCTTAAGGTAACTATTGTTTTATTGTAATTTTTTACATATATATTTATAAATTCACCTTTATATTAGATAATGTTCAAAATAAAACGAGGTAAAAATGAGAAAAAATTTTATGATTTTTTTGTTAAGCTTCTTTGTAGTTATGCTTTCTTTGCCATTGATAGCAGCAAGAGAAAGCGGGAATTATACTTATTTAATTGGAGAAGGGATTCTTGAAGGATTTGGAGCTTCAGAAACAGTAGAGAGGTCAAGTGGAGACATACTTATTCTTAATGGTAGTGGGACATTTAATGTTGATACAGAAGAAGTTATAGGTAGTGGAAAATTTATTCATGAAAATTCATTAGGTGGGGTTATAGGAAGAGGAAGTTGGATAGCTACAGAGTTGATTACATTTGATTCTTATGGGCCAGTTGATCCTTCACTTGGATTGCCTGAAGGTTCTGAAGGGGGTAGAGCGTTGTTGAGGGTGTTGGTAATTCCTAACAATCCAACACATATTTTTGAAGGAGTTTTGAGAATAAGTTGCGCATTAGGAGATTTCAGGCCGAGTGTGAAAGAAGGAGTAAGGTTGAGTGTAAGAGGGGCAAAGATAAACTTTAATCAAGAGATGCATGGAGCAACGTTGTTTATAAAGAATATGAGTGATTAGGATTAAGTTATGGATGGATTGTAAAGAAGAGGTTTGTGGTTAGATTTTTTTGTATGAAACTTGATTATCTTTTTATATTGAACGAAACATTTATATACTATAGCGAGTTATATTATTACTATGGAAACTACTATTCAAGTTAGTAAGAATTTGCTTGAGACTTTAAAAAAAAGAAAATTAAGCAAGAAAGAAAGTTATGAGGAAGTTATTTGGGATTTAATAGAGGATACTATGGAGCTTTCTGAAGAAACTAAGAAAGAAATTGTTGAAGCACGAACAGAAGCAAGGGCAGGAAAAGTTCACAAATGGGAAGATATTAAGAAGGAGCTAAAATTAAATGTATGAAGTTATTTTTACAGATAAAGCAAAACGACAATTTCTGAAACTTGAAAAACACATACAAGAAAGAATAGGGGCAGTTATAGAAAGAATTAAAATTCGGCCCGAACATTTTGTTGAAAAGATTATTGGAGAACCTGAATATAAATTAAGAGTTGGAGATTATCGATTAATACTTGACATAGATAAAAATAATCTAGTAATTTTAGTTTTAAAGATCGGGCATAGAAGAAGTATTTATGGTTAGAGTTTATTTCAATTAATTGTATAAATTTTTGTGATATTTACTTGATTATACCTTATTATAAGATATAAAATATATTTTGCTCTTTCACTTCAATTTCTCCAAATCTTTTCTTAAATCATCCATCTTTCTTTCAATAGCAGAAATCTTTTCTCGGTTCATAACTCTAGTAAGCTCATCTTGGGCTTTTCTTAATTTATCTTCTGCTTTTTTGAGTTCGGGATTGACTTCAGCTTGTGAAGCTTTCATTTGTTGCATTTTTTCACTCATTTTTGTTATTTTGATGTCTGACGGAACTCGCATTCTTCTAGCTACAGAAATTCCAACAAATAAAACAACTGCGACAAGTATGACTATTCCAATAACGTAATAGACTTTTTTAGATATTTTTTTAAAATTTTCAGATATTGCAAAGCTTGTAGCTGGTTGGGAAGATTCTTCTTCTTTGAGTGTAGTTTCTTGCTCGCCTTCGAAAATTTCAGCATTAGTTATAGTTTCTGTTGTATTCTCTGTAATATTTGTCTGTTGTTGAGAAGTTTCATTTATCTGAGTTGTATTTGTTTCAGTCGGAGTTTGTTGTGTTTCATTTTCTGGAGAGACTAAAGCATAAAGAGTTACCGGATTTCCGGCTTCAAAATCTTCATGCGTTTCAGAATATACTTTCACATTAAATCTTTTTATTATTAGTTTAATATCAAACTTGTTTAAATCAGAAGTGTGCACAACTGAAACTTCTCCACTTCCACCCGAATCTTTGAAAAAACTTTGTATAGAGTAATAAGCTTCAGAGGAGTCAAGAACATAAATTTCTACTCTTGAACTAGGAAGAGTTTTTACTGTTATTGTGGTTGTTGCTGCTGAAGATAGAGTCGAGAGAATTGCAATTATAAGCAGTGTAATTAAAATTTCTTTTTTCATTATAATTTTATATCAACTGTTATTTTTAAATATTTCCCTTGTAAATTTAGGATCTTTTACTCTAGTTTCCCACATATATAAACATTTCTTACATTTCATTTTCTTTCTCTATCCTTTTCTCAAGGCAGGTATTACAGTAATTATCAGTAATAGTTATTTTAGGTTCTAATAAACTATCAAAATAGTCATCGGTTACTTCTATAGGTACACCATCTTTTCCTATAAGTACAGGCATATCTCCATGAAATCTATCAATACATCTACTAACTAAAGATCTGCAATATCCTCCAAATCTTTTTTGATAGACTTTCTGTAATGAATTTACTTGTTCAAAACTAAGGTAAGGTATAGCTGCTATAAGCACTAACCCCATCTGTTCTCTATCCAAATGACCCCTCTCTAAATAATCATTTAATATTTTCAATCCACGTTCAGTATTATGATTTATTGATATATCAACAGTTTTTATTAAATTATCAAGTTGGGCCACCATTCTATTTACCTCCAATAAATCCCTTCCAAAAATCGTTTTTAACCTTTCCATTAGGTCTTGGAATATCTTTTTCATTAAATAAGTCAAGTAATATACTATCAATTATCCTAAATTAGTATTTAACTTCTTTGTTTAATCCACTCAATTGATCTAAATCTTTAGTTATTATTTTCAGCATAAAAATACTATTGTATTAGTCTTTTTAAGTTTATTGTTATGTAGTAATTTCTTGGCAGTTAAAATTTTCACAAGAAATCTGCCTGCTTTAACTTACAGAGGATGTCTCATCTTAAGGTTGCAGTTTCTTTTCTGATGATTGAGATTGTAATTAATGCGACTTTTCTATCTTTCATTTTTTGAAGCTTTCTTAAATTTTAATGCAGCAGAGTTTATGCAGTATCTTAAACCAGTTGGTTTTGGTCCGTCATTAAAAATATGTCCGAGATGAGAACCACATTTTTTGCATATCGCTCCAGTTCTTTCCATCAAGTAAGCATGATCTTTATCTGCTTTTGTACTTCCTTTTATTGGCTTCCAGAAGCTTGGCCAGCCACTTCCTGAATCATATTTTGTTTTTGAGGAAAAAAGTTTTACTCCACATGCTGCGCATAAATATGTGCCCCTTTCTTTGTTATAAAGAAGCTCGCCTGTAAATGGCATTTCTGTTCCTTTTTCTCTTAGAATGTGGAATTGTTTTGGAGCTAGTTTTTTTCTCCAGTATTTTTCTGATTTTGGTTTTTTCATTTTTTAACTAAACTTATTAAATATAAATAATTATTGTTTTTATAGAAGTAAGACTTTCATAATTTAATCAACCTTTTTAATTTTAGAATAATGGCTTCCATAAAGTGTATGACTTTTTTTGCGTATTCTTTATCAAAACGTTTTCCATAATATTTAATTCCATTTCTAAAATATCTTAATTCGTCCATAAACCTCGTTTCAGTTTCTGAGAAATTTAGTTCAAGAAGATAAGAAATTTCTGCTTCGTGTGAACCCTCTCCTGACGATTTGAAGCCTTCTAAATAAAGTTTTGCTCTTATAAGACTAATTAAAATATCATAACAATATTCTATTATGTCATTCGCGTTTTCTTCTAACAGACCAATATTTTCTATTATCCGGTTTAATGATTTGTATTTACGCTCTGATTCTTCATATAAGTCTCTTGCTCTTGATTTATTAGGGGTTTGTTTTTTTATTATGTTTTTTTCTACAAACTCTTTAAACTCTTTCATAATTCTACTCCCCCTTTTAATACAATTCCATTTAATATATTCTCTTTTAGATTTTTATTTATTTCTTTAAAGCTAAGATAAAAATGTATTAATATTGGACGTTCAAGCCTTTGCTCAAACTTCGAAAGATTAATATTTTTTTGTTTATAACCGACTACTGCGATATCTATGTCTGAGTTTATGGTGTCTTCTCCAAAAGAATAACTGCCGAAAAGTATTATTGTGGAGGCAGGAAAAATATTTAATAAAAATTCTACCATCTCAGATTCATAGAGTATCTTCAAATTTTCAACCCTTTTTAGATTGATAACTTTTTTATTATCTCTGTTAAGTTCGATTGATAATCTTCCTGAATCTTTATCTTTTTTAATTTTAACAATCTTTTCTTTTTCAAGCAAAGGAAGTGACTTTGATATTGCAGTTTGTGAAACTTTTAATTGCCTTGCTATACTTCGTGCATTAAAAGACATACCAGCTTTTATAATTAAAAAACTTATTATTTCCTGTTGTAGAATAGTAAACTTTAGTTTATATATATCAATCATAGTTTAATGATATAAACTTTAGTTTATAAATTTTTCTGTTAAATGTTGCAGCTGTCTTGTTAATAATATTTAAATTAGCCTTGCTAAATTGCTTGACGCCCGCGCCAGGATTCGAACCTGGGAATCCTTACGGAAATACGCTGTTTGTTTTCCTCTAATTTAAAAGAGGTGTTAGCAAGGAATTTTTCATTTCCAAGCGTACGCAGTACCACTGTGCCACGCGGGCAAAAGCAAGTTTTTGTAATCTTATAAGAACACTCTTAATTTTTAAATCTTAAGATGGAAAGAATTGCTCGTAAATATCAACAATTTGTTGATGTAATCCATCTATTTCTAATCTTCCATCTACTACAATTATTTCTTCTCCACGAAGCAATAAAGGAAATCTTGAATAAGTTTCTCTTAACTTTCTCTGAAATTCTAGATTTGCTTCAAATTTTCGCTCTCTGCCTTCTTTTGCTTGCTTCATTCTTTCTGATGCTAGTTCAACTGGAACATCTATTATGAATGTTAAATCTGGAACTGGCATTTCATCATGTCTTTCTATTAACTCTTGAATGTCTAGACCTTGAGTTGATTGATACGCAATTGTGGAAAGTTTGTATCTATCTGAAACTA
>CAYIIQ010000001.1:0-4276 GCA_964363545.1 Candidatus Woesearchaeota archaeon | reverse complement strand
TTTTATAAATAAGATTATTATGAAAAATATATTATTTAGAATAATGTTATTATTAAATTAAAATTTTGATGTAAGATCATGGTAATTGGAGTTGATTTGGACGAGGTTTTAGTGCCCACATTAAGTTATCATTGCAATTTTTTGAATAGAAAATATAACTTAAGTTTAAAGGAAGAAGATTTTCATGCTTATAGATTCTGGGAGATTTATCATGTTTCTCGAGAGCAAGCTACTAAAGACTGGTTTGAATTTTGTGATACAAACATTTTCATGAGCATGGAGCCATTTCCAGAAGCTTTAGATGGTGTAAGAGAATTAAAGAAGTTGAGAGAACTTTATGTTGTGACATCAAGACAAAATTCTTTAAGAGGAGTTACACAAAATTTCGTTGATAAAAATTTTCCAGGAATTTTTTCTAAAATAGTCTTGGGAAATTTGTATTCTGAAATAGGCGAGCAATTTAGTAAATTAGATTTGTGTAGAAAGGAGGGAGTTGAGCTTTTAGTTGAGGATAATGCGGAGCATGCGATTGAAGTTTCAAAAGAAATTCCTGTTGTTTTGCAGAGAAAAAGATGGAATATGAAAGTAAAAGAAGGGGGAAAGATTTATGTTGCAGAAAGCTGGCCAGAAACTGTTGAGAAAGCAAGACAAATTCTTAGCCCTTCATCTCAATCTTAATATTTACAGAACGTGGAATAGGAAGTCGCATTATTGCATGCAAAACTTTATCGTTTGAAGGCAAGTCTATCATTCTTTTGTGAATTCTCATCTCAAATCTGTCAAATGTTGCAGTTCCATCTCCACAAGGACTTTTTCTCGTCGTGATTTTGAGCTTTTTTGTTGGTAGTGGAATAGGTCCTGAAATAACAACGCCTGATCTTCCAGCTATATCTTTTATTGTCCCGCAAATTTCATTTAGTGTGTTGATGTCTGTACTGCTTAATTTTATTCTTACCTTTGCCATTTTTACAATAACTTTTTTAATTATGTTTAGCAATTATGTTGAGAAGTGTTGATTTAAAAAGGTTTTGATGTGTAAAGTAAAATTGTAATACAGAACAAAAGTAAACCACTGCTTTTAAGCAGTGGACAATTCTTTCAGAATTGTCTTTTGTTCTGTCTCCCAAAATCCAACAAACCATGCACTTTAGTGCATGGTAACACACAAAGATTTTGTGATAGAAATATATTTTAACTGCTTTTAATTAAATATTTGTCAAAACGCAAAATGTATAATATAATATATATTTTAGGATATATATTTAAATTATTATATTATATTTTTTCTGGATAAAAGGTGAAAAAAGTGAGACCCTAATGAGGTGGGTTGTAATGATACACTATTTTAAATCCAACCTCTTTTTCTAATTCCAGATTCAACTATCTGGAAATTTAATTCTTTTTCTGGCATACTTCTATGTTTTTTTAATTTAGCTTTTCTTTTTCCCTTGTTGTTTTCTAATTCAATTATACACTTACTCCAGTATTTCAAGATGTCACCTCCGACCATTCTTGTTTGTGGATTTTTTCCTGCTCTTAAATCTTGCTCTGATATGAATTCAGAGTAAACTTGATTTGTAACTACTACTGCTATATTTTTGTTTCTTGCGATTTCTGCAAGAATTCTCATTAGTCTTGCAAGTTCGGAATTAACTTCTTTTATTTTTGTTTTTTCTTTTGCTTCTGCCAATTCTAATCTATATAACATTGTCATTCCATCAACTATTATTAGATTTATTTCTTTATCTCTTTTTGTCTCGCTTTCTAAAGTTTGAATTGCTTTTTTTTGTTCAGAGAAATTTGTTGGTTTAATTAGTAAAATATTTTTTAAGACTTCTTCGTATTTTTCGCCAGCAATTTGCTTTACTCTTTCGACAGAGAAGCCACCTTCTGTGTCTATGAACAGAACTTTCTTGCCTTTTTTCGCCTGACTTACAGCTGGAAGAATACAGAAATTTGTTTTTCCTGAGCCAGCTGGACCAACAATCGTTGTAATTATACCTTCTTCATAGCCACCATAAAGCCATTTGTTTAAGTCATAGCTTCCAGCTGAAATTCTTGAGATTGGCATTAAATTTAAAGAAAGAGAGGTTAATAAGATTGTCTGTTTTATTTTATTGAAACTTTTATACAAAATAAACCACTGCTTTTATTTTACACAAACTCAACTTTAAACTTTCCTTCTTGAGTTTCTTCGGCATTTGAAACTGCTTTGAAATCCTCAAAAACTGGTTTTAATTTTTCGAGTTTTTCTTTTTCTATTGTGAGCAAGATTTTTGCATTCATTGGTTTTTTATTTAGAGATTTTTCTTTTCTTATTTCTGTCAGTGTTTCTACAAGTATCTTCCAAACTTCTTCATCGTTCTTTTTATTTTCTATTTTGAAAGTTTTAGGATAGGTTTCAAGATGAATAGATTTTTCTCCTTTTCTTGATCTGAAATGTTTTTGATAAATTTCTTCTGTAATGTAGGGAGTGATTGGAGCTATTAGTTTTATAATTGTTAAAAGAGTGTTGTAGAGAGTGTATGACGCAGATGCTTTTTCTTCTTTTGCTCCGTTGTATACTCGAGATTTTACAATTTCTAGATAATTATCAGCAAAATTTTTCCAGAAAAAATTGTCTGTGTTGATTTTAGCTTTTGAATAGTTGTATTTTTCAAAAGCATCTGTTACTTCTTTGATTAAACTGTTTAGTTTAGCTAAGAATATTCTGTCTGTTTCAACAAGCTTCGGCTGTTTCGTCTGATAGTTTATATTAGTAAAAATAAATCTTGTAGCATTCAGGATTTTTGTGACGAATTTTTTTCCTGTTAAGACATCTTTTTCTTGATATTCAAAATCTTCTCCCAACTTTGACGAGGCTGCCCAGTATCTTATTGAGTCTGCACCATATTTTTCAATAACTTCTTGTGGCCTGACGACATTACCCTTTGACTTTGCCATTTTTTCTCCTTCAAGTGTTACAAAACCTGAAATTACAACATCTTTCCACGGATTTTTTTTGAAATGAAGTTGAGATTTTACAACTGTATTGAAAAGCCAGAAATTTATAATTTCATGAGCTTGGGGTCTTAAAGACATTGGAAATAGTTTTTTCTGTATTTCTTTGTCTGTAAGTTGAATTGCTATTTGTGGCGTCATTGAGGATGTAAACCATGTGTTGAGGATATCAGTTTCAGGAATAAAGTTTTTTGAATTGCATTTAGGACAGTTTGAAGTTGGTTTGTCTTTAATTGGATCAACTGGAAGCTGCTTTTCAGATGCTAAGACAACTTGTTCACATTCTTTACAATACCACACTGGAAATGGAACTCCAAAATGTCTTTGATTAGAAATTAACCAGTCCCATTGTAAGCCTTTAACCCAGTTGTCATATCTGTGTTTCATAAAAGAAGGATACCATTTTAATTCAGAGCCCCATTTTAACATCTCTTCTTTTAAATCAAGATATTTAACAAACCACTGCTTGCTTTTGATAAACTCGATTTCTGTTCCACATCTTTCATGAACATTAACAATATGTTTAATTGGCTGCTGTTTGACTAACAATCCTTGTTTTTTCAAATCTTCAATTATTGACTTTCTTGCTTCTTTTATTGTCATGTCTTTATATTTTTCTGCGAGCTCTGTCATTTTTCCATTTTCTGAAATTGCCATTTTTATTGGCAAGTTATATGCTTTTTGCCACTCCATGTCTGTTTGGTCTCCAAAAGTACAGCACATCACAATTCCTGTTCCTTTTTCTGGATCTGCTCTTTCATCTTCTAAAATTGGAACTTCAAAATTAAATAAAGGAACTTTTGCTTTTTTGCCTTTATATTTTTGGTATCTTTTATTTTCTGGATGATAGAAAATTGCAACACATGCTGGCAATAATTCTGGACGCGTTGTTGCAATAAGCAAGTCTTTTCCATCAACTTTAAAAATAATATCATTAAAATTTGAATCAAGCTCTTTATCTTGAACTTCTACTTGCGAAACTCCTGTTCTACATTCTGGACAGAACATTGCAGGAGCGTATTTTCTGTACAACCGTCCTTTTTTGTATAAATCGAGAAAAGACCATTGCGAAATTTTTCTTGAATGTTCATCGATGGTTGAATAAAGCATGCTCCAGTCACAACTTATACCAATATTTTTCCAGTCTTGTATAAATCTTTGCTTTTCTTCTTTTAAAAATTCCATGCATAACTTGACGAATTCTGATCTTGGCATTTCTTTGCTTTTTACATTTTTTCTTTTTTCAACTAGTCTTTCTGTTGGTAGTCCATTGTCG